>CAYTVB010000038.1:0-18911 GCA_964441735.1 uncultured Thermotogaceae bacterium
GTTAGGCAATACAAACAATTACACCTGAAGATATGCAGTTACAAAGAAAATTCTATATATTTTACTAAACCCTATAAGCGAATTTTGCTCAAATACCGCCGTAGGCGCAAATCCGAATCGATAGATTCGCAAATCCGTGTGCTCCCCAACACGCATATCCGATTGACTCTCAAATCGCATATCAGTGGATAAACTTCTTCCAATTGACGCTGAACGTGTTTTTCTGGGAATCTTGGCTTATTTTTTTCATAGTTGTTTCGGTTGATTTTTCCCCGTTAAATAATACTCTGGAATATCTCCAATCTCTGGTTTATCATTTTTGTGTTTCTCAATTTCTTCCAGATACTTTTCTGCGGTTATCTCCCAGGTATATTTCTCTCTAACTCTTCTTATAGACCTTTTTTGTAGTAATCTGTAATCTTGATACCCGAGGACAATACTTTCCAGTCCCTTTTTAATATCTTCAATGTTTTGGGGATCAACAAGTACACCATATTCTTCACCATTGTCCCTCAGTATTTCAGAAGGTCCTCCGTTTTTAGTAGCTACCACAGGTAGACCACAAGCCATAGCTTCTATTGGAGCAAGTCCGAATGGTTCATACAAAGTTGTTATTGCAAAAACTGAATACCATTCTGAAGAAACGCGATATAATGCTGATAGTTCTTTTTGATTGTTTATGTCAAGAAAAAATACTCTATCCTTTAACCTTTCTTTTTTGATTAATTCTATTAATTGACTAAGGACTTTCCTTTCTGATTCGGGTTTATCTTTATACTCTATGTAAGGATTTTCCATGCTTCTAACTACTATTACGAGATTTGATTTTTCTCTAAGCTGTTGACTCTCTACATATGCCTTTAATAAGCCTATATGATTTTTCTTAGGCTCAAGTCTACTAGAAGCTACAATTAGTGGTTTACCAATTCTATCTGGTGGGCCATATTTATTAATGATTTTCTTAATTTTACTTTTGATTTCAATATCAATTTCTTGAGATTTATTTGTGAAAATATCAGTGTTTACGCCAGGAGAAATATGTGCAAATTTATTGTCGTTGTTAACATCTACCCAGCCGTTATATAAATTATGAGCGTATTGTTGAAATCTTTCCATTGATGTGCTAACAATATTTACAGATGAGTATTTCATAGCCAGTCGTTCAGCGGTTATCCTTGAAGTAAATTTGTAATCTTTGTTCATTTCTTCAAAATTATTATAAATGCTGGCCATTTTTTCCATTTTTTGTGCACCAAGTGAATGGGCAGTAAAAGAAAAAGGAATCCCTGTATCTTTAGCAAAATTTACTCCGGATATCCCACCATCACCATAATGCGTAGTTACAAAATCGGGTATAATATTACTCGACTCATAGTATTGCTCAATACCACGAGCATAATCACCCAAATATGGCCACAATTTTTCTTTTTGCAAAAAGCTTTTACCACCAAAATCAATGCGAATTATTTTTATGTTATCCATTTCAGGATACCCGTCAAATTTTTCTTCAAATTCTGGCCAGTCTGGATCAACTATTCTTCTTGTAAATATATCAACTTTAATGCCCATTTTTGCCAGCCCAAATGCTACTTCTTTGACATAAACAAGTTGTCCGCCAAAATCCGGGTGCATAGTCCAATAACTATCTTCTGGATCAAAGTTACCTTGAGGATTGAAAAAGGCTACTCGCATATCTATCCCTCCATTCCGTATGTTCTGACTATTTCTTCAATGTTTGGCAATGCTCTGTCTTTTTCGTGCTCAATTCTGTATGCTGATACTGCGTTGCCAATTTTCGCTGCTTCAAATATTGATTCCCCTTTGATAAGGCCATAATATGTACCGGCCCAAAACGCATCTCCAGCACCTGTTGTATCGATGACTTTTTTAGCAACGCTTGCTAATTTTATAGTTTTTTTACCATCCGATATGATTGAACCTTCCTTACCCAATGTAAGAATTACATTTTCAACACCATTTTCGTGGAACCATTTTATCTGCTCCTCCGGTGTGCCCTTTCCAAAGATATGAAATGCGTCATCCATAGAAGGTTTGACAAGGTAGAAATATTTCATCAGGTTTCTTAGAAATTTTCTGCCATCGTGATTTTTTTCCCAGAGAATTTCTCTGTAATTTGGTTCCAAAAAAATCTTGACATTGTTGTTTGCTGCACTTTCAATCATATTTATTAATGTGGTTCTGGAAGGTTCTCTTGAAAGTGGCCACGTTGTAGTGTGAAAAAAGTCTGCGTTTTCAATCAATTGATCAAAATCATCTGGAAGTTCAAGAAAATAGTCCGATTCTCTTAAGGGTAAAAATTCAGGTGATCCTTTTGATTTACATATAAGAACAAAAGAAGTGTGATGATCATTATCTAACTGGATATAATCAGTTTTTATACCCCGATTTTCCAGTCTTTTTTTATATGATTTACCAAAAGGGTCATTACCAACCCTTGAGATAATTACTGGATTCTCATTAAGATCTTTTAAGTGAGATGTTAAATTGCCGGGTGAACCGCCAAAGAATCTATCAAATGTATCAGCTTCAGCAAGAGTATTACAATATTCATGCGTGATCATGTCAAATAATAATTCGCCAGCAATTATAATTTTGCTCATATTCTCTCCTTATAAATGTGATTTTCTTTAACTTTATTCTTATAAACAATATTAATATGCTTAATAGGCAAAATACTTCTTTACTTAATCCCGGTTTGAGAAGCACTTTTTACATATTGGCCCTGTAATATTACGAATAAAATCAATACAGGTGCTGTCATCATTGCAGCGAAGGCCATTATATCTCCCCAATCTCTGGGGTACTGTCCAAAGAATACCTGCATGGCGACGGGTAATGGTCTTACTTCAGGTCCACGCGTTACCATTAGTGGCCACAGGAAGAAACCCCATTGCATTAAGAAATGTAAAATTGCAACACTTGATAAAACAGGTTTGGATAATGGTAATGCAATTTTCCAGTAGATTTTAAACCAGCTAGCACCATCTATGAGAGCAGCTTCTTCAAGTGCTTTCGGAAATCCAAGAAAGAACTGATAAAAAAGGAAAATATATAAAGGATATGCGATAAAAGGTATAATTTGAACATGATAAGTATTTAGCCACCCAAATTTATTGGTTATTAGTAATAAAGGGATGGCAATAGCTTCAAATGGTATTATCATAAGCGCAACAACCAGCGTTACCAATGAACCACGTCCTCGAAACGTAAATCTAGCTAACCCAAAAGCAAACATGCTGTTGACAAACACACCGCATACAATGGTAGTAGATACAATGAGAACAGAATTAAGAAAAAATCTACTAAAGGGCATCCTTTCAAAAACGTCTGAGAAATTTTTGAAAGACAAGGTTTCTGGAACAAAAGATTTTATAGAACCCATTTCTTTTAAAATATCTGTTTCATCAGGATTAAAAGCGGTGGTGAACATATAAATTAGAGGAAACAAAAAGAAAATGCCAAATATAACCAATAAAGAATAACCAATTATTTTATTGACTATTTCAACTCTTTTTTTACTTCGAGGTTTAGTAACAGCCATTTCATCCCACCTCTCTCTCTTCGCCAAGTATAGATCTTTGTACAATTGATATACCTAAGACGATAAGAAAGAATACAACTGTGATTGCTGAAGCGTATCCAATATATTGTCTTTGATAACCCTGGTTGAAGATATGAAGCACAACAGTGTATGTTGCACCATTAGGACCTCCATTTGTCATTACTTTAACCTGAGTGAAAAGTCTAAATGCAAGTATAGTCGTAGATACAATTACAAAAACAGATGTGTTTTTTAACTGAGGTAATGTAATTTTCCAGAATTGTTTCCATTTATTTGCACCATCAATTGTGGCAGCTTCATAAAGAGTTACAGGGATTTCCTGTAAACCAGCTAAGAAGATAAGCATCTGAAAACCTACACCCTGCCATATTGACAGTAACATAATAGCTGGAAAAGCCCAATTAGGATTATTTATAAAATCTATTGGCTCCCACGCTCCAAAGGTGAAGGTAGTTAAAAATGAATTAAATAAACCTTCAGGATTATACAAAAAAGTCCATATAACAGAAACTACTACCATTGTTGTTACTGTTGGAAGAAAATAAACTGTTCTAAAAAATCTTGTGAGCTTAAGTTTTTGATTAACCAGTAGTGCTAATGAAAGAGCAAGTGCAGTTTGTATAGGAACTACTACGGCTACAAAAATAAAAATGTTCTTTAACCCTTTCCAAAACATATCATCTCTTAACATTTTTTCGTAGTTTGTAAGACCGATAAATCTTGCAGGTACTCTAGCGATAAGTCTGGTGTTGGTAAATGAGAGGTAAAAGGCAGAAAAAAAAGGCACTATCATGAACACAGTTAAAAGTACTAATCCAGGGATAAGAAAGATAATCGCATACTTTAATCCACGCTTTTTTTCATAATACATTTTTGCCACAACATCTCCCCCTTTTGTTATAAAAAGGGGGGAACGCTCCCCCCAAATTTAATAACATTATGAAGCTCTAGTCAGTTGGGTAACCAGCGTTGTATTCAATGTCCTCATCAATTTCTCTTACTGCTCTATCAAGTTGACTCCTGATGTCTGAACCATTAATTATATTATCTATTGCTTGAGCAAAAGCTGATGTTATAGTTGGATAAGCAGGTGTAACCGGTCTGGTAACTGCTATTGATTCAAGCTGCTGAACAAAGATATTTAGAGGTCCATCTTCTCCGTAAAGTTCTGACATTTCATAAGCACTCTGCCTTGAAGGGACTGCGCCGTTTGCATTCGTCATATTTAGAATTTCTTCTGGCCTCAAAATAAAGCTTAGGAATTTCCATGCAGCTTCAGGATTATCACAATTTGAAGTTATACTCCATGCCCATGATCCCATTCCAGTAGCTTGTTTAAAGAATTTAGGCGCAGGAATGAGTACAAGGTCATCACCCAGTTCATTTGTGTATTGATTATAGACCCAGTGTCCTACCCAGGAAAGAGCTGCAGCTCCTGAAATGAATTCATTGTCTCCCGGAGGATTCTGATTTGCGTACCCTCTCTGAAATAGAGACTGGAACCAGGCTGCTGCTGAAAGAGCTTCAGGTCCATTAAGTACACCTTCTGCAGACATAAAGTTTGTCCTATCAATTAAATCAGCACCAAATGCTTGGAAGAAAGGTGAAAATCCATATGTGTACCATTCACCGACACCATAATTTAACTTGAAGTCTAATGCATATTTTACTTCATCAAGTTCTTGCAATTTTTTGATAATATCCATAAATTCGATAAATGTCCAGGCGTCGTCTACACTCTCAGGGATCCTTGCTCCAATTTTTTCCAGGTACTTTTTATTACCCCAGAATGCGAGACCTGAATCGAATGTACCCAGCGCGTAAAGATGACCATCATATGTACCCTGATCAATGATTGAAGGAAGGAAATCTTCTTTCATATCTTCGGGCACAAAATCTTCTAATGGCATAAGATAACCAGCCCAAGCGTAATTAGCTATGAATGGACCATCTAGGTCAAGTATATCTGGAAGATCACCTGCTAAAGCTGCTGAATTTACCTGGTCATTATAACTACCTTCAGGTAGTTGTACAGCCTTGATAAGCACTTCATCTTGCATCTCATTAAATCTTTTAACCTGATCATTTAAGACATCTCTCTCTTCACCTCTACCAGAGTGGAACCATAATGTAATTTCTACTGGATCTGCAGCAAGATATACTGAAGAGAATGCAAAAAGTAAAACCAGTGTTAAAACAAGTCCAAGTTTCTTAGTCATAAAACTTACCTCCTTTTTCATTAATCCCCTGAGGGGTCATTAATTATTTTTATACTTTTTCCTTTTGCTAGCTGATTTATTCTTTCAATATTTTCTGCTGAAAAACCTGCAGTTACAAGTTTTTCTTTGCCAGTCCATTCGTTTATTAAAACAAGAGACTTTTTGAAATGCTTTGACGAACTGGCCATAATATATAAATCGCTTACCGTTTTACAAATCATACTTTTTGCTTCGGATTCTAAAAGAGTTGAGGCATAATATCCCAATTCATCAAAACCATTAATTCCAACAAATGCCTTGTTTATATTGTATTTTCTAAAAAAATCACCAGCATTCAAATCAAGAAAATTCATAGTGCTCAGTTGAAAGAATCCACCCATTGCAAGCATTTTCACATTAGGAAATTCAGCAACTTTGTTCATTATATATAGAGAATTAGTTACTATGGTTATATTTATTGGAGGATTTTTAAGCAGTTCTTCTGCAAAAAATAACGCTGTACTACCTGCATCGATGAAAATAACATCATTCTTATCAACAAGTTTACTGGTAATCTTTGCAATATCACGCTTTTCTTCGACATCAATTGCTATCTGTTCCTGAAACACTGGATCATATCTATGGGCACTTATACTAACAGCACCTCCGCGTACTCTTTTTAAAAGACCTTTCGACTCTAATTCTCTAAGGTAATTTCTTATTGTGACTTCTGATACATCCAGTTCTTCGGCAAGCATTGAATTATTAATTTTTCCATACTTTCGTAGTTTTTCAATTATTGTTGCCTTTTTCTCTTCAGTTGACATTATTATCCTCCAAAAAAATTCTATCATTCGACCAACTTGATTGCCAAAAATGAATATCAACGTTTAACTTCAATTAACCATGATTATAATCAATTAAATACTCTTTCGTTACTCTTATGAATATTTTCGTTATATCTTTCGATGTGTTTCGAAATTATAAAATAATAAAAGAATAAATAATATAACGAAAGATATTATAAACTGGTTTATTGAGAAAGAATTGAATTGTTTTTATTTGTTTACCGGGATAAAATATTAATTGAAGAAAGAGTTGGGAGGATAAGGAAATGTCATACGATTTTGACAGTGTAATTGAAAGAAGAGGCACAAACTGCTTTAAATGGGATTTTGTAGATGAAATTTTTGGAAAATCTGATATTCTACCCATGTGGGTAGCTGATATGGACTTTAGATCGCCAGAGCAGGTAATAAAGGCAATTCAAGATCGTGCGAAGCATGGAGTTTTTGGCTATACTGCAAGACCAGATACTTTATATGATTCTGTTACTAATTGGTTAGATAAACGATTTAACTGGAAGGTTGAAAAAGATTGGATTCTTTTTACTCCAGGAGTTGTTCCAGCTATTGATCTTGCAATGCAAGCTTATACAAATCCTGGTGATGAAGTTGTCATTCAACCGCCGGTATACAATCCTTTTTTTGGTGCTGTTAAAAACAATAATAGGACACTTATTAAAAACCCTCTAAAAATAGACGATGGAGAATATAGAATTGATTTTGATGATCTTGAGAATAAAGTAAATAATAAAACCAAAATGCTCATTTTTTGCAGTCCACACAATCCAGTTGGACGTGTATGGAATGAAATTGAATTAAAAGAATTAGGACTTTTTGCAAAAAAACATAATATTCTTATTGTTTCAGACGAGATTCATGCTGACATTGTCTATAAACCGCATAGACATACTCCTTTTTTAAATATTGATAATGCTTTCGAAGATTTTAGTATCGTGTGTATGGCTCCAAGTAAAACCTTTAATCTTGCTGGACTTGAAACATCCTTTGTTGTAATAAAAAACAAATCATTAAGGGAAAGATACGAAAGACAAATAAAAAAAACGTCATTATGGATGACAAATATTTTTGGTATTGTAGCAGCTGAGGCAGCTTATAAATATGGAGAACAATGGTTGGATTCTCTACTTGAATACTTGAATGGTAATATTGATTATATAGAAGATTTTATTAATGAAAGACTACCAGAAATAAAATTTACAAGGCCAGAAGGTACATATTTAGCGTGGCTTGATTTTAGAAATCTAAATCTATCGAATGAAGAACTTGAAAAATTGCTTGTTTATGAAGGAAAAGTAGGGCTGAATAATGGTCCTGATTTTGGAAAGGAGGGCAAGGGTTTTCAGCGACTCAATTTTGGATGTCCGAGATCTCTTTTAAAAGATGGACTTGAAAGAATTGAGCGAGCAGTAAATATTATAGAAAAACGTTAATAATTAATTGAAAATAACGATCTGGAGGTGAAGAAATGAAAAGAACGGTTATTCTTATTGTACTGGTTTTAGCGTCTTCATTATATTTTGCTTTTGGACCTGAGGTTGAATTTGGAACAACGACATTAGGAACAGATAGTTATTTTATGTATGGAATTCATTATCCCATAACAGATATAGTACCTGGTTTAGATGTTGATGTTGGTTTTAGCGCATACCAGACAGAAATAGCTGGACCTTTATATTTTGGTAAACCTAATCCATCAGCAACGCCTTCTTCGAACATCATAAATGGGCTAACACTGTACGGCATCAGGCTACATAATAATGTCATGGATATAAGATATGGTGATATGGGTTTTTATTCAAAGGGAATTGGTCTGTTATTTGATTCTTATACGAAATATGACGCTTATGCATTTGATGCGGAATTGCTTTTGTTCAACCCGGGTGTTTCAATTCACATACCTTTCGAGATAACCTCTTTTGTTCCATTGGGATACAAGAGAACCTCATCACTTTGGTGGGGAGGAATAGTATGGAAATTGCCCTTTAATATTCATTTTGACACTACGCTGGCATGGGAGAGCAATAGCGAAATTAACAATGTGAAAACACCAACTGATGATGCAACAGATAGTGAGTATAAATACCCTATTTTAGGGTTAACAACATCTGTTGATTTTAGAGCTTTCGATTGGAAACTCTTTAGATTAGCTCCATCAGTTGAATTTGCAGGACTAACGACCAGGAAATTTGATCATTACGGTTTATCTATAGGACTTGGTGGTAGACTCTCCATACTTGATATTATCTGGTTTAAGGGTGGAGGTCTATGGCGATATAAAGACTTTGTTCCGGGATACTTTGATCTAGATTATGAATACAAAAAATTCATGATGGTATATCACGGAGACAAGAATATCAAACTTCCAGCCTTAAGAACCGAGGATAATTCTGGTTTTGGCTGGTTCCTTAAAGGCAATTTCACCCTTGGCAAATATATAATTCTTCAGGCGAATCTTGAATGGTACCAGCATATTTCTCATTTCTCCCCACTTTTAGAAGGATATCTCAGGGTGAGGATACCGGAAGTGAATTTAGGTGATTTTAATGCCAAAGAATTTTTTATTGAAGGCACCTATTACCAAAATAATTTTGATTTTGATAAGACCTTCTCTGAAGAATGGAGTAGTAGTTTACTAAATGATAATACCAGGTTGAGTCTGGGAATTATCTATCCTTTAGCATTAGATACTGTCGCTCGTTTTAAAATGCAATATAATCCAGGATCAGAAGAATTTAATTACAATATTACATTTGAGACAGATTTTAAAGGACTACCAGAGATGTAAAAAATACTGGGCTTCATCATGGAGCCCTATCTTTATTGATAAATAAAGAAATAATATGAATCGGGAGGGATTTTATGTATTTCAAAGAGTGTGGAGAAAAAAATACAGAACGTGTTCTGGAAATTGTGTTTAATAAAGCTAAAGAAAATGAAATCGATACGGTTGTACTTCCATCAACAAGAGGGGTAGTTGCTAAAAAGGCATTATCTATGGTTCCTGATGATCTGAAAATGGTTATTGTAACCCATTCAGTTGGATTTCGAGAAACAGGTGGGGATGAGTTTGACAGTAATGTTAGAAAGGATTATGAAAATACGCAGCATAAGATATTAACAACAACTCATTTATTTAGAGGAATAGATGGTTACTTCTATAAATCAAAACAGGGTGTCTACCCTCCTCAAATATTTGCGGAAGCATTAAGATTGTTTGGCGAGGGAACCAAAGTAGCAGTTGAAATCGCTATAATGGCAGCTGATGCCGGGTACGTACCTGTAAATAATTGGATAATCAGTGCAGGTGGAACAGGGAAAGGACTGGATACAGCCTATATTTTACAAGCATGCAATTCAAGCGATCTTACAAAATTCAAATTTGGAAAGCTCCTGGCAATACCATCTGAACTTGAAGTCTAATTCGAAAGGAGAATGTAATTAATGCGAATAATTCTAATTGTTCTTGATAGTGTTGGTATTGGAGAAATGCCAGATGCTGACAAATTTGGTGACAGGGGTTCAAATACACTCGTTAATACAGCAAAGTCAGTAGGGGGACTAAAAATGCCCCATTGTGCACGTTTGGGCCTTGGGAAACTTGACGATATTCCAGGTGTCGAGAAAGTAGTGATTGCTTTAGGAGCATATGGAAAAATGCTAGAAAAAAGCCCGGGTAAAGATACCACAACAGGACACTGGGAATTCATGGGGATAATAATGAAAAAACCGTTTGACTTTTTTCCTGAAGGTTTTCCAGCTGAAATAATTGAACCCTTTGAAAAGAAAACCGGTAGAAAAGTAATTGGTAATAAACCGGCATCAGGAACAGAGATTATTAAGGAATTGGGACCAAAGCAGGAAGAAACTGGAGACTTAATTGTATATACTTCAGCTGACAGTGTATTTCAAATAGCTGCTCATGAAGATATTATCCCTTTAGAAGAACTATACAATGATTGTGAGATTGCAAGGGAGATTTTAAACAAAAGTAAATATAAAGTAGCGAGAGTCATCGCTCGACCGTACGTTGGCAACCATCCAGATTACACACGTACTGCAAACCGACATGATTATTCACTTCCCCCTGAAGACAAGCTTGCTTCTGAGTATCTTATTGGAAACGATATTCCTGTTTACGCTGTTGGGAAGATTAATGACATTTATCTTGGACATGGAATCTCTGATTATGTTAAAACGAAAGACAATATGGATGGAGTAGATAAAACGATTAATTATATGAAAAACGTAGAAAATGGGCTAATATTTACAAATCTGGTTGATTTTGACATGCGTTATGGACACAGAAATAATCCTGAAGGCTATGCTAAGGGACTTGAAGAATTTGATGAAAGGTTACCGGAAATAATGAGTAACTTACATTCAGATGACATATTAGTTATTACTGCTGACCACGGTTGCGATCCTACTACGCCATCAACCGATCATTCAAGAGAAAAAGTACCTTTGCTGGTTTATGGTAAGAATATAAAACCAGATGTTTATCTGGGTGAACGAGAAACATTTGCTGATTTGGGGCAAACTATCCTTGATCTTTTTGATCAAAAACCTATGAAAAATGGTACGAGTTTCAAGAAGGAAATAGTGAGTGATAATTAGAAAAGTTTTAAAAATATCTATGTTAATAATATAGAATTGAATTTTAAAATGAGTCAGGTTATAATGTTGAAACATGGGGTCGTAGCGCAGCTGGGAGCGCGTCGCCTTCGCAAGGCGAAAGTCGTGGGTTCGAATCCCATCGACTCCACCAAAAAAGGAGACTAAATGTCTCCTTTTTTATAAAATGTTGCAATGCAAAATAAAAGAGTTTATTTTTCAATGTTTGTTAAATTACTAAAAGTCTCTACTATTTCATCATATTGAGAATTTTCTGGAAAGACATAGTTGGAGTTTTCGAAAAGGAAAACAACTAAATCAAGTACTTTTCCATACTTAATTTCTTCAATTAGCTCTTTAAGCAATGACATTTTTATTTTCTCATCTGTTTTCTCAGCTATTTTTTTGAGAATAGAATAACTATCATAGGGTTGTAGAGATTCTATTTGAAGATAGTTAGCAAGGTCTTCTAATATCGTAAGGCTTGTCAAAAATGGATGCTTTAGAACAGTTCCGGCAGTATTCTCTAAAAGTGGCAAAAGTAAACGATAATATTGATATTCTGGCGAAACGTCTTCAGGAGATTCTAAAGACATTATTTTCAAGGCTTTGACTCTTAATTCTGATGTTAAGCTTAAAAACATGTGGAATAAAGTATCCTCTTTTATGTATATATAATAGGTTTTACCCTTGAGAATATTAAAAGCTGCCAATGTATCCAGATAGCCTTCCTTTATAAAACTTGAAGCTATATCTGGATCAAAGGCTAGCATGTTTCCGTAAAATTTCCGTGGTCTTATGAAAATGGTACTATATTCACCATCATACTTTCGGTTCTCAATGAAGCTGGTAACTCTTGTTGTCAAATCTCCTATACTGCCAATGTCAACTATGATTATGTTTTCAAAACCTTTATCGAGGGCGAGGTTAATAGGTATATTATTATAAACACCACCATCAACGAAGACTTTGCCTTTAATCTCTTCAGGTTTAAAAATAGGGAGGCCTGCGCTTGCTAATATATAATCTATCAATTCTCCTTCAGGTATCTCATCAATGTGTAGCGTCCTGGGTTTCATATCGGAAACGCAAAATGCTACCAAACCATAATCGATTTCTGATTGTCTAACTTCTGATTCGTTAATAATTTCATTAAGCTTGTTTCTTAATGGTTCGATATCTATACCATGAAGTAGTTGACCAATTCCTTTTTCTAAATCAGCTAAGCTAAGACTACTTATATGACCTCTGAAAATATTTTCCAATTCAGGAGAAAGTTCCATAACATCATCATAATCAATGTTTAACCAAAGGGTTTTAGCCTGTTCATATTCTTTTAGTACAACAGCTGCTGCATTAATTGCGCCAACTGAAGTACCATAAGATCCTGTTATATTGATATCTAATTGTTTTAGAGCTTTCCATACACCTATTTGATAAGCTCCTCTTGCTCCACCTCCAGATAAAACAAGAGCATATTCTTCATCAGAACAAAATGTAATTATTGAAATAACAATAAAAATAACAATCAAAAGATTTCTCATATATTTTTTCATTTTATCCTCCCTAAACATATTTCTATATAATCAAATCAATAATACAGCAAATGTTATTCAATTTTCGGAGAAAAGAAGTGTATTTTCTGTTAGAATTCTGCCATGAATACATTTGATATTGCAATTATAGGAGCAGGAGCCTCTGGTCTCTTTGCTGGATCACTTATTGATAGAAAATTCAAAACAATAATAATTGAAAGAAATGCTGTGCCTGGGAACAAACTGCTTCTTACGGGTTCAGGGAAATGCAACTTTACAAATACTGAAAAGCACAGTGAATTTATTAAAGCATATGGAGATAATGGCTCATTTCTGAAATTCGCCTTAAAAGCTTTTGACAATAATAAGTGTATTAAATATTTTAAGAAAAAAGGTCTAAATATCTTAATTACGAAAGACGAAAGGGTTTTTCCAGAATCACTAAAAGCCATGGATGTTAGAAACATTTTACTTAATAAAATCAAATATCGCAGCCATATATTGCTGAACGAAAAGCTGGTTAAAGAAATTTCTAAACCCAAAAATGAGTTTTTTATTTTTACCAATAATTATAGTTTCAAAGCTAAAAACATTATTCTTTGTACTGGTGGAAAATCCTATCCGGGAACTGGCTCCGCCGGCTATGGGTAAGAATTTGCAAACGATTTTGGGCATAAGATAGTGAAACCTGCACCAGCATTAACGCCTGTGAAAGTTGAAAACTTTAACCTTAAGAAACACGCAGGAATAACTTTAAAGGATAAAACTGTAATCTTATTAAAAAGTCAAAAGGAGATATCTTCTGAACGTGGAGATATTCTAATTACTCATGATGGTTTATCCGGGCCTGCAATATTAAATATCTCAAAATACGTTAAAAAGGGAGACATAATAAGTATTAGCTTATCAAATAATGACTGGAAACAGACGGATAAGCAAGTTATAGAGCTGGCAGGAAAATATCCTAAAAGATCAGTGAAGAATATCGTGAAGTTACTTGACATCCCCGATGGGATATCTTATCAAATATGCAAATTATCAAGCTGTTCTCCAGATAATAAAGTAACGGAGATAATAAAAGAAAAGCGGACAAAACTTTGCAAAAACGTAAATAATCTGAAATTTTTAGTAAAGGATAAATATGGTTTTAGAAAAGCTATGATAGCTTCTGGTGGTATTTCACTTGATGAGGTTAATCCAAAAAGTATGGAATCGCTGCTGGTTAATAATCTATATTTCGCTGGAGAAATCCTTGATATCGACGGAAAAACCGGAGGTTTCAATCTTCAAAGTGCCTTTTCCACTGCTTATTTAGCTGTACAAGACATTTTGAATAATCTGAACAAATGATTATTCCTTTTACAAAAGAATATGACGGAAAAACTGTGATAATAAGCTTCTTGAAGTTCTATGGTTAATGTGGTATAAATTTAAGAAATAAATTTTGAAAGCGGTGAATATTTGTGAAAAATAGTCAAATTATAATGTTTATTGGAGCTCTGGCAATACTTGTTGCATTGTTTTTACCTGCTATATCTGTTAATGCGCAGAATCCTATGATGGGAGTTTCCGGTTCATCGAGTTATTTTGAATCAGATGAACTATTTGCAGTTATATTGATGGCTCTATCTATTGGCACAATGATACTTGTATTTCTTAAAAAGATAGAGATAGTGTGGATTACAGGATTGGTGAGCATAGGAATTTTTGTCTTTAGATTTTTCAAATTTCTTACTGACATATCATCTTACAATTCATTTCAGAATCAAATGTATAATGGCCAATTTGGAAATGAATTTCCACAAATGCAGTCAGAAGTATCCATGCAGCTTTCACTAAACTGGGCAAGCTGGATAGTGTTTTTTATTGGTGGCATATTAACAATTATTGGACTTGTAAAATACGCTCAGGAGGACAAATAACTATATATCAGGATAATTAAAAAAAACTCCTCGGACCGGGGAGTTTTTTTATTTAGTAGGATCAAATTTTGTTTATGTATGATATTTTAACCAAACTCAAATATTAAGAAATTGCTTTACCAGAATCCTCAACACAGGCTCATAAAAGATAAGAAAAAACACTACATCAAACTTGGTATTAGTAACTTCATATTGTTTCCTTTATAACGCATATGTAAATGCTTTAAAAAACTCTAGCACTCATATAAGATGAATAATAAGTTAAGCTTACAAACTATCAGTAGTTTATATTTTATTGATGATTGAAAAATATATCATATAAAAAAAGTTGATTAATTGCTGTAAATACTAATTATAGTGATGTATATAAAACAATAATTCAACAGAATAATTAAGATTGAAAATGAAAAATCAAGTGATAATATCGTTAATATAATGAACTATATAATGTTATACTAAGAACATGTTAAATTAAGAAGGTGATAATTTGTGGACTACATCAACGATACTGGTTGAATATGATGACATAAATTATCCAATATATTTATTCAAAAACATTTATAACAATAATTTTGTTTCCGATATTAAGAAAAAATATTTCAAAGAAAATCCCTTTGATCTTTCTGAAGAAGAGAATAAAGAAATATGGGCCTGGTTTAAAGAATATTTTTTAGATATTATTGACGTCAAATACCTTAAGACATTAAGCAAAATTGTTATTTCAAATGATTTTTCTCAGAATACAAAAAAAGAATTGGTTTTCTGGATTAGTTGTGTTTCAGATAGAGTAATGGCAGATTTAACGGTAAACATGATTTTTGAAGCATCAAAAAATGAAAATAAAAGGATTAGTAAAGAAAAGCTCTGTGATTATGCAGATAAATTGACTCATCTTGAAAAAAGAGAACTGGAAAAAGCAGTTAATAACTACATTTTTTTGCTTGAAACATGTGATATTGCTAGATCAGAAGATAGTTCAATTATTCTTAATAATTTTGTACCTTCAGAAGAAACCTTTGCATTTGCACTTTTTTATCTCTTCGATCAAAAACAGATTCCGGTAAACATTTTGAGATCGTATAAGTTCAAGTATATACTGCTTGACATTAATGATGTAATGGAATATCTGAAGATTCTTAAGAAGAAGGAAATGATCAAATTTGTTGTTAAAAAAGAATCTTTTGAATTGGCTCCAAAGATAGACTTTAATGAATTACCTGCTCTCTTAGAAAAGTAAAAACGTCTGGTAAAACCATTTCGTAAAAATATCTTACATGATAATTCTTTCCATTCTATCAGCACAAAAATCTAGTAACATTAATTTATTTATTGTTTAAACACTGTGGAATATATTTCCATAAATAAATCTAATGTTTAAGAAAATAACTAGACATATTATATCTAAATAGGCATTGATAAAGAAAGATAAGGAAGTTTTGAGATTTCATTTATTAAATTGATGCAGGAGTATAAAGGAAAAAATTTTTTCCATAAATGATAATGTTAAATAGAGTATTATTTGTATTATTAGATCTCATAACATCTATATCATTATAATATACTATAATTGAAAAAAATCAAACTTTGTATAAAATAATAAATAGTATATAATGAAAATGGAAATTATTTCCAAAAGGAGATGAATAAATTATGGATCTAACTATTACTTCTCCTACACTAACAAAAATAAAAAATAAAATTCATGAATTAACTGCAACAAGCAGAAAGATTGCAGAATTTGTTTTAAACAATTCAGATGATGTGGTTAAAATGTCAATTACAGAATTAGCAAACGCTGCACATGTGAAAAGCGAATCGTCGGTAGTGAGATTTTACAAAGCCCTTGGATTTTCTGGTTTTCATGATTTCAAAGTAACACTGGCTGGAGAGGTTTCAGGAAATTCAATTGTTCATTCATACGAGGATGTAAATATTGATGATTCAGTTTTTGATGTAAAGAGAAAAGTATTTTCTAGTTGTATTAGGGCTTTTCAAGATAATCTTAATTTGTTGGACGAAGATTGTCTGAAGAGAGCTGTAGAAATTATAGAAAAAAGCAGACAGATAATTTGTGTTGGTCATGGAGCGTCCGCATCTGTTGCAAATTATGCAGCCTTTAGATTTTCATTGTTGGGAAAAGATGCATTTTTTATCCCAGATTCTCATACATATGCAGTAGTTTTTTCTAAACTACATGATGATGATATGGTGCTCGCTGTTTCATATTCTGGAGAGACCCGGGATATTGTCCTTCCTCTTCAAAAAAAGCTTGTAAATTCAAGCATTGTTGCGTTAACTGGAAATGAATACAGTTCTCTTGCAAGAATTTCAGATATTGCTCTACTTTCAAATGTAAAAGAAACCGCAATGAGAACTGATGCGATGATAAGTAGATGTATACAACTTGCAATTATTGATGTCTTATTTTCATCAGTTGCTATCGGAGAAGGAGAAAAGTCCTTAACTACCCTATCAGATTCAAGAAAAT
This sequence comes from uncultured Thermotogaceae bacterium, assembly GCA_964441735.1. GTDB lineage: Bacteria > Thermotogota > Thermotogae > Petrotogales > Kosmotogaceae > JASMTM01. The sequence continues at coordinate 17,207 of CAYTVB010000038.1, forward strand.
CGCTTGCACACTTAAAGTTTTAAATATAAATTAGGAGGTTTGTATGATGAAAAAAGAGTTAAAAGGAATTATTCCACCAGTTGTCACTATATTTGATTCTGAAGGTAAAGTTGATGAAAAAAAGTATAGAAACTTTATTGAGTTTCTTTGCAAGCATGTTCAGGGCTTATTTGTGTGTGGAACATATGGATCAGGCCCTTTAATGACCTTAGAAGAAAGAAAAAGAACATTAGAAATCGCACTCGATCAGGCTAATGAAAGAATTCCAGTTGTAGCTCATGTTGGAAGTACTGTGCCTGAGCATATATTGGAACTCGCACATCATGCTGAAGAAAAGGGAGCTAAAGCTGTAGCAAGTGTGGCACCTTTTTACTTTGGATATTCTCAGGAGAACATTATTGATTTTTTCAAATGGTTTATAAAAGAGGTAGATATCCCGGTTTATCTTTATAACAATCCAAAAACTACAGGATTAGAAGTAAAAATCGAAACTCTTAAAGAACTTCACAAAAATGGTTTAGCAGGGGTGAAAGATAGTACTTTTGATCTTGTTTATTTCTATGAAGTGAAAAATAATATTGGTTTAGAAAGCTTTAGTTACATTTCTGGTACTGAAGCATTTATTATTCCTGCAATACCCTTAGGCGCTGACGCAGCTATCTGTGGCCTGGCCAATGCTTTGCCTGAAATTGTTGTTGAGCTTTATAACAAATCAAAATCTAAGAATTATGAAGAGACCTACATATTACAGGAAAAAGTCAATCATCTGAGAGAAATTCAGCATTATGCACAAAGCATACCTGCAATTCATGCAATGCTTAAAATGAGAGGGATTGATTCTGGCCATACCAAATTGCCTTTTAAATTAGTTTCTGATTCAAAATATTCTGAAATAAAAGGTGCACTGGAAAAAACAGGTTATGTAGATTTTAAGTAATACTGGAGTGATTACATGAGTAAAGTAATTGGCATGGGTGAAATAATGGTTCAACTAAATCCCACAGAAAAAGGATCATTAATATACCAACGTATGTTTGAAAGACATGTTGCTGGATCAGAAGCAAATATAATCATTCAGATGCAAAAGCTTGATGTTGAAACAAGCTTTATAACAGCTTTAGGAAATGAAGCACTTGGAGAAATTATTCTTGCAACATTAAGGGAAGAAGGTGTTGATACAAGCAATATAAAAATAGATGATGAAAACCCAACGGGTATATATTTCGTTCAGAGAAGCTATCCTTTTCCTGGCAAAACATCCGTGATTTACTATCGAAAAAACTCTGCAGCAAGTAACCTAGTACCTGAAGATTTCAATGAAAATATCCTTGATGGAGTAGATATGTTTTTGGTTAGCGGAATAACACCTGCTTTAAGTGAAAGTTCAAGACAAACTGCATTGAAAGCAATAGAAAGCTGCAGAAAAAAAGGAGTAAAGGTTGTATTTGATACCAATATCAGAATAAATTTACTAAAAACAGGCGAGAAGGCTTATGAATGTCTTGAACCGTTTTTAATGAAAGCTGACATAGTTATTACTGGTATGGGTGATCTAAATTTGTTGTTTGATGGTGAATTTAAAGAGAAAGTACAAAAATTAAGAAGTCTTGCAGAAAAATCTGAACTTGTAGTCATTAAAATGGGTGAAAATGGGGCCACAGCAATAACTGATGAAAAAAATTACAAAACAGATTCCTTTAAAGTT
>CAYTVB010000039.1:0-17865 GCA_964441735.1 uncultured Thermotogaceae bacterium
GTATGGGGTATAGGGTTTGGTTAGTGCAAAAGAAAAGTCAAGGTCAAATGAACACTTTCCCCCTGCTTCGCAGGTACCTTCCTCAAGGAAGGAATCTATTAAAAACAAGAACACGAGAAAAACCTAAAAACTGACGATCGGAGAGTGAAAGAACTTCATAAACAGAACCGGGTGTAGGGTATGGGGTATAGGATTTGGTTAGTACAAAAGAAAAGTCAAGGTCAAATGAACACCTTCCCCCTGCTTCGCAGGGACCTTCCTTAAGGAAGGAATCTAAAAAAGAATACGAGAAAAACATTAAACACGTGAACTAACTGGAGAAACTTTTGAACCGAACCAAAACGGAGAACAGATAGAAAAAAGATTTTTCGTTATCTTCCCATTGCTTCACTAAGGAATTTATCTCTCGAATTCTTTTAATACCGGCCCTCCAGATATCATATTTTACCAAGTGTAGTGACAAAATGTCACATCTCAAAATTTAGATTGGCTTTTTATGCATGTTTCAGAAAACCAACTGTCAAACTCAGGAAAATAATGTCTGTTCCAAATAAATTATTGTAATTCGCATATCCTGAGCTGTACTTAGTAAGTCCTGAATGAAATTCAGCATCTAAATTTTTAGATTTTGTACTTCCGAACAACCTACAACAAAAAACGGACAACGTGTTTTTGTTTTGCTAAAAATGGAGTCTGTCACGAATTTCTATGTCCCGAATTTCTAGAATTTCTACTGATTTTTTAATTAAATAACATCTCTCATCTAAGCTATGTAATCCAACTAACATTTGGTAGGATTATTACATGAACTGTCTGACAAATTTTTATTCTATACTTTACAATTTATATTTTTCAGAATTTCCATGAATTATGCCTTGTTTATAAAAAGGACTAAATCTTTTGGAGTAAATGACAGTTCATTTTTCTATATATTGCCAGATCAATGAAATTTCATTTTGAATTTCTGAGAAGTAAGGCTCTTAGTGATTATTATAAAATATCATGCATGAACAATTTTACCTATGATCATTTTTTGTGATTTCATGCGCACTCAAAGAAACCCAAAATAAGGTTGTTGCGAAGTCATCAGGTTTAGTTAGCATATTAATTTCATTGGAGATTCTATTGGTTACTTATTTTGGTTTTAGATCTATAAATAGCTTTCCCCGGACCTATAAAACCATTTTAATATGTGCAAAAGTTAGGGAAAAATACATATGTAATTAATTAGGAGGCGATTCTATGAAGAGGTATCTTGTATTATTACTTGTGATGTTTATTGTTTTAATCTTGGCTGGTTGTCCATGTTCGAAAGAAAATATGCCACCTACTTTGCAAAAAGTTAGTGGTTCTGATGGAGTCATTCAAGAAGGCAGCAGTACATTTGCCTGGGCAGGAGAAGACCCTGAAGGTTCAGAAATCAAATATGAATACAGAAAAAACGATGGAGAATGGACAGATTATGATGGAAGCACAACATACACCTGGAACAATCACAATTTAGGGATCTTCGCATTTGAAGTCAGAGCAATGGATGACAAAGAAGCTTATTCAGATATCATAACCTGGAACTTCACAGCTATAAATGAAATGGTTTTAGTTGAAGCTGGTACATTTACTATGGGAGATACATGGGAAGATGAATATTATGAAGACGAAACACCGACACATGATGTTACTCTTACTTATGATTTTTCAATAGGAAAGTATCAGATTACTTTTGATGAATACGATGCATTTTGTGAAGATACTGATAAAACAAAACCACTTGACTGGAATTGGGGTAGGGATCAAAGACCAGTTATTTTTGTTTCATGGTGGGATGCCATTGAATATTGTAACTGGTTGAGTTTAAAGGACAACTTACCTGTTGCCTACAGACTCCAGGATGAGGACGACGAAGGGGAGATGCTTGATGCTTCCGGAAATGTTACCACAGACCCTTCGCAGGTGGTCGGATACAGGTTGCCTACTGAAGCAGAATGGGAATATGCTGCAAGGGGCGGAGAAAACGATGAACATTATAGATATTCAGGTAGTAATGATCCAGATGAAGTAGCATGGTATCGCGAAAATGCTTACAATGAAGATGAAGATGTTGAAGCTATATCAACCTGGCCGGTAGGACTTCTACTTCCCAATTCTCTTGGAATATATGATATGAGCGGAAATGTTCATGAATGGTGTGGTGACTTTTATTCAGCTTACAGTGCGGAAGCAAAAACAAACCCGTTTGTGAATGTAGGATCAGAACGTGTCATGCGTGGAGGTAGCTATTTCAATATTGCAAGACTTTTGAGAATTGCATTTCGTGGAGACCTTGATCCTACAGAAAGTCGACAAGTTGTAGGCTTTAGAATTGCAAAAACAGAATAGGAAAATATATAAACCGTGTTTAGTTTAAAACAACTTGCAAAAACTAGAAATCTTGAAAAACTGAAGTGACGAGAAGCATGAATCCGAGATCAGAAAAACTTTAAAACACGAGAAGAACCTAGGGGACGAGAATCCGAGAACCCGAGAAAGTTCTTAAAACATTTGATGTGCGTCTTAAAGAACAGGCGGATATGCGCCTATGGCGGAAAGAACTTAAAAACCGGGTTTAGGGTTTGGCTAGTACAAAAGAAAAGTCAAGGTCAAATAAACACCTTCACCCTGCTTCGCAGGGACCTTCCTCAAGGAAGGAATTTTAAAAACATGTGAAAGGTTAACCGTGAACAGAATTAAAACCAGAGTGCAGAGATTAGAGATCAGAAAAACCTTAAAACACGAGAACGGTGAAAAAGACCCGCTGGAAGCGGGTCTTTCGTAATACCATAAATTTACTCAATTACAGAACACTTTGGTTCAACTTCAACCAGTTCAGCAATTTCTCCATTTACAATTTTTATGATTCTGTAAGCCAGCGTATCATCAGTTTCAACAGCTCTTTTTGTGGTTATTGCCATTGTGTTTAATGAATAATCAATGGCATCGCTATGACGGTGACCGAAGAGGGAAATAACCACATTATGACTGTCGAAAATATCAAGTAATTCTCTTCGTTGCTCTGTTTTTTCAAAGAAAACCCAGCGGTCATCATAGAAATTATGATGTCCAAATATAACTAATTTTTCATTATTGATTTTACTTAATTTATTTTTTATCCATTCAATTTGTTCATCGGAAACTACACCACTAACAAAACCATAAAATGAATCTGCTGTGTTCAATCCCATAAAATTCCATGTTCCCCATGCAAATGTGTAATAATCAGGACCGAATGCTTCTTTCCACAGTTCCAAACCATTTATTTTTCCCGAACGCTGTGTATCATGATTACCTGGAACGATAAAAACTGGATAATCGCAATGTTTAACAATTTTTTCCTTTATGAATCCCCAGTCTTCTGTATATGAAAGTGCTGATGTTGAAAGATCTCCTGTTATTATCATAAGGTCCGGTTCAACTCCCTTTATGTTCTTTAAAAGTTCTTCAAAAAGGAGCATATTCTTCGGATTTTTAGGAATATCAAGATGAAGGTCAGTTATATGGACAATTGTAAAATTCTCATCTTGGTGACCAACCAGAACTGCATTTTCTTCAAGTTGTTTGTAAACTCCTTCATTGACTTTTGACAAAACTTCAAGAGAATAAAGGCCATCTTTTATGTAATCAGGAATTATGTAAATGTTATCCATGATTCCAGATAATTCATATTTGTTGCCCTTATTGTTTATTAAACTTACTTTAATCGGGTTATAACCTTCTTCTAAAGATATTTTAAGAACACGATCATCGCATAGTTGAGGAGCCGAGAATCTTGGTGAAATAAGTATTCTTTCATCCATGAAGTTCTCAGCAGCGAACTTCTCTTTGGGTGTTATTTTCATTTTCACAATATTCCAGCCAAGATTTGTGTTCATACTAAAACCTAATGTTTCTTCATCAAGCCAGAATGGATTTCTAGTTGAAGCAATTTCTTCTGTTACTGGTGTTAAGGAATAATCAAAAAGATCCATTAAAAATGTTTCTACTTCATTTCTATAATCACTCATGAACGCAAGTTTTGTGCCATAAGGTGACCATGAAGGAGAATATTCGTTGTATGAACTACTTAATATTCCAGTTATCTTACCGGTTTTTACATTCAGAATTTTAATGTCCCAGTTATTCCCATTCCATTGCTGGAATGCAAGATCATTACCGGTGGGAGATAATGTGGGTGATTTTGCATTTTCTGCAAGTACTGTTTTGTTCCCCGATGTCAGATCTTGCTTAACTATGAACCATTTTCCTTCTCTTCTTTCTGAATACAGAAGTGCATCTTTTTTTGGGTGAAGTATAGGATCAAGCTGATCATAACGATCTGATGTAAGCGTCTTAATTTCTTTTGTTTCTGTATTATATGAATATATTTCCCAATCACTGTCCCGGTCATCGGGAAGGATTCTTCCTGCAAAAAGTAGAAGATTATCTCTTAAATAAGGAAATTCAGCTTCTCCCGGGAATGGAACCTTACTCGAGATATTTCCTTCGACAATTTCGTATATTACAGGTGGATAGTTCTTCGATCTTGTTCCCTTTTCTTTGTATAAGCTGGCATAAATCATCTCATCGTATGCTGTACCTGATATATTTGAGGAAAAATAATCTTTATCAGATGAAGTAAATTCTGTAATGGGTTCAATATTGTCAGGAAGTTTTAGTTCTTCAGTTTTCTCTTCTTCAATCTTTTTCTGTTCTTCTTCTGTCGGAATAAGGAGGTCTTTTCTGGCTAGAGTTGTAAGGAATAAAACTCTATTTTTCGTGTGAGGTCTAATATCTTCGTCGGTGGTAGGTCTTACATAGAATCCTCCTTCGTTATCCTGTATCAAAACACCCTGAACCGCAGCAAAGATTCCATCTTCAAGTTCAGAGATATCTATTCCTGCATAGTCATAAAATTTAACTCGCATTCCTGAAGAGGCATTATCAAAGTCACGATCCGATGGACCGGTTAACCAGAAACCTCTTGTTATGGTTTCATTGTCAAAATTGCTTATTTTGCCAAAGATCATTACCAGGGAGCTTTCAAGGTTTAAAAGCTGACTTTTAGCTGAATCAGTAAATATTATTTCTGTTTCTGGTAGCGCTTCTCCTTCTCTAACTATCTCAATATCATCAGGAGAAGAAGGTCTTATAACAAGACTGTTGACATCTGTTGTGTATCCAACTGTCGTCAGAGTTCCTTTTACCCTTACCAGATCCCCTTTGCTTACCTGGGGTTCGTTAAATCCAGCTGCATAAATCAATATTCCTGCACTTTTATCAGATATTGCAAAATAGTTAGCCTCATTGTGCCACTTTCCTGTACTGACAAGTGCTACGCCCTCAACCACCACTTCGCTATCAATATATAAATATTCGCCATTTTCTCTTTGTCTGAGATCTTTAATAGTCATTGATATGGTTTCGCCTTTTTCAGGTGTGACTTTTTTGTCCGCTTTTGTTTCCTGTGTAGATGTCAACGTAAAAATATCATAACTACCTTCACCATCAGGTCTATTTAGACCGCTAAAATAGATAGTTTCTCCATCAGTCCATAGACTTCTTTCATCTGAAAATGTATTGAACAATTCTTTAGGATGTTCTAAGCTTCGCGTGTTGGGATCCCAGCGATATATGTCATAACCACCCAAAGAGTCATCTCTGGCTGAATCGAACCAAATAGAGCCATCAGGAGCGACGAACACTGACCACTCATTTCCGCTTGTGTTTAAAAAACTTACATTTTCTGGAGTAGACCATTTGCCATCCACTTTTTCTGATTTCCATATATCTCTGCCACCAACCGGTTCTTTACCGTCGTATGTTCCCTCGGATGTAAAATAGGCTATTGTTTCGTCTGAATTTACCCAAATATCCCAATCCTGTTCATCGGTGCTGAACTCTGGTATAATAACACCCTCTGTCCATTCGTTCTTTTCCTCATCATACTCTGCTCTATAAAAGTCGTAATCTGTATCTGAGGAATATCTTCCAAAATACATTACTAATTTGCCATTATTAGTTATCACACAGGGATTTATTTCGTATTCAGTCGTGTTGATACTACCCGGTAACCATTTTGGTTCTGCCCATTCCCCATCTTCAGATGTAGTGTAATATAGATCATAATTTGTTCCTGCAAAATAAAATATACCTTCATGCATCCAGGGCATGCGCTCTATTCCTGTAGAACAAAAGGGTAGCATATTAACCTTTATCTGTCCGAATCCAACAAAAGCTATAAGTGTTATTAAAATAACCATTATTACTTTATTCCTTTTCAACATTTTCACCGCCTTTTGTCATTTTGACAGTACATTTATTGATGACTCAGTTTAACTGGTTCATTGATTTCTTTGCTTTTATAAGCAGCTAGTGCAACTTTCAAAGCTTCCAGTCCATCTCTACCAGTTGTCAATGGCTCTCTTCTTTCCTTTATAGAATTAATAAATTCTTTTACCAGAGAAGCATCAAAATTATCACCGAAATTTTCCCAGATCACGCCATTTTTGTTTGAGTACACCTTAACCTTCGCATCAAACGCGCTCAACCACAGTGAACCTTCGGTACCAACCAAATAGAGAGTTACATCTCCCCAGTAAGGATGGGCTTTTGGTCTTGACCAGCTACAGTCAAGACTCATAAAGATGTCGTTAGAGAGTTTGAGCATAAGAACTCCGCAATCTTCTACCGGGATATCGTAAATTAGCCTTTCGTATTCAGCTGAAACCTCGGTTATTTCAGAATTAAGAAGCCATCTTATGATGTCTACAACATGAACAGTGTGGTCCATTACTGCACCACCGCCTGACAATTCTTTGTCCACAAACCACCCACCAGGCATCCTACCGTGATTGGTAGCTGTTATCGAAAAAATTTCCCCAAGTTTTCCTGACTGGATTATCTTTTTTGCTTCCTGTACAGAAGGAGCATACCTGACAGGAAATGCCATTTGAAAAATCACATTGTTTTCTCTGGCAGTTTTCAGCATCGAACGTGCACCTTCTTCAGTTGTTGCTATTGGTTTTTCACAAAGAATATGTTTTCCTTTGTTCATTGCAAGTTCCGAATATTCTTTATGCAAAGAATTTTCTGAGGTTACTACAATTGCATCAGAATTATCTACGAGTTTTTCTGGTTCCTCAAATACATCAATATTGAAGATATTTGATGCTTTTTTAGCATTTTGAGTAATTCGATCGTAAATACCCGAAATCTTTACTCCGGAGAGCGATTGTAGCTGCTTAATATAACTATATCCGTGCATGTGAGCTATCCCTAGGAATCCTATGTTTAACATTTATAGCACCTCCGATAGCTTCACAGATTTTCCTGTTTCTGCTGATTTGTTGGCTGCAAGAGATATTTTTAGAGCTTCTATTGCTTCATTACCATCAACGGGAATATGATTCTCTCTTTTTACAGCGTTGATAAACTGTTCAATATGGTATCTATAAGGATTAGTGGCCATAGGAGTAGACTTTGAAAAATCCGGATAATGTTTTGAGATTGTTTGTATTCTCATCGTTGAATCCTCATCACTGTCATAGGTAATCATGCCTTCCTTTCCAACAAATTCAAATGATGTTTTGAATTTAGAAGGAGCATTTTCCGGTTCTGCCCAGCTCCCTTCAACATGTGCAAGAGAATTATTCTTAAATTTAATAATTGTCAGGGCATGATCTCTGTTATCACCGGGATGAGAAGGAGTTTTCTTTACACTTCTTGCAGTTACATTATCAATTTCACCAAAAATTGTCCTTAAGTAATCGAAATCATGAATGGAAAGATCAACAAGAACTCCACCGCTTTTGTCCAATTCGTTAAACCAGTTATTCCAGCCATGTTTCGGAAAAACTCCTCCTCTATACATTCTTGCCATAACGACTTTGCCAATTGCTCCATCTTTCAATAAAGAAGCAGCTTTTGAGTAGGCTTGAAAAAACCTTACTACATGGTTAACACCAAGCAGCACATTATTTTCTTCACAGATTTCAACCATTTCTCTGGCATCTTTTAAACTCAATGCTATTGGTTTTTCACAAAATATGTTTTTCTTATTTTTGGCAGCTTCTACAACAAGCTTTCTATGAGTATTTGTTGGTGTGCATATACTGACTATATCTATTTCTTTATCATGGAGTATTTCGTCAACTGATGCAATCTCTGAAGAAGCTATTTCGGCACATTCTTTACTCTGTTCTTCAGAGAGACTTGATACAGCTTTTACGTTTATTCCATCGATTTCACTGTAGGCTCTAGAATGAATCTTTCCCATCATTCCACAACCAATAATTCCTACATGCATGATCTTTTTCCCTCCTATATGATTTTTATGTTTTTTTGTGCAATTTTTTCTATGTCAAGAAAATCGCTTTCCTTCAAATTTAATTCCTGAATTACCATGTTTAAGTAGTTCCTTTTCGATACCTGTTTAGCCATATGAGAATCAGTACCATAAGAAAACGTGACACCAGATTGTTTCATAATATCCAGTACCGATAGTCGAGGTGTCTCTGATGGTTCATGTATTTCCAGAGCAACATTGTTTTCAACAAGGTCTTTTGCTAACGCTGAATACCACTCAGCGGTAAAGTATTTTTCAATTATGTGCTGTTCAATTTCTCTTTTCTTTTTGAAACTCGAATCATTATCAATAAAAGGAGAAAGAGGAAGGTAACCTTCAACATGCCCTAAAATGTTAAATCCTCCTTTTTTTACATTCACACTTATTGTTTCTTTGTATGTATTCCAGTATTCATTCATATCCGGTTCTTCAAGTGGAAGCTTATGAAGGCTTGCAATTGTATATTCAATTTCATTGCTTTTATACGGCAACAATACTCCATTTTTGCCTAGTCCTGTCTCTACACCCAGATATACAGTTATTCCAGCGTTTTTTGCCTTTTTTCTAAATGAGTTAAATTCATTGATATAATTTCTTGAGAAATCTATGCTATACGAGTGTCTGAGTTCAAAATGATCTGATACACCACAGACATCTACATAACCATTTAGGGCTTCAAGTAGATCGTTGAAGCTCATTTCTCCGTCAGAATGTTTTGTGTGAAGATGATAGTCAAATTTAGTTAAATTCAATTGTCATACCTCATTTCATTAGTGATTTACCGTCAAAGTGCTCAGATGATTCAATATTTAACAAATCCAGCGTTGTAGGCGTTATATCAACAAGGGTTCCATTATTTATGAGTTTTTTTGTGTTATCAATACCTTTAAACATAAAAACCGATGGTTCTTCATGGTATGTTCCGTGATAACCAAAAAAAGAACCTGGTTTTCTTGATTTCAGTGCAGTTGAATATCCCTTTTTAAAACAGAAAGAAAGATCTGCGTATTCAGGGTTGTGCATATTTTTCATCTCTTCTTTTGTATAAACTTTATCTATTACTTTAAACTTATCAAGCATATTTGCCAGTAATTCTAGTTTGTTTTTTGCTTTTTCCGAAAGCGCGCAAATTGGAATCGTTGGAAATCTTAGCATTAATATATCTGTATCATCAGAAACATGTTGTTCTACTTTACCCATTTCAGCTTTAAGATCTAGTAGTTTATTAATCGCGCTCATCCTGAAATCTGTTGGATTTGTTGCAAGTGTCATGGAATGATCTGAAGTTATTGCAATAGCAAAATCTCTTAATTTTTCCTTTAAATAATCATTTATAAGTTGAAGCTCTTTATCTATCTTTTCAAGCTCTCTAATTGTTTTATGATGCATTGGCCCAAACTGATGACCAATAGAATCCAGAGATTGATAGAGACAGAATATTGCGTCATATTCATTTTCTTCCATCTCTTTAATAATTACTTTTCTTATAGCCTCGCTTTTTCTACCATTTACCTGAGTATGTTTTACTCCTTTTCTTCCCTGAAGCATAAAATGTTGAACAGAAAGAATGTTGTAATCATTTTCATATAAGCAATCCGTAATGGGAGGGCTTTTCAAATCTCTCAACACACCCTCAACCTTTCTTTCTTTTTTATTAAATACCATATTGGAATGTATTCCATGTTTTTCCGGAAAGACTCCGGTCAATATAGTACTCATCATGGGTGTGGTTAGCGTAGGGAAACACGATTTCATGTTCTCTACTGCCATCCCATTCTTGGCAATGCTATCTAAAAAGGGAGTTTTGGCCTTTTCAAGTACTTCTGGTCCCAGAGAGTCTATGGTTATAAAAAGAAGTGGAATATTTTTCATTTTAATTCCAGCTTTGAAACAACAGGCAAATGATCTGATGCATATGATGAAACTGTGTATGCATCACGAATCTCGAAATAATTGTTTACGAATATATAATCAATCTGCGACCCTGGTCTGTCTGCAGGTATAGTGTGAAGATCTTTACTTAAAGCATGATTAACTGAACTAAAATTATCAAATAACTCTGGAACACCATACTGCAAATCAAATAATTCTGCATTAAAGTCGCCGGCGATAATCGTAGGTGTATTTTCATACTCATAATAAACATCCAGTATTCCCCTGAGTTCTGTCTGGACCTCCATGATACCACCAAGGCCAAGATGGGTTCCCATTACTAGAACATCTGTGCCTTCAATTTCAGTGATGATGGCAGCACAACCCCTATCAACCGCAAGCATCCACTCAGGTCGTGGTAATACAAAACCAAATTCTTCTTTTATGGGAAATTTACTCAAAATGGCATTACCATAGTCACTTTTATTTTCTGCTGAACTAAAAAAGCGATTCATCCCTAGTTCTTCAGCGATTATATCAGCCTGGTTCATTTCACCACTTCGGGGATTTCCCTGATCTACTTCATTGAGTATTAAAATATCAGGATCAACCTTTTTTATCGTTTCAACCACTCTGGAGAAGTTGAATACATCATCAACTCCTAAACCATGCCTAATATTGTACGTCATAACAGTCAACGGAGTTCCCATTAAAAAACCTCCAAATAAAACAAAGAACAGAACAAATATTATTGCTCTACGCATAATTCCACATCCAGAAGTTCACAGATTTTTCCAGGAATTTCTTTAAGGTGGTAGAATCCTGAAAAGCTTTGTGCTCCATTTCCATATGCAATGATAGGAACATACGCAGCTGTGTGATCATTACTTGACCAACTCATGGAAAAGTCACCATCAGGTTTTCCATAAGGAACTGCAAGGCCACCTGTTTCGTGGTCTGAAAGCAAAATCAAAAGGTCTTTTTCCAGGTTCAACCGGGAGAGTAAAAATCTTAAAACATCTCTAGAAGCTACCAATTCAGCCTTTACGGCTTCCGAATCATTAACATGCGAAGCATCATCGATTCTACCCGCTTCTATTACCAGTAAACTATTTCTGTCTTCTTGAGAGTGAACATCAAATGCTCTCTCGACCATTTCAAGAAGTGTGGGCTCATTAGGAAGAAGATCATTTTCAAAATTTTTATCTCCCATGGATACGAATGCAACCGTCCCTTTTATGCTATCTGATTCAGGTGAAGAAATTTCTTCGAAATTTAGTCCCAGAACCTTATAGCCAGTGTCAACTAACTCAAATATTCTACTGTTTGGTGTTGGTTTCTGTGTAAAGGGATTTACTCCAAGTTCTTCTAGACCGCCTGCATAAAATAGATCTAGCGGACTTTCCATTAGGTAGTCTGTGATTTTCTTTGTGTCTCTGCGTTGTGCATGAGCATAAACAGCTGCCGGAGTGGCATCATAGTAACGTGTATTTGTTATAAGGCCCAGCCACCAGCCATTACTCTTTAGAATATCTATAAACGTATTTACTATTTCTCCTTTTTTGTTCATCCCGACATAACCTGTTAATGTTTTTGCTCCAGAAAATATTGCAGTTGCAGCAGCTGCAGAATCTGTTACCAGATTGTCCACAGCCTCGTTTCTTCCAACACCGATTATTGGATTGTAACCATTCATTTCTTCTCCCGTTTCAAGCTCTGAAATGAACAGGTGGTTGAATCCCATTCCATCGCAAATCAGTATAAATATATTTTCGGGTTTATTGTTTTCTAAAGAAAAAACAACCGATGTAAAAAGAAAAACCAGTACTAAAAGCACAAAAAGTTTTCTCATAAAACCACTCCTTTAACCCTTTAAACCCGTCATAGTTATTCCTTGAATAAATTGTTTTTGTAATATAAGGTAAACAACTATTATAGGGATTACTGCCATTGCTGCTGCCGTTATTTGAAGGTGCATTAAGTCTCCATAACGTTGCGTAAAATACTGCACTCCCAACTGAATTGTCCTGTGTTCATCGTTATTTACAACAAGTAATGGCCACAAGAAAGCGTTCCATGTTGCCATAAAGGAGAAAATTGCTAGCGCAGATAGAGGTGCCCTAATATTGGGAATAACTATAATTCTGAAAATCTGAAATTCAGAACAACCATCTATTCTGGCAGCATCAATGAGATCATTGGGAATACTTACAATAAACTGTCTCATGAGAAAAATACCAAAAATACTCACTGCACCTGTAACTATCAAAGCTATGTATGTATCAACAAGTCCAAGATTATAAATCATAATATATAGAGGAATTATTGTAACAGGAAAGGGAATCATCATAGCTGCAAGCATTGTTTTGAAAATGATATTCCTTCCTTTGAATTTATATTTTGCAAAAGCAAAACCAGCAAGACTTGAAGTAAAAAGGGTTAAGATAACAGCAACTGTTGTTATAAACAAACTGTTTAAATAGTACCTAAGAAAAGGAACTGATTTAAATACCTCTATATAGTTCTTAAGTGTAAAATCATCGGGAAGAAATTTAGGCGGAAATCTCATGAGTTCGCTTTGATCTTTAAATGTAGATAATAGCATCCATACAAAGGGCATAACCATTATTATGGAAAATGCTATCAACAATATATATGAAATTGTGTGAACAATTAAGTCAGTTTTTCTTTTTGATCTCAAGATTAATCCTCCTTAAAGACCCTGGTAACTCTCATCTGAATAAGTGTTATAACAAGAATTATTGCAAAAAGAACAAGTGACATCGAGCTAGCGTATCCCATCTGTAGTTTGTTAAACCCTGTTTGCCAGATATAGAAAACAGCTGTTTTTGTATCAGCGGTTCCACCAGTCATCATGTATATCTCGGTAAAGACCTGGATGGCACCTATGGTAGATGTTATGAAAACAAAAACCAGAGAAGGTTTCATAAGCGGAATAATAATATTCTTAACCTTCTGCCAGCGTGAAGCACCATCAATATCTGATGCTTCCAGTATTGTTTTTGGAATATTGTTCAGACCAGCCAGGAAAATTATGATGCTGTAACCAACAGATCTCCAAACTGAAACGAGTACCACAGACCAGATAGCAATATCCGGATTACCCAGCCAATCAATGGGTTCAAAACCAAACTGGCTTATAAGATAATTAGCAACACCATAGTAGGGGTGATATATCCAGTTCCAGATAACGCTTATTGCAACAACTGAGGTCACAGCTGGAAGAAAATAAATCACTCTGAATATGCTTTTAAACTTCGGAATAGAATATATTAAAAGCGCGAAGAAAAATGCTATAACGATTTTTGCAGGTATAACACCGATTGCATATTTGAAACTTATCCAGAGAGACCTCAGAAAATACTCATCTGAAAAGGCCTTTTTAAAGTTCGCAAGTCCAACAAAAGGTTTATTTGGGACAAGGATATTCCATCTATGGAACGAAATAAAGAATGCAAACATGGCAGGGAAAAAGGTTAAAAAGAAAACACCACAAATTGCAGGCAAAATAAACAAATAGGGAGCCCTCTTTTTATCGGGAATAAGTCTTACAACGGCAACTAACACAACTGCACTACCTATTAAGGAAATCCACCACCCATAGCTGGATACTTTCAAAAAATCGAGGAAGAATTTTGTTCTTAAAACTTCCTGCCATTCCGACCTCATGAATAGAATGGTTATGTTTAATGTAAACAAAGATACAGCTGCGCCCAGTAAGAATGCAATTCTTCTGACAAGGATAAACAATCCAAACAGTCCCAGTAAAATCACATATACAAGTAGTAGGTTAGCTGTACCCCAGAATGACATATCAGTGATTTTATATGTGACATTCCCTGATGCATAGGGCAAAAAGAAAGATAAAACTATGAGTGATATCCCTGCTATTATCATCATTTTATTGACTGGATGCTTTGAAAAATCGAACATTAAAAGACCTCCAAATCAGGGGCTTTAGAAAGCCCCCGGTTTAAATTAAAATATTCCAAAGGTTTCCTCAAGATATTGATTGATCTCTTTTATTGCTTTCTTCAATGCTTCTTCAGGGTCAGCATCTTTATTAATAATATTGTTGTAAGCTGTTTCTCTAAGAAGTGCTGCTGGATTTCCCCAGCCTACAGAAAACGTTGGCACCGCATAGTTCAATGAATCAAGTATCGGAGATAATAATGGATCGTTTGCAAATTCTGGATCATTAATCACGCTTTTATAGGAAGGTAGTTCGCCTGTTTCTTTGAACCATCTCTTTTGTGCTTCTGGAGAACTAATATATGCAAGCCATTCAGAAGCAATTTCTGGAGTTGTACAGTCACTCATAAGAACAAGAGCCCAGCTTGTCAAAACAGAACTTCTGTTTCCTGTTTCCGGATGTGCAGGAGGGAGAGCGGTTCTGATTTCAAGATCGGGATGTCCGCCAACCTGGAATGAACCAACCATTGCTCCATGACCAAAGACCATGGCTTCTTTCATTTGTCTGAATCCTGTCCATCTTGAACCAAATTCAGGCACATACACTTTATGTTCAAGTACCGCGTCTGTAAGAAATTTAAGACCTTCAAGTTGGGCTTTTTCAAATATAATCTCCGATTTTTCATCGCTTGCCCAGAAGGTAGCACCAGCTTGTCTCATAAAAGATTCTATAACGGGAGAATATCCGCCAATTCCCAACCCTGATTGAACCATTTTGTTACCTTCCCAGATGGTTAATTTCTTTGCATATTCCAGTAATTCGTTCCAATCCTTCGGGGGGTTATCTCTATCTAAGCCGGCTTCTTCAAATAAGTCAGGATTGTAAAACAGCACAACTGTTTGTACGTCTGTCGGAAATCCATATAGTTCATCATTAATTATTAAATTGTTTATTGCTGCATCAATACATTTTTCTCTCATTTCATTTGCAGAAGTAATACTTCCGGACATTGGCTGAATAAGGCCGTAATTGTAGAATTCCTTCATCGCCATTGCGGGAATTTGTGCCACATCTGGTCCACTTCCGGCTGCAAGAGCAGCAAGTAATTTGGTTTTGTATTCTGAATATGGTATTGTTTGAACCTTGATTTCCACATCAGGATGATCTTCCATAAACTGTGAAGCCATTTCCATTATTATCATTGCTCTACTGGGTGAATGGTGCATCCAGTGAACAAGTTGTGTCTTGGCCATCATAAAAGTACTTGCCAGTAAAATAATAGCTATTAAAATAATTACTTTGCCTTTCATTAATTGCACCTCCTAAATAACTCCTAATATTCTTGCTATAGAAACTGCAAGAGGGGTTCTCAAAAGTTTTTGTTCTGTTACTTTAAGAATTATCATTTCAAGTTCAGCATGGCGCATAGAAAGTTCGAATACTTTTTTTCGCAGGTAATCAACTGCTTTTCCTGAAAAAAATGGATTAAGATTGTTCAATACAATTGTTTCAAGTCCCAATAAATCAACAACATTTGTTATAGCAGCTGCAAGTTTGTCAAGTAGTTGTTCAAAAAGCCTGACAAATTCTTCACTGTGATTTTCTGAATACATCTCACTTAAGAAATCCAGAAAGGAGTGATCATTCATTTTTTGGCTACTATTAGGAACTAAATCGGAAAAATTCTCTTTTAGATTTTTGGGATCAAAGTAAGCAGATACACACCCCTTTTTGCCACACCAGCATTGAGGACCGGATGGGTCTATCTGAAGATGTCCGAATTCACCAGCTCCACCATGAGGACCTCTGAAAATCTTTCCATTTAGTACAAGCGAAGCTCCAAACTCTCTGTCAATATACATTGCATCTTTTGAAGGTATTGAACCCAGTAGCATTTCAGATACTAAAAGTGCATTTGCGTCATTTTCAATTTCAAGATTCGTTTTCCATTTATTTCCTAAATGTTTTAGATTTACCTTTTTCTTTGGTGTATAAAAGCTCCTTATAACACTGCCTGTAGCTTCATCTACTATACCGGGTGTAACAATACTAAACACAAGTACCTTTGAAATATCTTCTTCAAAGCTATTACCCGTAATTTTGGGTAACTCATAAAGTTTTTCTAAAACATCATTTCTTGTATGATCGAGGGATCTAGCGTGTTTAACTCTTCCTGAAAGATCACCTAACACTACATTCATAGTTTTTGAGTGAATGTAGACGCCTCCGATTAATAACTTCTCGTTGTTTACTTCTAATACTGAATATGGTCTGCCTTTATCAGCTGTTGGTAAAGGATCGCTTTCCTGAACAAACCCCTTTTCCTTTAATTGTTGAATAATGCGTGAAATAGTGGCTTTGCTCAAATCTGTAGCCCTGGCAATTGATTTTCTGGTTAATCCTTTTTCATTGCGCCAAAGTACAGAAAAAACCTGTTGTTCAGCCCTGGATAAATTTTGCAAAGCCTTCACCTCATTTCATTTGAATATGAGCCTGTCCAACATAAATGTGATGAACAGGCCCAACCATAATGGACTATGTTCTATTCAAGTTCAGCCAAATATAGATCGTAACTACCGCTTCCATCTGTTCTATCAGCTGTTGTGAAGATAATAATGTTACCATCTGTCCACATACTTCTTTCGTGGTAGAATGTGTTAATTTTCATTTCTGGGTGTCCTATTTCTCCTGTTTCTGGATTATAGAAGTAAATATCGTAACCTCCGATGGAATCATCTCTTGCAGAGTCAAACCAGATTTTACCATCGGGATCGACGAATACTGACCATTCGTTACCATTCGAATTTACTTCTTCTACGTTTGTTGGTGTTGTCCATTCACCATCTTTTTTCTCAGCAACCCATACATCTCTACCGCCTACTGGATCTACGCCACCAAAGCTTCCTTTTGTAGTGACGTAAGCTTTTGTTTCGTCATTATTTACCCATATGATCCAGTCTTGCGTGTCTGTACTCAGTTCATGTACAACTTCAGGTTCTCCCCATTCGCCTTTTTCTTCATCAAATACAGATCTGAAGAAATCGTAGTCTCTATCTGAACCCGTGTATCGTCCAAAGTACATAACGAGTTCTCCATCGTTATTTCTTATAACACATGGACTAATCTCATTTTGAGAAGTATTAATTGGACCTTTCACCGGTTCAGCTTCACCACAATTTCCATTGTTCCATTCTGCCTGATAGATGTTGTAGCTATGGGTTACAAAATAAAGGGTTCCTTCACACAACCATGGCATTCTATCAGGACCAGAAGTATTTACAGTTAGCGGGTTTGCCTCAATCAACGCGAAAGCTGACGAAAAAATTAACATCACACTGAGAAAAACTAACATAGTTCTTACCATTAAAAGCACCTCCCAAATAATTACACCTTCTGCGATAATGTCATGAAGACTTCTGCGATTAAACAAAAGGAGTATTTTGTTTCATGATGGAATTAGTACATATTATAGTTTATATAGGAAATTTAATAATATCAAATAGATTATAGTCGATTTATTAGTAAAGAATAAATTTGTAGTACAATTAATCACAAATATTCTATATTTGTGCATTTAAGAATCCATTACATTTTGTTTCATAATGAAAATTAATGCTTCTTCCTGTAATGAAAGTAATTACATGAAAAGTAAATTCAATGAGAAGATTTCAAAAAAACATTCTAATTTCTTCTGTAATAAAAA
>CAYTVB010000040.1:0-17449 GCA_964441735.1 uncultured Thermotogaceae bacterium
TAAACCACGTTGTATGTTGTTGGTTGTACGTCGTACGTAAAACCAAATGACGACGTTCTCGCCCCGTAAAATTGGACAAGGAACAACAACAATCACCTCTTTGCTATGATTATCTTTGAATTTTCACTTTTTCTTCTTTATTTTCTAAAGGCCAATATTTATCATGTTTTTCCATTATTGGATTTATTAAGCTGTTCGTGCATTTTTTTGCACCTGTCCAGCCATAGTTTTTTATACTTTTCACTACTGACTATTCGGTTTTTTAGATCAGCCACACTGGTTATTCCTGATTTAATGCACCAGTCAACACAGATTCTATATGCTTCGATATTCAATTGGTCATCATCCCAATAAACTGGTATTTTATCAATGCCATTAGTATATGCAGCATAAGCGCGGGTGTGGCCATCTGAAAGTACAATTTTATCGTAAATTTTTATTATCGGGACTGGATGTTTCTCATCAAAACCGTTTTCTTTAATACACTTATCAACGATTGCAAGTTTTTCTCTGGATAAATACAACTGACTGGGCTGAATATCTTTCAATCTTTTATAGAAAATATTTAAAGAATCTGTATATCTATTAAAGAAACAAATTTCTTTTATCTCCTTCTTTGATGGTGTTGGAGTTGATTCATTAGGATATCCCATTACCAGGAGTTCTGATGGAATAATATGTTCAGGTAGTTTAAGTATTTTCTGAATTTCTTTTATTTGGAATTTTGATACCCATGTTGTATAAATACCTTTCTCTAAAGCTGCAAGCATCATTTGAGTGCCGGGTATTTTTGTTTGATGCTCTTCCAGATTAAGCGACTTATAAACATCATTTTCAATGTTGTAGATTATATCTTTTAACTCAGGAAATCGTTGTGACTGAATACCTTTTGATTCTTTAGTTTTTGATGTATCGGTACACAAAACTATTATTAAGGGTGATTTTTCAATCCACCTTTGTCTGTATGTGAACTGTGCTATCTTCTCAATCTGATATTTCTCATCAACAACACCGAAATACCAGGGCTGTTCATTCCCACCAGATGGTGCAAGACGTCCAGCACTTAATATATAATTTATTGTTTCATAATCGATTGTTTTTTCACTGAAGTTTCTAACACTTTTTCTTTTCTTTAGAAGCTCTAAAATATAATTCATGGTTCATTACCTTTCTTCATTTTTTTGAAAAAATCGAGTTATTTTAATTATAATCCAAGCAGTAAAAAAAGACCCACTTTCAGGGCCTTTTGTGTTTTAATCTGGCAGCCCCACGGGGAATCGAACCCCGATTTTCGGACTGAGAATCCGATGGATTAGCCGTTATCCTATGGGGCCAGGCAAAAAAATAATATCACAGGGTGTATAATTTGTAAATACCTCTAAACGTTCACTCTGAATAATCATGCTTTAGAGAGACATCATTCTTTTCAAATAACATTAATTTTAAACCAACAAATTCAATAGCTTTCTTTATTGCAAGATTTATTGGAAATCTATTTTGACCAAGGTAGGGATTTATTCCCATCAATCTCTGTGTATATTCTGAATAAACGGGAAGATCATTTTCATTTCGAATTTTGTTTCTAACCTCTTGAATCAGATCATTTCTTGAATTTCTAATTAATTTGCATATAGTTAATTCTCGATTTCCATTTCTATTTATTACTGCAGAATAACCAAATAATCTGCAAATTAACGGTCTATAACTATAATAACTACAGCCACCCTCTTTTAAAGTATTCTGATCATTAACATATAGCACGCACTTACTATTATTGTCCATATCTTCTATTTTTATTAGTACTTCTTCAGCCTTTTTAATTTTCCACATTTCTATTGCTAACGGCAGCAGCTCGAAAATTGATACTTCTATGTTCTCAACAGGAGTTTCACAGCATGCTCTGCAATTTTCCAGACAACTAAGCCCTGTAATTCTTATAACATCATTAATTTTACTATTCAGATCAGAATAAAGCTCTTCAAGCTCTCGTAAGCCTTTTATATTAAATGATCTTTCCATAAAACACCTCTAATTATAAATAGATTACTTCGATCTATATGTTATATACTATTCTTGAAAGAAAAAGGTTAAGGTGTGATTAAAGTGTCTGAAGAACACAAATCTAATCATAAATTAAAAAACGCTTCTACTCCCAAATGGTTGCTACTACTAATTGGATTTTTCGCTCTGATTTGGGTTTTGATCAGGGTTATTCCCAAACCTTCACGGATTAATTATCCATGTCAGAAAATGGCTTTCCCTTTAGCATTTTTCTTTCTTTCATGGATTGGTGGAATAATTGCATCATTAACCTTTTCAAGGCTTTTCAAGAAAGGAATTAGCAAATTTATTTATACATTTGCTTTACTAATACTTTCAACAGGGTTGGTGACTGTTATGGCAACAGGTTCAGATATTATTATCAGGAATGAAGATGTTGAGCTTACTCTTTCACCATTTCAAAGCTCTTATGATAATCCTTCCAATATTTTTGTTGTTCCAGAAACAAATGGTAACGATGATGGAGTGGACAGACTTACTGATTTAATGGAACTTAAGGGAACTCATTTTTTCAAAACCAAAACAAATGAAAATGGCCTGATCTCAAAGGATGACGTGATTATTTTAAAGATCAACTGTCAGTGGAATCAAAGAGGGGGAACCAATACAGATTTGGTTAAGAGTCTGATCAAAAAAATTACTGAACATCCAGAAGGTTTTTCAGGAGAGATAATTGTTGCAGATAATGGGCAGGCACAGTATGGAAGTTCTGGTTTTGGTGGAAGTCTTGATTGGGATATGAATAACGCTGAGAACAAATCTCAGTCGATACAAGAAGTAGTCAATGGCTTCAGTTCATTCAAAGTTAGCACTTACTTATGGGACGAAATTACAAAAAAGCGAGTTAGTGAATATCAGGAAGGCGATAAAAATGATGGTTATATTGTTTATGATAATGCAGATAAAGAAACAGGTGTTGTAGTATCCTATCCAAAATTCAAGTCAAAGTATGGCACATATATTAGTTTTAAAAAAGGGATCTGGGATGAAACACTTGAACAATATAATTCTGAACGTCTAAAGGTCATAAATTTGCCTGTTCTAAAAGCTCATTTTATTTATGGGGTCACAGCAAATATTAAACATTATATGGGTGTTGTTTCTGACAAATTAACTAATGGAAGATCTCACTCAAGTGTAGATGAAGGCGGTATGGGCACAGTGATGGCAGAAACAAGAGTTCCTGTTTTGAATATTACTGATGCAATATGGGTAAATGCTCAACGCGGACCTTCAACCCCTTATTCAAGAGCTACCTACCTTGGAATTATTGCAGCAAGTACTGATCCTATCGCTCTTGATTATTGGGTCTCAAAGAATCTACTCGTCCAGGCAGCAAATAGTATTGGTAATAATTACGGAGCCAACAGTATGGACCCAGATAATACAAGCAAAGGTAGTTTTGGAAACTGGCTACGATTGTCTATGGACGAATTGAAAACAGCGGGATATGAAACGACCGTCCAGCCTGATAGAATGAACGTATTTATTGTAAATAATTAGACTGGTTTAATCAAATAATTTATGTAGAGGACTGTTTATTTGCCAAATAGATCATTATTCAAAAAAATTTATAATGCGATTAAATTAATACCAGAGGGTAAAGTAGCTACCTATGGACAGGTGGGAAAGTACGTTGGTTGTAGTGCTAAATTTGTTGGCTATGCACTTTCTAATTTAAAAAATTCTGAAGTACCCTGGCATCGCGTGATCAACGGGAAGGGCAGAATTAGCATTAAAGATTTAGATGGATATAACCTTCAAAAACATTTACTGGAAACAGAAGGCATCACTTTCAATGAAGATAATTCAATAGACCTTAATTGTTTTTTATACCACTTCGAAAGTAAAGAATTTTAATAGTGTTATAAAAAAAACCAGCCCTGAAGGCTGTTTTATAAATTGGTGGAGGCGGCGGGAATCGAACCCGCGTCCGAAGTCAGTTCACACAGAGGCTCTCCGAGCGCAGTCAGCGTTTCAGTGTCGGAAAGTTACAGTACGCGGACAGACTGAACTTTCCCAAGCCTCTTAAATGTCCCCGGAATCCAGAGGCAAGATTCCAGGCTAGGTTCGGATCTATGACACCCTTCTGCGGAACTCCGAAACCACAATTCCACAGGGGCGCGCTACATTTATTTATGCAGCGAGTGCAGATTCAGGTTCGGCAGTTTAATGCCTTGTCCAGCTTTTTTACGAGGCACCGGAAACCTCGACTCGCTCCTCTGTGTTCACTGACCCCGTCGAGACCATTTCGCCCCCGAGGGGTCAATAAAATTATATCATTACTCAAACTGTTTGTGAACCACTTTTGCCATATCTTTCAAGTTTATAATATAGTGTTCTAACACTTATTCCTAGATCTTTTGCAGTCTTTGTTTTGTTTCCTTTATTCCTTTCAAGAGTATTCATAATAATACTCTTTTCATAGTTGCTAATAAGTTCATCCAAACTACCTTCTATGTTTTCATTAGCTGTCTTTTCTGAAAGATTGCTAAGTGAAGGTAGATGTTCTGGTAATATTATCTTTTCTTCCAAATCCATGTTTATAAGTGATCGTCCAATTATATTTTCAAGTTCTCTAACATTTCCAGGCCAGTCGTATTTCTTTAAAATTCTTAATGCTTCAGAAGATATTTCCTCAACGACTCTTCCATATTCCTGGTTAAGCCTCATAAGAATTACTGAAGCAATCTCAGGAAGATCTTCCATATGCTCTTCCAGTGGTGGAATAACTATCGGAACAACATTTAATCTATAATATAGATCTGATAAAAAATCTCCTTTTTCCATTAATTCTTCCAGATCAAGATTCGTTGCTGCAATTACCCTTGTATCTATTTTAAATGACTCACTTCCTCCGACTGGTGTTACCTCTTTGTTCTGTAAAAATCTTAAGAACTTAGACTGAACATTTAAACTCATTTTCCCAATTTCGTCTAAAAAAAGTGTTCCTTCATTTGCTTCAGCAAGTAAACCTGGTTTCCCGCCTTTTCTTGCTCCTGTAAAAGCACCTTCTGTATAACCAAAAAGTTCAGATTCAAGAATCGATTCAGGTAAGGCGGCACAATTAACACTTATGAAGCTGTGTTTTGATCTATCGCTTTCATTATGTATAGCATGTGCAAATAGTTCTTTTCCGGTGCCACTTGGCCCTCTCAGCAAAACTGTCATTTTAGTTTTGGCCACTTTTTTGGCCTGTTCAATGGCTACCTGCATTTTGTTTGATGATCCTGCAATATCATCAAAGGTGTAATGAGCTTTCATATGTCTTAACATTCGTTTTGTATCTTCAAGCTCTTTGGCTAACTTTTCGATTTCTGAAATATCGTGAATAACTCCCACACTACCCTTAAATTCCTTTTTTACAAATATTGGGGTTACATTGACTATAACTTCTTTCTTCGCAGGTCCAACCTTAAGTCGTGCATTGAAAATTGGTTCTTTCGTTCGTGCAACCTCTAGATGCAAAGATGAACCTTCTGAAATATCTACAGTTGCCATCTTTCCAACTACATATTTTGCACTCATTCCTGTAATGCGTGTATATGCTTTATTTACCATAATAATTCTTCCAGATGCATCAGCTACTGAAATAGCATCGTGTGTTGAGTCAATTATTGCGGTAAGCATTGCTTCAACTTCGCGAAGATTTGTTACTTCTTCAGCCATATTCTGTACAGAAGTAATATCTCTAAACACAGCCATAACAGCATATACATTCCCTTTTTCATCAATCAAAGGAATTCTGTTCGTTACTATTGTTTTTCTACCTAGATATTGAACCTTGTTGTGCTCGGGTTTACCGGTTTTCAATACAATGTGCAGGCGGGTGTTGGGAACGGTATCAACTACACTTTTGCCTAAAACGCTTTCGCGTTCCAATCCCAGTATTTTACACGCCTCATCGTTAATCAATACAATTCTCTCATTATTATCAACAACCAGAACAGCTTCCACCAGCGTGTTAATTATTTCTTTAAACAGAGAAGATTTCATTTTACCACCCTTTGATAGCCTTCAAAAAGACTAACGAATTGCTTTATACTCAGTTCTTCCGCTCTTATCTTTGGGTCTATTCCATAATTATTCAGGAATTCTTCAGGCTTTTTCATAAGACCTTTTAAATTATTCTTCAGTTGTTTTCTCCGGTGTGAAAAACAAATATTAACAAACCTATTGAAATCCCTTCTATTGTGTAAAGCTATTGGTGTGTCCTTTTTAAAATCAAGTTTGACAACAACTGTGTCGACATTCGGGACAGGATAAAAATTCTTTCTTGATATTTCTATTTCCTTGCTGATATCGAGAAAAACTCTTAATTTTACAGTCAGCGAACCATATTTTTTTGAGCCTTTTTCTGCTAATATCCTCTCAGCAAATTCTTTTTGTACCATAAGAACAGCTGAAACAAATTCCGGTCCGTTGAAAATAATTTTTTCTAGCAGCGGTGAGGTAATATTATAAGGAATATTAGCAACGTATTTTATCTTATCTTCACTATAATTATAAAGGTCATATTTTAGAAAATCTTCGTATATAATCTCAACATTATCCAATGAAAGAAGATCATCATGAAGTTTCCTCATGTTTCTGTCTATTTCAAAGCCTACGATGTTTTTAGTATGCTTTGCTAACTCTTCTGTTAAAACTCCTGTCCCAACTCCTATTTCTATAACAGTTTCATCAAGCTTTACGTCAGCTGCATTGACTATTCTTCTTGCAACATTTTTGTTAATAAGGAAATTTTGTCCCAGAGATTTTTTTGGATATATATTCATTTCCTTTAAAAAACGTTCAAGTTTCATTTTTCACCTCTAACTAAAAAAGCGGGGTATCACTACCCCGTCTTTGGCGGAGAGAGTGGGATTTGAACCCACGGACGGCATGATAACCATCATACGCTCTCCAGGCGTACGCCTTCGACCGCTCGGCCATCTCTCCCAAATACCGGAATAATTATAACTTCTGCCATTAAAGTTGTCAATCTGATTTCATGGTACACTAACGTATAGAAAACAGAATTTGTTTGGAGGGTTTTATCATGAAAAAACTCTTTGGAACCGATGGATTAAGAGGAACAATCAATGAAGAACTAACACCAGAACTTGCTTTAAAAGTAGGTAATGCAGTTTCAAGACATTATGCTGGTAAATATAGGAAACTGTTAATTGCTAAAGATACTCGTAGTTCTGGTGATTTACTTGAAAGCGCGCTTTCTTCAGGGGCAGCTTCTGCTGGAATGGATGTTGATCTTGTAGGAGTACTTTCTACACCAGCTCTCGCCTATTTAACGAAGAAGCATAATTATATCGGTGCTATGATTTCAGCGTCTCACAATCCTGCAGTCTATAATGGGATTAAAGTCATAGAAAATGGTAAAAAAGCAACCGATGAAGATGAAGTGGAAATTGAAAATCTGATGTCAGAACAACCCCTACACTATGCACTTCACTCCAGTGTTGGAAAGATACGATATGCACCTTTCTATAAAGATGAATACCTCGAATATGTTCTTGAACTTTACAAAGATAAACCATTATACGAAGGCAATTTGGTTCTGGATGGTGCAAATGGTGCTATTGTAGCTGTTATTGAAGATGTTTTGAATTCGCTTAACATAAATGCTGATCTACATTTTATAGAGCCCAATGGTGTAAATATTAATGATAATTGTGGATCTCTACATCCAGAAGCCATCGGTGAAAAACTCAAAAATGATGAGATAGGTGTGCTCTTTGATGGAGATGCGGATAGATGCTTGTTTGTGTTGCCTCAAAGTAAATTGGTAAATGGAGACATGCTAATGGCACTAAATGCCAGAAAAATGAAATCAGAAGGCAGATTAAATGGCAATCTTGTTGTATCAACAGTTATGTCAAATCTGGGTTTTGAAAAGTATCTTGAAAATTTTGATATTAAACTCTTAAGAACAAAGGTTGGAGATAAATATGTCCTTTCCAAAATGATTGAAGCAAAAGGTAATCTTGGTGGAGAACAATCAGGGCATATAATTTTCATGGACCGTAATTCAACCGGTGATGGTTTGATAACAACACTGGAAACCTTAAGTACACTAGCAACCGAATCTGAAGAGCTAAACGACTTTTACAAAAATTTTCCCGTTTTTCCTCAAACCTTAAAGAATGTTCCCACTCCAAATAAAAAAGAAGTCATGGAATGTGAAAAATTAAAGGTAGCCCTGGAGAAATTAAATAAAAGTGATGATCTACGGGTTGTTGTAAGACCTTCTGGAACAGAACCTTATGTACGTGTGATGGTTGAAGGAATCAAAGATGAGATCGTTGATAAAATTTCCAGTGAACTGGTTGAAATAGTGGAGGACTGTTCGAATGCATGAGTATATTCTTGTTCGTGGCGCAAGGGTGCATAACCTTAAAAATATAGACGTGGATATTCCAAAAAACACATTTACTGTTATTACCGGGCTTTCTGGGTCGGGTAAATCTTCTCTTGCGCTTGATACGATTTATGCAGAAGGACAAAGAAGATACCTTGAATCGCTTTCAAACTACGCCAGACAATTTTTAGGAGAACTAAAGAAGCCTGATGTAGAATCAATTGAAGGGCTCTCACCTTCCATTGCTATAGAACAAAAAACTGTAAGTCACAATCCAAGATCAACTGTAGGCACAGTAACTGAGATTCATGATTATTTAAGAGTATTATATGCAAGAGTGGGTATCCCTCATTGTCCTCAATGTGGACGTCCCGTTGAAAAACAGACGGTTGATGAAATTGTGGAATCTCTATTTTCTAAATTTGATGAAAATGCGAAGATTGCAATACTCTCACCCATCGCCAAGGGAAAAAAAGGTGAGTTCAAGAATGAAATGGAAGTACTTAAAAAACGTGGCTTTGTTCGCATTGAAATTGATGGAAACATCTACGATCTTGAAGAAAACATTGATCTTGAAAAAAATAAAAAGCATGATATAAGCCTTGTAGTGGATAGAATAAAGGTAAACAATGAAAATACTACCAGACTAAGCGACAGTATTGAAATCGCACTACATGAGGGTAATGGTTTTGTTGAAGTCGAAGATCTTGATACAGGAGAAAGATATACCTTTAGTGAAAATTTTGCCTGTCCTGTTTGCGGTATAAGCCTACCCGAAATAAACCCCAAAATATTTTCTTTTAATAACCCGTACGGTGCTTGTCATCAATGTCATGGGTTGGGTTATACAAAGGAATTTTCTGAAGATCTCGTGATTGACCCTGACAAAAGCATTTACAGTGGGGCAATAAAGGCAATTTCAAAAGCAAAAGACAGTTTTTCGATGCGTCATATATTAAAGGTCCTTCACCACTTCAATGAAGACCCTAATAAGCCCTGGAAAGATTTAAGTAAAAAAGTAAAACATGCAATTCTTTATGGCACAGAGGATGATTTAAATTTTGTTTACCGTTCAGACCGAATAAAGTATGAGGTCAGGAAACCCTATGAGGGGATTATGAATAATCTTCAAAGGAGATATAGAGAAACAAATTCTGCCGATATCCGCGAGTGGATGGAAAATAAATTTATGGTTCTCAAAACATGCTCGAAATGCAATGGACATAGATTAAGGCAGGAAGCACTGGGTGTAAAAATTGATGGTTCAAACATATCTGAATTATCAAATCTGACAATATTTGAAATACATAAGAAAGTGAGTTCAATTGAACTAAATGAGCATAAAATGCTAATTGTAGGTGAATTATTAAGAGAAATAAGTAGACGATTAAAATTCCTTATTGATGTAGGTCTTGAGTACTTAACACTATCACGTTCTGCAACAACTCTTTCAGGAGGAGAATCACAAAGAATAAGACTGGCCACTCAAATAGGTTCGGGATTAACAGGGGTAACATATGTTCTTGATGAACCCACAATTGGATTACATCTGAGAGATAATGACAGGCTGGTGAACACTTTAAAGGAATTAAGAGATTTAGGTAACACGGTGATCGTAGTTGAACATGATGAAAATATTATTCGAAGGTCCGATTATGTAGTTGATGTGGGACCAAAAGCAGGTGTACACGGAGGAGAAATTGTTTTTCAGGGTAAAACTGATACTTTGATTGAAAATCCTCCAGAAAATTCTTTAACAGGTCATTACCTTACAGGCAAATTAAAAATTCCAAGATTAAAAAATGAAATTAAGCCAAAAAAGGATAAATCCAATACACTTCTACTTAAAGGTGCAAAGGAACACAATCTAAAATCTATAGATGTCGAGTTTCCTATGGGAAAGTTTATTTGTATAACAGGTGTTTCTGGAAGTGGTAAAAGTTCTCTTGTAATGGACACCCTTTATCCTGCCTTAAAAAATCTTTTAGGACGCAGCAAAATCCGTGAAGGCAATTATGACTCTATTCTAGGAGCGGATCACCTTGAGAATGTAATAGTAATAGATCAGAATCCAATAGGTAGAACACCAAGATCCAATCCAGCAACCTATACAAAACTTTTTGATTATGTCAGGGATATATATGCAAAAACTCCAGAAGCACGTGCCAGAGGATATGATAAGGGAAGATTTTCATTCAATGTTAAAGGTGGTAGATGTGAAGCCTGTTCCGGACATGGTATGTTAAAGATCGAAATGCAATTTCTTCCTGATGTTTATGTAGAATGTGATGTTTGTAAAGGCAAACGATACAATAGAGAAACGCTGGAAATTGAATATAAGGGTAAAAATATTGCTGATGTACTCGAAATGACCGTTGAAGAGGCAGAAGATTTTTTTGAACGTATTCCTCCATTAAAACGGATACTGAATCTACTTAATGACGTAGGTTTAGGTTACATTAAATTAGGACAGCCAGCAACTACCCTTTCCGGTGGTGAAGCTCAAAGGATAAAGTTAACATCAGAGTTGAAGAAAAAAACAGGAGGAGAAACCCTGTATATACTTGATGAACCAACTACCGGGCTTCATTTTGATGATGTTCTCAAATTGGTTGAAGTCCTGAGAAGACTGGTTAATAAAGGTAATACCGTAGTCGTGGTAGAACATAATCTCGATGTTATTAAAAATGCTGATCATATTATTGATCTGGGACCAGAAGGTGGAGCGCAAGGTGGGGAAGTAGTTGCAGCTGGATCTCCAGAAGAAATTGTAAAGAATAGGAGAAGTTATACAGGACAATACCTTCTTTCTCACTTATGAAATTTACATTAAAAAATAAAGAGCTGATCCTCAAAAATCGTATTAATTGAAGATCAGCTCTATCTATTTATAAGAGCAACTATTCGAAAAAATCTTCTAATTCATTAACAAAGAAATCCGGTTTCTCCACATTAACGCTATGTCCGCAATCTTCTAAAACCTTTACCTTTGCTTTATCATTCAATTCTTCAAATTCCCTAGCCATATTTTCTGTAACCAGTGTATCTTTCTTACCAACATATACAAGCAGTGGAATGTTTATCTTCTTAATTTCTTCTCTGTAATCATATTCTTCAAGTGCTCTTGCATTAAGCTCAAAGCATTTTCCTTCCATTAATAATGCTTCATCGACCAGTTCATCAGTAAATTTGTCAATTTTTCGGGTAGGCATTATGCCTACAAGAGCCTTTTTTAGTAGATCTCTGTTATTTTTGTAAAGTTCAAGTGCTGCATAAACTTCCGGCGAAGTTTTCAACCCGGAAGGCGGTGCAGGATCAATTAAAATTGCTTTTTTTATCATTTGAGGATGATCAATCATAACTTTTTGAACAACTGCCCCTCCAAGTGAATGACCAACAATATTTAATTCATCAAGCTTAAGTCCTTTTATAAACTCAAAAACATATTTTGCATACAAATCAATACTAACTTCTTCGATTCTATCTGACCTACCAAAATTTGGCATGTCCAGAGCAAATCCATGATATTTATCCGTCAGTCTTTCTAAAGATGGTTCAAACCACTTGCTTGATGCGAAATTTCCGTGAACAAATATAATAGGTATTCCTTCTTTGTTTCCAGCCTCTCTGTAAAATATATTCTTACCCAATATTTTTATCTTTTTTCCATTTTCCTTTTTCTTCATTGCAAACCACCTCCGAACAGTTGTTATGGGTCTCCACAGATGTTTGATAGAGAATATCTGCAATCCATAAGCTATGCCTCTTGGGAAAAACAATACAACAATAACAAGAAGTGCTCCAGATATTATACTCATTGGTAACTGTGTTCTGCTAAACATAAATGGCATGGCAATAATAATAAGTGAACCAATAAAACCTCCTGACATTGTTGCAAGTCCACCTATGACAATTATTGCCAGTAGATTAATAGATGTTCCAAGGCCAAAGTCAGCTGGAGAAACATAACCTATTGTGTGAGCGTATAAACTACCAGCCAACCCTGCATAAATAGCACTGATAACGAAAGCAATAATCTTATATTTTGATATGTTTATACCCATAGAACGAGCAGCAAATTCACTTTCTCTTATGGCTTTTAATGCTCTACCAGTTTTCGTTTTTAGGAAATTTGATGTCACAATAAAAAGAATAAAAGAAACAAATAAAATCAAATATAATTTGGAAAGATCGGATTCCAGTGTTATTCCAAATAACGAAGGATTGGGAATTCTTCTAAAACCTGCACTGGAACCAACATAATCCCATGTATGCAATGTTTGTTCCACAACCACGCCAAACGCCATTGTTGCAATAGCCAAATAGAATCCCTTTAGTCTCAGTGCCGGAATACCGAGTAACACACCAAATAAACCAGCGACCAATCCAGCCCCCAGGAAAGATAATAGAAAGGGTACATTAAAAAAACTTACCATAATAGCAGAAAAATAAGCTCCAATTGCCATAAAAGCTGCATGACCTATTGAAATCTGTCCAGTAAAACCTATGACAATATTCAATCCCAGAGCAACCAACGTATATACTAACAACAAACTAAATATGGTTAGCATAAATGTTTGCCCTGAAAAAATTAAGGGTACAATAACAAATATTAAGGCTAGCACTATCCAGTTCCTTTGATTATATATAAACTGTCTCATATTTCTACACCCTTTCCGTCGATCTCTTACCAAGAATGCCCTGAGGTTTTATCAAAAGCAAAACCAGTATTATCGCAAGAGCAATTGCCATTTTCATTTGCTCAGAAATATAGACACCTACTAATTGTTGTATAATGCCAAGCATCAGTCCTCCTATAACTGTACCTGGAAGACTTGTGAACCCTCCAAGTACTCCAGCTGTTAAGCCCTGTATTTGCAAATTCAACATCATATTTGGATGTATTTGCGTTCTTGGTGCTGCAAGCAGAGCTGCAAAAGCACTTAACGCTGTTCCAACTCCCCAGGCGAAAGCAAAGATCATACCAACTTTTATCCCCATTAACTTTGCTGAATCTTCATTTTGTGCGGTTGCCCTAATTGCCAATCCTGTCTTTGTAAGTTTGAAAAACAAGAACAACCCAAGCATAATTAACGCAGTTACAACAAGTATAAATACATCCTGCCTGGTCATAATAATTCGACTTTCACCCAGTTTTATGAAAAAAGGAGTTCCTGTTACAAGTGATGGAAAGGATTTGTAGTTTTGTCCCCATATTTGAAGCGCAGCACCTTCAAGAATCATCAACAATCCAAGAGTAAGAATTAGCATAGCAGAATGGGACATATGTCTAACAGGTTTCATAAGCCCTCTATCTGTGACTACTCCAATAATAAATCCTGCTACTAAAGCTACAACAATGGCTAACCATAAAGGTCCTCCTGCAATTGCGATGACTGTATATGCAATGTATGCACAAAACATTCCCATGTGACCGTATGCAAAATTGACAATTCCTGCAGTTTTGTATATCAGAACAAGACCAAGCGCTACAAGAGCAAAAAGGCTTCCCTCACGCAAGCCAAGTATTATCTGTTGTAAGAATAATGACATCGTACCACTCCTCAGGCTCCGAGATATTTTTCTTTAACTAATTCGCTTTTTAGAAGCTCTTTTGAGTTCCCTTCAAGTGCAATATTACCCGTTTCAAGAATATATGAGTAATCTGAAATATTAAGTGCAGCATTTGCATTTTGTTCTACCAGCAATATAGTAATGCTCGTTTCCTCGCTTAGCTTATGCAACAATTCAAAAATCTGTTCTGAAATCTTGGGTGCAAGACCAAGCGAAGGCTCATCAAGCATAAGAAGTTTTGGACGGGCCATTAATGCTCTAGCTACAGCCAGCATCTGCTGTTCTCCTCCAGACAGTGTTCCTGCCAGTTGTCTTCTTCTTTCTGAAAGTATGGGGAAAAGTTCATAAACCCAATTTACATCTTCGTTAGTTCCTTTTTTATCAGTTCGTGTATAAGCTCCTGCTAGAAGGTTCTCTTTTACAGAGAGATCAGGGAAAAGCTGTCTTCCTTCCGGACATTGAACGATTCCAACCTTCACAATTTTTGAAGTATCAGCATTTGTAATATCTTTGTCTTCAAAAATGATTTTCCCCTCTTTTGCTGGTACAAGACCGGATATGGTTTTAAGAGTTGTTGATTTTCCTGCACCATTAGATCCCAATAGTGATGTTATACTGCCTTCTTCCACCTCAAGTGAGATATCTTTAAGAGCTTTTACATAACCATAATAAACAACAAGTTTTTCTATCTTAAGCATATTTACTCTCTCCTAAATAAGCCTTTATAACCTCATCATTGCTTTTAATTGACTTGGGTTCACCTTCGGCGATTTTTACACCAAAGTTCATTACAGTTATTCTATCTGAAATGTCCATAACAACAGACATATCATGTTCAACCAAAAATATTGTTATCCCAAATTCTTGCGTAAATTTCTTAATGAGTTGCTTAAGTCTTTTTGCTTCAGCTGGATTCAAACCAGCCGCAGGCTCATCAAGCATAAGTAATCGTGGTTCACTCATCAAAGCTCTGCCAATTTCTACCATTTTTTGCAAGCCATAAGGTAACATTCCAGCCATCGTATTTAATCGATTCTTTATGTTTAACATTTCGGCTACTTCAAGGGCGCGTTCCCAGGTTATTCCTTCCTGCTCTCTTACTTTTTTCCCTTTTATGATTTCAGAAGAGAAAGGATAACCAAGTTCTCTATGATGTCCTATAAGCAAATTTTCACCAACGGTCATCAGTTTAAATATTTCCAGGTTCTGGAAAGTTCTTGTTATTCCTGATTTTATAATTTCATGTGGCCTGAGTTTTTTCAGATCATTTCCATCAAACCGAACAGTTCCTTTTGTTTCCTGAACTACTCTTGTAATTACATTAAATAGTGTTGTTTTTCCAGCACCGTTTGGACCTATTAAAGAATGGATAATCCCTTCTTCTACATTCATTGAGAAATCTTTTACAGCAACTACTCCTCCAAATCTTACGGTTACATTATTTATTTCAAGCAGGGACATTTGTCCACCTCCAAACTTAATAAATCGGAGGGGAGGAATATCCCCTCCGAATTTGTCAACTTATTCAGCTACCGATATCCAGTCTGTTATTCCTGTCCATGCACCATCAATTACTTCCATAATGTACATATTTCTCAAACCTGTTCTACAATAAGTATCTTCAGGATCGTATGGACTGTAAGTAAGTGGTGGCGATATTATACCTGCCCATTCGTCAAAACTTTCAAGCGCATCAAGAAGTTTATCTCTTGTTGGATTCTCTCCAGCTCTCTTTAACGCTTCAGTAAATACTTCACCTGCAACAAATCCTGCAGCTGCATACGCATTTGGAACCTCATCCGGGAATGTTTCCTGATAAATTGATACATATTTTTGATAGAAATCGTCTTCTATATCTCCCATAACCCATGCTGTAGCTCTTAATCCTTTTGCTGCTTCTTCTCCTGAAAGCTGAATTACTGTAGGATCAGCATTTGGATAACTTCCGATCATCAATACATCAAGTCCATACTCGTGAGCCTGTTTAATGAAATTTGGACTCTGAGGTAACCACATTGAAAGAACTACTGCGTCCACATTTAGTTGCATTAACTTCAAAATTTCATTGTCAAAGGAAGTTTTATTAACATCGACAGGCATTTTTGCAACTAGTGCACTTGGATAACCATTCTCATTCAGCCAATATTTTAAGGCGTCAAATTCATCTCTACCTGCATCGTCAGATCTGTAAACTATACCAATTCTTTCTTTACCAAGTTCTTCAACTAGATATTTTCCCATGATCTGTCCTTCAGTTACGTAGTTTGGCTGCACTGTAAATATATATTCCTTGGGAGGAATTGACAGTAATGTTGAGCCACTACCCTGATAAACAAATGGTACTTCATTGTCGTTCAAATAATCCTGAACGGCAAGACAACCAGGTGTTCCCAATCCTCCAACGATGGCAAAAACATTATCCTGTTCGACAAGTCTTTTTACTTCTACCACTGTTTTTGATGGATTGAATGCGTCATCAGCTACAATTAGTTCGATTTCTCTTCCGTGAACTCCACCATTTTTGTTTACCCAGTTAAAGTAAGCATCCATACCTTTTCTCATTGATACTCCGATTGGTGCTACAGGTCCTGACAGTGCCTGGAAGGAACCAATAACAACTTTGTCCTCAAGGACACCATTTTCTTCAGCAAAGGTAAAACTGCTGAACAAGAAAGCCGTAACAAGCAGTACTAAAAGAACCTTTTTCATACCATTCACCTCCATTAGGATGTTAGTTCTGTTACTTTTTATGCTGATGTTAACTTCTCTTGCTATAGTCTTTTTACAATAACTGCTGTACCCATTCCGCCACCTATACATAGTGAAGCAAGACCGTATTCAAGATTACGTTTTTCCATCTCATATAGCAGTGTAACAATTATTCTATTTCCAGACGCACCAATAGGATGTCCCAGAGCAATAGCTCCACCGTTAACGTTTGTTCTATCAAGCAACCAATCTTTTGTGACACCAAATTCTTCTTCAAGCCCTTTAAAAACTGCAAGACTTTGAGCTGCAAATGCTTCATTTAGTTCAATCAGTTCCATATCTTCAATTTTCATACCGGCTTTTTCCATAACCTTTTTAATAGCTGGTACAGGGGCATATCCCATATATGCTGGATCGACACCTGCCTGGGCAAATGCAACAATTTCTGCCTTCGGCTTTAGATTAAATTTATCTACTGCTTCTTCAGAAGCGAGTATGGTAGAACTTGCTCCATCATTAATCCCTGAAGCGTTACCAGCGGTTACAGTTCCATCTTTAGCAAATGCCGGTCTTAATTTGGCCAGCTTATCGAGGCTTGTGTCTCTAGGATGCTCATCTGTATCAAAAACTGTTTGTCCTTTTCTAGTCTTTATTACTACTTCGCTGATTTCATCCTTAAATCTTCCTTCCTCAATTGCTTTTTTTGCTCTTTTTTGGCTTTCAATTGCAAATTCATCCTGTTCTTCA
>CAYTVB010000041.1:0-17121 GCA_964441735.1 uncultured Thermotogaceae bacterium
TATCATTAGAAGATTTTAGAAAACTAAAGCTTGCTTTTAGATCATCCTGGTTATTTGAATTAGTAAATGGAATTGAATCTGAAAATTATTTTAAGAACTTTAAAGAATTAAGTCTTAACAGAAAGCTGGAAAAACTCATGTTGCACAAAGGTATAGGCTTTAAAGTTGCAAGCTGTGTAGCACTTTTTGGATACGGGGAATTGAATGCGTTCCCGGTCGATATATGGGTAAAAAGAATTATGGAAAAACTATACAATATTACCGGCTCTACAAAAAAAATAATGGAGTTTGGCATGGATTCTTTTAAACCCTATTCAGGTTATTTTCAGGAAATGCTTTTTAGATATATCAGAACAAGAAAAGGAATTATTAAGATATGAATATAAATATTGTTGGTGGAGGACTTGCTGGTTCAGAAATTGCATTAAAACTTACAAGTCACAAAGTTAAAACAAATTTATTTGAAATGCGTCCTAATAAGATGACAGAGGTTCATAAAACAGGTAATTTTGGGGAGCTGGTTTGCAGTAATTCACTAAAATCCGAGCTTCTTTCCAATGCTTCAGGATTATTAAAAGCGGAGCTTAAAAGATTAAAATCGGAGCTTCTCAGTATTGCTGAAGATAACCGAATTCCTGCCGGAAAAGCTTTTGCAGTTGATAGAAACAGCTTTTCTGGAGAGATCACACAAAAAATTTGTTCTTCAAAATATATCAATTTTATCAATGATGAAATAAGAAGCATAGACCTTTCAAATAGAAATAATATCTGGATAATTGCAACCGGACCGGTTACTTCACAAAATCTAGAAAATTGGTTATCAAAGCTTTTTGGTGAAAATCTATTTTTCTTTGATGCCGTTGCTCCAGTTATAACAGCTGATTCAATTAATATGGAAAATGCTTTTATTGCTGATCGGTATGGTGTTGGAACGGGAGACTATTTAAATTGTCCAATGGGGAAAAAACAGTATGAGGATTTTATTGAGACGTTGATTGCTGCGGAGAGAGCTCCTATAGAAAATTTTTCTGACAAACTATTATTTGAACGATGTCAACCTATTGAAGAAATTGCCAGAAAGGGAAAAGATGCACTGCGTTTTGGTCCATTTAAACCTGTCGGTCTAAAAGATCCAAAAACAAATAGAGAGCCATACGCTGTTTTGCAGTTAAGAAGTGAAAATGAAAGCAATACATTATATAATCTAGTAGGTTGTCAAACCAGATTAAAATGGAAAGAACAAAAAAGAGTATTTCAGAAAATTCCAGCGTTAAGTGAAGCTGAGCTTGTTAGATATGGAGTTATGCATAAAAATACATATTTAAATTCTCCGATAATTTTAAACCGGTATCTCCAGTCGAAGATCCATCCCAATCTTTTTTTCGCTGGACAAATTACCGGTATGGAGGGATATGTTGAATCAATAGGAAGCGGTACTTACGTTTCACTTAATATTCTAAGACTGCTCAAGAATGAAAACATGCTTGGATTGCCTGATGATACAATGTTGGGGTCGCTAATAAATCATATTACAGAAAAAGCACGCGTCCCGTTAAATCCTTACTATGCTAATTTTGGTTTGCTACCACCAGTGAACAAAAGAATGAAAAAGAGAAAAAAGCGAGAACTCCAATCCGATAAAGCACTGAGTAGTTTGAAAGAATTCATTTCGGAGGTTCAGCTATGATTTTTGCATCCAGCCCAATTTTTTCACAAAGACCCTGGGGTGACAAAGAACTGAATGTTTTGTACAAATATGAAAGCAAACAGCCCATCGGAGAAATCTGGTTGCTTTCAGATTTTCAGGGAATGAGAACAGTATTAAGCGATAAAAATGGTAATCAAATATATCCTGACGATATTAAAAAGGAATTTGCAGGATTTGAAATACCAAGATTTCCTTTGCTTGTTAAGCTAATATCAGCGAAAAAATGGTTATCTGTGCAGGTTCATCCTGATGATGAAAATGCACGGAAACTTGAAGAAGAACCATGGGGTAAAACAGAATGCTGGTATTTCTTATCAGAAGGTAAAATCGCAGTGGGTTTAAAAACCAACACATCAAATCCTGAAGAGATTAATATGGACAGTCTCGAAATCCTTAAAACAAATAAAGGAGATCTTGTTTTAATTGAGGCTGGCGTTGTTCATACGCTGGGACCGGAATCCAAGCTTATTGAAATACAACAGGCCTCAGATGCTACCTACAGATTATATGATTGGAATAGAGGAAGGGAACTACATACAGAAAAAGCAAGGGAAGTTATTGATTTTAATAAAAAAGCAAAAGTTATTCAAAATTTTTCATCAACTGATTTGGGATATTTTACCGTCAAAAAAACACATTTGGCTACTGGAACAGGTATTGCTGTAACTCTTGAAAATAAACCACAGCTACATGTAGTTTTGAATGATAGAATTTCTTTAAAAAATGAATTTTTATGGGTAAAAATGGGAAAGAGGGACTGGATATGAAAAAGATACTTATAACGTTATTGGTAATTGTGGCAGTCAATTTTAGCGTTGCTCAAAATGTTATTGAAAAAGCTCTCGAAGAAAAAACAAGGGATTTGCTTTCAAAGAATTACCTTGAAAAACTTGATCAAGACATTAACGGAAATTTCGAAAACTCGGTAGCTGCTGTTTTTGAAGCCTTAAAATATATTGAATCTTATTCAAGAATAAATAAAAACAAATTCTATGAATATTTTGAACAAATAAATATTGATAAATTACCTGAAGATTTGACATTCTCACTCGATGTAGCAAACACACTTGTATCTACTTCTACAGTTGCAACACTTAAGAAAATTAGCGAAAATACTCCTGGTATTTTTTCAGATGCTTTGGCATTGAGAATTTTCTTCTATGACTGGGAAGAAACAAAAGATCCTCCATCTGCAAAAAAAGCCTTAAAACTTGCACAGGATCTGGAAGAATACTTTCCAAAAGCTTATTATATATATTATGTATTCCTGGAATACCATTCAACTTCAAGTTTCAAAGATCCTGAAATTTTTATGAAATATAGAGAAAAAGCATTAGAACTTAATCTAGGTTCAGACATACTTAATGAAATTATTCATGGAGATTACAGACTGGGCGAATATGAAAAAGTCATAAGCGATTTCAAAAGGTTAAAAGAACCAAATGAACTAAGCAAATTTTTTCTTGCTTATTCCTACTATGTAATAGGAGAACATGGTACAGCTGAATTAAGATTCAAAGATACAAATCTTTCAGAAATACCTGGTAGGTACGCCAGTCAGGCATACGATTCTCTTGGTCAAATTGCAGAAAAAGAGGGCAATATTGATTCTGCAATATTTTATTATCACAAATCACTGGAAAGAAATTCAAACAATAAAGAAGCAATGATTCATTTAGGTTTCGCATATCTTGAGTCAGATGTTGATAATAAGAAAACAATGGCACGCTACTATTTAGAGATAAGTGGAATGGAGGAATATAGAAAAGATGTAAAGGAAACCCTTGATCGTTTGAGAAGAGAGCTTGTTCTATCCGTCATTTTCAAACGTATATTACCCCTGGCAGCAATTATTATCGTATCACTTATATTACTTGAATATTTTTTCAAACGAAAAAGACACAGAGAAGAAAAAGAAGCATTGAAGAAGGATGAAGATTAAAGAATCAGGTTTTCAGCATTTTTAATTGCACTTAACAGGAGGTTTTTCTATTGAAATTTGATGTACTCAACAAAGGATTCGTACGACTAGTAGAAAAGATGGGTAATGATTTTTCACCCGTACAATCAGCTAGAGTCAGCTTTGGAAAGGGTCTTACTACAGAAAAACGTGATATTAAATTGCTAAATTATCTTATGGAGCATAAACATCACACTCCTTTCGAGCACATAGTATTTAAATTTCATTTAAAATTGCCAATATTCGTCATGAGACAGCTGGTCCGTCACAGAATAGCTTCAATAAATGAAAGAAGTGGAAGATATACTGAATTTGAAACTGAGTGGTATATTCCTGAGAGAATAAGAGTATCCGATACTAAAAACAGACAGGGATCGGTGAAGACTGAGGATGAAAATCTTAATGCAAAGGCCATAAACATAATCACAGAAGAACTGCAAAATATCTATGAAAAATATCAAGAATTATTATCGATGGGTGTGGCAAAAGAGTTAGCCCGGATAATATTACCCACTTCAATGTACACAGAGTGCTACTGGACAATAAATTGTCGTAGCTTGATGAATTTTTTGAATTTGAGGGCCGATTCCCATGCACAATATGAAATTCAACAATATGCTATAGCTATAGCAAAAATATTCGAAAAGCATTATCCCAATGTATACAATGCATTCTTAACATATGAATACAGCGGCGATATCCTGAACAGGAGGAATTAATATAATGAAATTAACGAAAATTACTAAATTGCTGGACTGCGATATTCTGAATGATACTGATGATTTTGAAAATGTTGTAATAGATAGCGCGGGCGCAGCTGACATGATGAGTGATGTACTTGCTTTTGGTCAACAAAATATGCTTTTGGTTACGGGACTGAATACTCCTCAATCTGTCAGAACAGCTTCCCTAATAGGCGCTTCCGCAGTGCTGATTGTTAGAAAAAAAGAAATTCCTGAAAAAACCATCGCTTTGGCTAATGAACTTGACATTCCTCTAATATATTCAAAGATTTCGATGTACAAAGCTTGTGGAGAACTTTATAAACTTAATCTGAAGGATGTTCTTGAGGAGGAATAAAGATTTGTTTAACGACAGTCTCGATGAATTAATAAACAAGCTACGGAAATATTTCTCATATATAAATGTCTCAGAAATCATGAATACAAATGTCTACAAGATGAAAAAAGATCGAACATTGTGGCAGGCAAAAGAATTAATGAGAATCAGGAAGATCTCAGGCGTTCCTATTGTAGACGACAATGATGTGTTGATAGGACTGGTTAGTATAGAAGATATCATAGTAGCATTAGAAAACAATACAATCAAGGATCAAATAAAAAACCATATGACAAAAAACGTTATCACTCTTTCACCAAAAGAGAACCTCGAATCATTAATCAAAAAATTTGAAAGATACCGTTATGGTAGATTTCCCGTTGTAACTGAAGATAAAAAGCTTACAGGTATAGTAACAAAAAAGGACGTTTTAAGATCAATTCTGGAACGTTTTAGAATGATTTATGTTCATGATGAAAGAAGGACTAAGACGTTAAAACAATTCAGTGAGATTCAGGAAAAATCTTTGATAACAGGAGAATATGTAAAAAAAGGTCATGCTGATTTCGCCTTTCACATAAATTATACAGATGTAGATATGGCAGGTATGGGAGCTGCTAAATTAAAAACTTTTCTAACGAAACAAATTGGAGATGAGAAACTGGCAAGAAGAGTATCAATAACCGCATATGAGGCAGAAGTTAATGTTGTCATTCATAGTAGTAGTGAAGGTTTTATTTATTGCTGGATAAACGATGACGTAATAAGGGTGCGAATTGAAGATCACGGAAAAGGAATAGAAAACGTAGAACTTGCTTTGAAAGAAGGTTATACAACAGCTCCAGATCATATACGAGAGCTTGGATTTGGAGCAGGTATGGGACTTCCAAATATGCGTCGATACTCTGATAAAATGGTTGTCATGTCTGAAGCAGGCAAAGGCGTCGTTGTGGAGATGATATTTTATCAAAATAAGGGGGATTGAATCATGAAGCTTAACGAAATGATACAAAAGGCTGGACTGGATGAAATATATTGCTTTGATAAAAGCGTTGATATTTCTGGTGGGTATATAGGGGATTTGTTGAGTGATGTTATGGGAAATGCACCAGAAGACTCTCTATGGTTGACTATCCAATCTCACGTAAACATTATTGCAGTTGCAAGTATTAGAGATATAAAGGCAATTGTTCTTTGTAACGACCTTGAATTCGACAGAGAAGCAATTAAAAAAGCTAAAGAGAACAATATTTCATTACTTTCGTCTAAATACAGTGCGTTCAAAACTATATTAAACCTATTTAAAGCGGGTTTTGAAACCAGTGATAGCTAAGAAGTATTATGATTGTGATTTTCATATACATACATGTTTATCACCATGCGCAGACATAACAATGGTACCTAAAACAGTATCAAAAAGATTGTCTGAACTTGGCATAGATTGGGTATCGATTACAGATCACAATACGTGTGGCAATGTAAGAGCTTTTAAAAATACCCTTGAGAAAAATGGGATAAAGGTAATCCCGGGTATCGAAATTCAATCTTTAGAAGATGTACACATACTCGGTTATTTTAGTTCGGTTGATATTGCAGAAGAGTATTCAAAATGGCTTGAAGGAAAGATGAAGAAAATTAATCTGGATCCAGAAAAATTTGGCTATCAATTATACACCAATGAAAACGATGAATACTATTCAATGGAAGCAAACTGGCTTGGCCAGCCTGTTAATTTAAGTATAGATAAAGTATTTAGCTCCATTCATGATTTTGGCGGCATCGCTGCTTTTGCTCATATAGAAAGAAAAATGGGTGTTTTATATCAAATGGGATTCATACCAAAAATGAAAACAAAACCGGTTATTGAAATATC
Source organism: uncultured Thermotogaceae bacterium (assembly GCA_964441735.1). Taxonomy (GTDB): domain Bacteria; phylum Thermotogota; class Thermotogae; order Petrotogales; family Kosmotogaceae; genus JASMTM01. The sequence goes on from CAYTVB010000041.1 coordinate 6,601, forward strand.
GTTTAAGAAAACCATTTCAGAATATGATTTTATTAGAGATTTTCAATACATTCATTCCAGTGATGCACATAATATTGATATGTTGAAACCAACCATGAACATTGCTACTAACAGCAGAACCTTTACGAATTTCACTAACAGTATTATGGATAATAGTCAGGAAGATAGGGTGAAAATAATTTGGGATTAAGAACAATATCTGATCACATAGTTGATATTTGTCAGAACGCGGTCGAATCAGGGGCAAAAACTATTGAACTCACCATCAAAGAAAAACCTGAAGAAAGTTTAATAATTGAGATTAAGGATGATGGTAGAGGTATTGATAAAGAAAAGCTCAATGATATTATTGACCCTTTTTATACGGAAAAAAACAAAAAAATAAAATTTGGTCTCGGTTTACCAATGCTAAAATTTGCTGCTGAAAACACCGGAGGAACTTTTGCAATCACATCAGAAAAAGATAAGGGAACTACTGTTAATGCTCTTTTCAATCTAAATAATATCGATTGCCAGCCTTTAGGTAATCTTGCACAGGCCCTTTTTACAATTCTTACAATGACTGAGAAAACCTCATGGGTTATCAGTAGAGTTTTTGGTGATAACGGGTACAGCTTTTCCTCAAAGGAGCTTAAGAAAAAATTGGGTAATGATTATACCAGTAACCCTTCAAAAATGAAATTATTATATGATATTCTTGTTTCCGCTGAAGAATAAATAGGAGGTAGTGAACATGCATAGAAAGCTGATTTTAACGATTGTTTTTGTTATGGCGGTTGTTTCATTTTTTTCAGCGATAACAATTAACCAGATCGTCTTGGAAGGCAATGAAACGATTTCTGACAAAGAGATTCGTGACATAATGTCCATACCAGTTGGAGAACCCATCGAAGAAAGCACACTGGAATCTATAATAGAAAAATTAAGAAGTGAAGATTATTTTAGTGAAGTTAATTTTAGCTTTGATAATGAAAATGGCAAATTGATAATTAATGTTAAAGAATATCCCGTTGTAAGTGTGTCTTTCCATTATAATGGTCCAGAAATAATCAAAAAAGAAACATTGATTGCGAGTTCATTAACCATAAAGAACGATTATCCATTTAATCCGAGAAAATTAATATATGAGATTCCAAAAACAGAAGAGAAAATCTATGAAACAATACAGAGCAAAGGATATGCAGAGCAGTTTTTTGAGGTTTCATGGGACATATCAGCTGATCGAGGTAAATTAATATTAGGAAATGTAACTGAAGATATAGAGATAACATTCGAAATTGCTGTTTATTATCTATGGGATATTGAAATTGAAGCACCACTTTCCGAAGAGAAGGTAAAAAATCTTAAAGACAAACTTCAAGTAAAACTTTACCGTGAATATGTTGATACTGCTGCTATTTTAAACATATTTAAAAAGAAAACTGATTACGTACCAACAAATGAAGAACTGGTTAACGCGGCGAAGACACTTTACTCTACCTATTATGCAAATGAAGGGGGGCCATGGGATCTTCAGAATGTCTATCAATCACTGTCTTTCACACTAAGTAATTCTCTGAATACGCTATCAAAAGTTGATTTACCAGAAGACGAAAAAGGACAGGCAAAGGTAATGACATTGAGCTTTAAACCAGCTCAATATATTTCAGAACCAATTAAACTAAACGCCATCTTCGTTGAGGGCAATAAAAATGTTCCGGAACTACTCATCGTTGATTCAATGAAACTTGAAGAAGGTACTACCATAAAAAATGAAGATGTTGCAAATGCAATGGAAAACGTCTATGAACTATATTCGGACAGGGGTTATCCTTTTACAAAAATTTCTCTTAGAACAAATGAAAAACAGGGTTTTATTACTCTGATTATTAAAGAGATGAAGATAAATAAAATAGAAGTAAATTTCATAGGTGAACATAAAACGCAGGAATACCTTGTATGGAAAAATATCTCATTCAATGAAGGAGAAATATTAACACTTAAAAAATTCAGAAATACATACTCATTCCTGAATTCCACAGGATATTATGACTCGGTTTCACTAAATCCTGTTCCCACAGATAATGATGAGTTAAACGTGGTAATTGAACTTGATGAAAAGGAAAAAAATGGAAAAATTATGGGTGGTGGAGGCTGGTCAGACGGCATTTCACTTAATCTTGATCTGGGATTTGTTAACCCCTTTGGATACGGTCAGGATTTTTCAACAAATGTAAACGCTCTTATTCCTCTAAAAATATCCAAAAAAATCAGTTTCACTGATAAAGGCACAAAAACCACATTCAATCTTCCTACCTATGATGTTAATCTTTCATATAGTATCCCCATGATTGCAGGTTCAAATTGGGATCTGGGAACAAATTCTTCTTATCAGTATGAAGCCCAAAGAACTCTTCTGGCAACACAAACTGAAACTTCACATAGCACTATAACTAAAAATAGCACCCAATCAAACATAAAGGTATCATTATCGCCAACATATCGATTTTCACCTGCTTCAAGATTTAAAACAACAGTCGGTTACGAATATATTAGTGAGATTACGAACGTTGCTACCGATACAGATGGAGAACCATCCTCTTCAGGAACTCCTACAAACAAAAATTTCAATGGAGTTTTTGTAAGAACCAATTATTTGTATTCAACAAAAGATGACTTAATGAGACCTACTCAAGGCAATGAATTCTCTTTGAACCTTTATTCTCACGGATTATTCAATTCTGGAAGCAATTTCAGTTCATTTATAGGTGGTAGTATAGATTACAAACAATTTATTAAACTTGGATCCAGACCTTTATTGTTGGGAGATGATGCACCCGTTTTCGGTGCAAGGTTAAAAACAGAACAACTATATCCCTTTGAAGAGTCAAGTATTTATGGATCATATAAACTGGTTCCTGATATCTACACTCGTGTGAAATATCAGGAAGTAACAGGGGTAAAAGCGCACGGTATTACAACAGGTTCTGTCCAGCTTAGATTGCCGGTCTGGAGTAAAACAATACCTGCAGATATTACGCTTTTTGGAGACATAGTATTTTACAGAGAAACAAAAGATATTTCAGATATAATCGGTACAGACTACCTTTTTGATGCTGGTATTAGCCTTGATTTCAATGTACCCATGCTTGGTCTAATAAGAGTAGGTTGGGGTTATAACTCTCTGTATCATGAATTGAAAACTGAATCGGGAAAACCGTACTGGGGAACATTCTTCTTCGGAATGGGTCCGGTTTTCTAAAAAACGTATATAATACAGTATATAGGGGCTTAACGCCCCTTTTTTATAATAATAATACAAATTATCAATATAAAAAAACTACAGACTTTTAAAATATATTGTTTTTTATCCAATCCAGTTATTTTTACTAATTTAATATCTATACCACTTAGATTCTTCCTCTATAAAAGCATTTTGCAATTAATCAGTTTTCATGAACTGTGAAGTCAGCTAATTTCCTTTAACTATTCTTTGCTATAAAAAATAAAAATGTTATTATCTAGTTAATCGATTAGTTAATCGTTTTACTATATGCGGAGGTTTTCTAAAATGGCAACAATGAAAGAAGTGGCGAAGCAAGCAAATGTTTCAGTAGCAACAGTTTCCAATGTACTCAGTGGTAATAAATATGTAAGTCAAAAACTAAAAGAAAGAGTTACTAAAGCTATTGAAGAATTAAATTATCGACCAAGTAAACTAGCAAGAAGCTTAAAACTAAAGAGAACATTTCAATTAGGTTTGCTTATACCAGACATAACAAATCCATATTTTGCAGAAGTTGCCAGAGGTGTTGAAAGCATAGCTCTACAAAACGGGTATCAAATATTTCTTTGTAACACTGATGGCCAAGAATCAAGAGAAATATCTGTTATTCATTCATTTATCGAACAACATGTTGATGGAATAATAAATGTAGCCCCAAGGCTTAATGATAGAAAAATACTTGAAGCTACTGATAATATACCGATGGTGATTTTAGATAGGCATTTGAGTTTTACTAATCCACTTATAGATGTTATTTATACAAACAATTCAAAAGGATCTGCAGAATTGGCAAAACACTTTCTTGAAAATGGACATAATTTATTTGCATGTATTGCGGGCCCAAAAAATGTCCCTACTGCCGTTAGAAGATTGGAAGGTTTTAAACAAGAGTTAATTAAAGGTGGTATTCCTGCATCAAGAAATTACATATATTTTGGATCCTTCAAATTTAACGATGGCTATAAAATGATGCTCAAAATATTGGCTCTTAATCCTAGACCAACTGCTGTATTTGCAGGAAACGATATGATGGCATGGGGTGCATTAGAAGCTGCCAAGGAAGCTAATTTAAAAATACCTGAAGATATTGCCATAGCAGGATTTGATAATGTATATTTTTCGCAATTCGTTGTTCCAGCACTTACTACAGTTCATCAGCCAAAATTTGAAGCAGGTCATCTTGCAATGAATATTCTTCTTGAAAAAATTGAAGCAAAATTGGCAAAAAAGCAATTAAAGGCAAGGAAACTGGAGTTGGATACAACTTTGATTATTAGAAAATCTTCAGTAAATTAAATCTTTAAAGGAGGGTTAATTATGAAGACAAAAGGAATACTGAACAATGAACTAGCCAAGGCAATAGCTAAAGTCGGTCATGGTGACATGATAGTCATTACAGACAGGGGGTTTCCTTTCCCAAGACATGACATGACTGAATGTATTGACGTTTCAGTGGGCAGAGGAATACCTAGTGTTGTTGATGTCTTAAAAACTGTGCTTGAGGAGCTTGAGATTGAAAAGGTCATAATCGCAGATGAAACGAAGACAGTTAGTCCGGAAATCTATAAGAAATTTAAGGAAGTTATTGATCCCATAAAGAACAAGGGTAATGATATTGTTGAAGAAAATATTCCTCATCCCGAGTTTAAGGATATGGTCTTAAATGGGAGTTTAGAAAGAAAAGAAATGAAAGTCTTTGTAAAATCAGGAGAATTTACTCCTTATGGCAACATAATTCTGATTTCTGGTGTAGATTTTTAGTAATTTATAGTTAATCGATTAAATAGTAGTTAATCGTTTTACTATAAAATCGAGGTGTTTTTTGTGAATAATCAAGGCAGTGCTCTAAATCAAATTTTCAGTGTTAAAAAACCAATAATCGGGATGATACATCTAAAACCATTACCAGGCTCTCCTTTATATGATCCGGAAGTCATGCCAATGGCAGAGATAATAAAAAACGCAGTTGATGAAGCAAAAACCCTTGAAGATGCAGGAATCGATGGTTTGCAGGTCGAAAACATCTGGGATTTTCCTTATTTAAAAAACAAAGATATACCGAATGAAACAGTATCTTCACTTTCAGTAGCAACTTATGAAATAAAAAAAAGTGTTGACATACCAGTAGGAGTAAACTGTCATCTAAATGGTGGTTTTGCAGCTTTTGCTGCTGCTGTTGCTGCTGGAGCTAACTGGATCAGAGTATTTGAATGGGTAAATGCGTACATATCTCATGCTGGTTTAACCGAAGGGATCGGTGGAAAGCTAGCAAGGTATCGTTCATTCCTGAAAGCAAAAAACATCAAATTTCTTTGTGATGTCAATGTGAAACACGGAAGCCATTTTCTTATATCAGATAGGGCAATAACTGAACAGGCTAATGATGCTGAGGCTGAAGGTGCTGAAGCACTTATAATTACAGGATTTGAAACTGGTAAGGCTCCTTCTGATAAGGATGTAGACATTTTTTGTTCTGCAACAAATTTGCCTGTAATTATTGGAAGCGGAATCACAAAGAATAATGCAGTTGATTTATTAAGAATATCAGATGGTGCAATTGTGGGTAGTTATTTTAAAAAAGATGGCATCTGGAAAGAAAGAGTACAATCTTCAAGGGCTAAAGAATTTATGCAAGTAATAAAAGGTTTTCGTAAGGAGCTTAAAAATGAATAAGATAAACTTTAGTTTTAGCGGAAAAATATTATGTACTGGAAGCGTTAATATGGATCTTGTGATGGTTATGGGCCATTTGCCTAAACCAGGTGAAACGGTGATTACGGATAATTTTGAAAGGTACCCTGGTGGTAAGGGAGGAAACCAGGCTGTAACTGCTGCTTTATTGGGAGCTAAAGTAACTATGCTAACGAAACTTGGGAAAGATTCATTTAGCAAGCAGCTTAAGTCTTCTATGAAAAAGAATGGAGTTAATGTAAGTGAAATACTTACAGATGAACAAGGTACTTCCGGGATAGCTATGATTAGAGTGGATTCAAAAGGGCAAAACTCCATTTCTTTTACTTCAGGCAGTAATGCAAATTTTAGTGCCAATGATGTCGAAAAACAAGTAAAACTATTTGAACCTGGGAATATTCTTTTGAGCACAATGGAAATAAACATCAAGACAGTATACGCAGCAATTAGAACTGCTAAAAAACAGGGCCTCTTTGTCATACTTGATCCTGCTCCTGCACCAGATAAACCTTTCCCTTCTGACATACCAAATCTGGTTGATGTAATAAAACCAAATGAAACCGAAGCGAGTTCAATTTGTGGTTTCAAGATTGATAATGTAGAAAGCGTTATTAAGGGACTTCACAAACTTAGAGAAATGGGCTTTAGAATTCCAGTAATTACTTTAGGAGAAAAAGGTGTATATATTCTATATGAAGATGCAACAGTTAAGATTGATCCCTTAGATGTAAAAACAGTTGATTCTACTGCTGCAGGCGATGTTTTTTCAGGTGCTCTTGCTGTATACCTTTCAAAAAACAAACCTTTGAAAGAATCAGTAGAATTCGCAAATATTGCAGCAGCTTTAAGCACCACAAAACCAGGCGCACAAACATCTATACCTGGCTTATCTGATATAACCCATTACTTCAACAGAGGATGATTTTTGTGTCCAGCACAGTTCTGGAAATGAAAAACATAAAAAAGAGTTTTGGAGGCATTCGTGCTCTAAAAGAAGTGGATTTCATTCTTAATCAGGGTGAAGTACATGCTCTTTTAGGGGAAAATGGTGCTGGTAAATCGACATTGGTAAAAATTTTGACCGGAGTTTATAGAAAAGATGATGGACAAATCTTCATTGAAGGAAAAGAGAACATGATCACGAATCCAATTGATGCGAGATACAAAGGCATAGCAGCTATCTATCAGGAGCTAAGTCTAATAGATAATCTTACAGTGGCAGAAAATATTTATTTGGGACATGAACCATCTGGAAAAGTCCTGGGCACAATAAAAAGAAAAGAATTAATTCAAAATTCAATTGACTATCTTAAGAATTTTAATATCGATATCGATCCAAAAACAAAGGTATCACAACTTGGAATGGGGAAAAAACGAATCATAGAGATAATAAAAGCTCTGTCGATAAATGCCAAAATTCTTCTACTTGATGAACCTACAACTGGTATGAGTAGTGCAGAAATTGACGTCTTTTTTTATATTTTACAAGACTTGAAAAAAAAGAATGTGAATATGATATATATTTCTCACTATCTAGATGAAGTATTTAAAATATGTGACCGTGCAACTGTATTAAGAGACGGTGAGAACGCTGGAACATTTAATGTAAATGAAGTTGACACTAATACTCTCGTAAAAGCAATGCTTGGCCATGATATTAAAGATGAATTTCCAAGAAGAAAAAAACAATCAGAAGATGAAATCGTTATGAACGTAAAAAACTTCAAGGCTGAACAAATGCATGAACCTATTTCATTTAACCTGAAAAAAGGAGAAATACTAGGAATTACAGGAATTATTGGCTCTGGGAAAACTGAATTAGCTCTTGGTCTTTTTGGCGCTAATAAAAATGTTCAAGGAAGTTTAAAAATTAATAAGACCCTCATAAGAAAAAATAATTCCAAAATTGCAAAGTTAAATGGTATTGCTTTAATACCTGAGGATAGAAAAGAACAGGGGCTTTTTCCAAGATTTTCGCTTGAAGATAATATTACATTACCAAATATTGATCGGGTGTCTAAATTGACAATTATAATAAACAAAGCCAAAAGACAGCTTGCTCATAACACTGCAAAAAAACTCAAAGTTACTCCATTAAATTTACAAATGGAAGCTCAGAACTTTTCAGGTGGAAATCAACAAAAAATAGTTATTGGAAAATGGCTAAGTGGAAAACCAGATATTGTGATACTTGATGAACCAACAAGAGGCATTGATGTAGGTGCCAAAACTGAAATTTATAATCTGATTAACGAAATGGCTGATTCCAGAACTTCTATTATACTTCTTTCTTCTGAATTTAAGGAAATAAGTGGGATTTGTGACAGAGTTTTAATTTTGAGAAAAGGGAAAATTATAAAAGAAATGGACTCCAGTGAAATTCAAACAGAAGAAATTATGAGCTATGCTTTAGGAGGTAAATTATGACTAGTAATAACAACACCTCTAATACAAATACACTTAAGCCGAAAGTAGATTTTAAAAAACTTATAAAAGGTGAATTAGGTTTAGTAATTATTCTAGTTGCTCTACTAGTTTTCTTTACAATGATGTCTCCTTATTTCTTGAACTTAAGAAATATACTAAATATTACCAGACAGGTTTCAGTGACTCTAATAGTGGCTGTTGGTATGACTTTTGTAATTTTAATTGGAGAAATTGACCTTTCAGTAGGATCAATAGCTGCTCTTGTCGGAGTTGCAACAGCTTTTACAATAACTATTACTGGATCAATAGCTTATGGAATCCTAGCTGGTATTGGCGTGGGTATTCTTGTAGGGCTTATTAATGGTGTTCTGGTTGTTTTTGGAAAAGTACAATCTTTCATTGTTACTCTCGCAATGCTTGGAATTGCAAGAGGTACTGCCTTGGTTTGGTCAGACGGTAAGCCTATTTCTGGATTGCCATTAAGTTTTGGCGAACTAGGAGCTGGTTATGTTGGAAATATCCCGGTTTCTACTATAATAGCAGCTGTAATTTTTCTAATAGCTTTCTACTTTTTGAGAAAAACAAAACACGGAATATACACACGATCCATAGGAGCCAACAAAGAAGCAGCGAAGCTTTCAGCGATTCCAGTAAAAAAATACAGAGTCATAGTTTTTGTGATTTCAGGACTAATGAGTGCATTTGGAGGTATTCTAATAGCATCAAAGCTTCTTTCAGGATCTCCGACCGCCGCTGAAGGTATGGAACTTAATGTAATTGCTGCGGTTATTCTTGGAGGAGCATCTTTGTCTGGCGGTATAGGTACTGCACTAGGAACTCTGCTTGGAGCTGTAGTAATTGGAGTTATCAATAATGGTATGAATCTTGTTGGTCTTTCCTCGTTTTTTCAAGAAATAGTCAGAGGGATAATTATTTTAATTGCTGTGCTTGTTAAACGGGGAGATTAAAGACCTTTAATTAGGAAACAAAAACTTTAAGGAGGTTTGTGAAATGAGAAGATCATTTTTAGTGGTATTTTTAGTAGTACTGTTTGCATTCAGCGCTATGGCTGCAAAAACGATTGGTTTTTCCGTCTCTACTCTCGCCAATCCTTTCTTTGTAACCATGAAAGAAGGTGGGGAAGACAAGTGTAACGAATTGGGCCTTGACTTTATTGTGCTCGATGCTCAAGACTCAGCAGAAAAACAGTATTCGCAGGTACAGGATTTAATAACTAGGAATGTTGACGTTCTTATTATTAACCCTGTCGATTCAGATGCTGTAGTCACTGCAGTATTGGAAGCAAATAGAGCAGGTATTCCTGTAATTACTGTTACTAGACCATCGAATGGAGGAGAAGTTGAACAACACCTGGATATCGATAATAAAGAAGCGGGAGAATTGATTGGTAAAGCACTTGTAGAAGAATTAAACGAAAATGGAAAAGTCGCTATACTTGAAGGAATACCTGGCGCTCCTTCTGCAAGAGATAGACAGGAAGGTTTTCTCAATATAGTGGAAGATTATCCAGAAATTGAAGTTGTTACAAGCCTAACTGCCAATTATTCAAGAGAGCAGGGTTATGACGTAACTGAAGACTTACTCCAGGGTTTTCCAGAACTTGACGCAATATACGCTCACAATGATGAGATGGCACTAGGAGCAGTAAGAGCAGCAGTAGGAGCTGGAAGGATTAATGAAATCGCAATTTTTGGAATTGATGCAATTGATGATGCGATAGAAGCAATCAAAAACGGTGAGATGGTAGCAACTGTTCAGCAACAACCCTATCTTCAGATGCAAATGGCTGTAGTTGCAGCTCAAAGAATTCTAAATGGAGCTGATGTAGAACCTTTAGTTATTGTACCCCTTAAACTTATAACCGAAGAAGATCTTTAAAAAATCACTGTAAAAAAAGAGCGCTCATAAGAGCGCTCTTTATTATTCATTTTCAATTTTGTCAACCCTTCGTTTATGTTTTCCTCTATCAAAATCAGTCTTCAGAAATACATTTAATATATCCAGAGCTAACTGATGAGCTACCAATCTACCACCCATAGCCAGAATATTTGCATTGTTGTGTCTTCTAGCCATTTCTGCCATTTTAGGATATAAACAAAGAGCAGCCCTAACATTTT
>CAYTVB010000042.1:0-15911 GCA_964441735.1 uncultured Thermotogaceae bacterium
CTCTTCAGCGGGGGGTACGCCGCGGGCTACTACAGCTACCTCTGGTCCGAGGTGGCGTCAAAGAAAGCCCTTAGAGAAGCAAGCACCTTACTGGCAAATTACTTTGTTGATCAGCTATTCGCGCAAAAACCCGATGAATATGTTGCTCTGGAACAGATCGAGGTTCTGATAACAGGGCTCAGTAGTTATAGTCAGCTTATGGAGTTTGAAGAGGCTCTTGAACAGATCGATGGAATTTCGGAAATTCACAGACAGAGTTATGCAGGGGGTATTGCAAGACTCACCTTGAAGAGTTCAATAACAGCTAGTGAGATAACCGACGCTCTATTCCGATGGCCTTTCGATTCTTTCGACCTTGATGTTACGTACTTCTCGTCTTCTAAAATCGAACTTAAGGCAATGTAAAGAGAAGAAAATTTCTAGAGTTAAAATTTCCGATAAGGGGTCTGATGAATCTTGAGAAGCTGGAATATTCGAGAGATTTGGTGAGCGACATTTCAGCTCTAGTAAACAATGCAGGAATTGCATCTGGGACTATGTTGATATTAGCAATACCTACCTTAAACTCACACCTGGATCACAGAATATGAATGATATTAAAGCCCTTATTGATAAATGTGCTGAAGTTCGCTACGAACCACAAAGAAATTATGAAAGTTCCGGAGCATATACATATTATCCCCATGACGACATCAATTGTAAAATGAAAATACCTTCAAGTTGTTTGAACTTGCCCAGGAACAATGGATGGAAGCACGGTAGTTTCACAGATACGGGGATCTTAGCAACGCAGAGCGGCATATAAACTATGCAGAATCCACTCTTCTCAATGCTTATACTGTAATCAGTGCATATCATGGAGTAGACGATGAAGAGATTGCCAGAGCTGAAAGAGTCCTACAGTATTATCGTAAAGATGCATATGAATCAGCGAAGTTTGTTACACTATTTAATTTTGGTCCTAAAGGTTATGAAGTGGCCTAGAAACTCTGTATGCTTGATTACTTAATGGTAGAGGGGTTAATGCAAGGCTGGGATGAAGCATTAAAGACTCTGGTGTTTCGAATAGTGCTGGACATGCTTATTGACACAAGCGGAATACTTAGAGACAGTGCCATTTCGGATGACAATGCATACAACAATTTACGTATTCTTTTATCTGACGATGCATTTGTGAAAGTGCTCATTGCTGAATATGCAGTCAATGGTCTGGTAACACAAGGTATAGAAGAAGTCGTAGAATCAGCATTAAAATGGCTAGAGAACAATCGGGAGATCTTCACCGAATAGTCATTCCTTTTGAAGTTTTGGCCACACTCATTGAGACTCCTGAAAACACTGATCTAGTAGAAAAAGGAGGATTCACAATAGTACAACGCGGTGACGAGTACAGAGTGTTGCTAACTTAAGACCTTTAGATAGGGAAATACCCCGTAACCTTCAATGAATATGACGCATTTTGTGAGGAAATGAAAAGAGACAAACTTCATGACAGACCAAAGGGGTACAAAGATAAATGCACTGCCCATGACAGGACCAAACGATTCTGTCTTTGAATACACTGGCAGTGACGATCCCGGTGAAGTAGCCTAGTATAAGGTAGGCAAATGGGCCAATTATCTATATGGTGAAAGAGCCTATATAATGTTAAGCCTTATTGCCAAAACTGTTCTTGCCTGGCTGGTTTTTTCCGGAGTGATGCAGCCTGCATGAAGCTGATGAGAATATGAGAGTTTTAAGATATTAAAATTTTTTTGACCTAAAAACTAAAATTGGTTGTTTCTCCCCCAAATCCTTATAACATCCTAAACTTAATATACTGGATTACCTTACTTCATATATTGGGTTCCCTTTCCTTCTATATATTTCTTAATGTTTTATCGAAGTGGGGTACTTTCTTTTGAAATAAAGGCTATATATGTTAAATTTTACTTATCCATCTTTGTTTTTGTTTTCGAAAGGAGAACACCAAATTTGCAAAGAATAACAGCTTCTCTGATACAGTTTAAAGTTGAACCAATGAATATTGAGAAAAATCTGCAAAAAGCTTACTCTTTGCTTTCTGACTGTGTAAAGAAAACCGATTCCAGTCTTATCGTTTTTCCTGAATCCTTTACCACAGGTTTTACGCCCAAAGGTACTGTTCAAGAGCTCTGGAATGCAATTGACCCGATACCAGGTCCGACAACCGTTAGAGCAATAAAATGGGCAAAAGAATTCAACACTTATCTTTGCTTTCCTACATATGAACGGGGTGAAGAATTTCCAGTTGTATATAACAGCGCAGCATTAATAGGACCGGAGGGATTATTGGGAGTTTATAGAAAGACTCATCCTTTTCCCAATGAACGTCTAGCAGCAGGAGGGTGGACCACCCCGGGGAATAAACCTTTCTGTATGGAAACACCTATTGGCAAAATTGGCATTGTTATTTGTTATGATGGAGATTTTCCTGAGCTTTCAAGAGTTACTGCACTTATGGGAGCCGAAATCATTTGTAGACCCTCAGCTTTTTTAAGAACCTACGATCAATGGGAACTAACGAATAAAGCAAGAGCGTATGATAATCACGTATATTGGCTGGCTACCAACCTTGTTGGTGAAGATGCAAGGGGAGCGAGTTTTTTTGGCTCTTCAATGATTGTTCATCCATCCGGGCAAAAAATGGCTCAGGCTTCTGGTTGTGACGAGTTTGTATGGGCAGAACTTGACCCTGAACCTATTAAAACCATCTCACCATCAAGCTCCAGAAAACAAAACTTTGACCATCTGCAGGACAGAAACCTTATAGCATACAATAATATTTTAGACGAGGGCAAGAGTAGCTTTGAGCCTAATAAAAGAATCCCCACAAAGGAAACAGGAGGAGATGAACTTGTCTAAACCTCTTGAAGATTTATTGGTGATTGATCTCACCAGAGTACTTGCCGGTCCTTTTTGTACAATGCTGCTGTGCGATATGGGTGCTTTTGTTATTAAAATAGAAATGCCTGAAAAGGGAGACGATTCCAGGTATTTCAATCCCGTGATAGGAAATGAAAGTGCCTATTTTATGAGCATAAACAGGGGCAAAAAAAGTATAACTCTTAATTTGAAGAATAAAAAAGGCAAAGAATTATTTTTGAAACTTGTTGAGAAAGCTGATATTTTAGTTGAGAATTTTAGACCTGGCGTTATGGACCGGCTGGATCTTTCTTTCGAAAAATTAAGCAAAATAAATCCTGCTTTAATATATGCAAGTAGTACCGGTTTTGGTCAGACAGGCCCAAAAAGCAAAAAAGCAGCCTATGATCTCATAATACAGGGGTTAAGTGGCATGATGAGCATAACAGGTCCTGATGAGAATGCACCGACAAAAGTTGGTAGTTCGATTGCAGATATTTTTTCTGGAACATTTACCTGTATTGGAATACTTGCAGCATTACAAAACAGAGAAAAAACCGGATTAGGACAAATGGTCGATGTTGCTATGCTTGATAGCATGATCTCTGTTCTGGAGAATGCAATAGTCAGATATTCAGCAACTGGCAGTATCCCCAGGCCAATTGGGAACAGACATCCCTCAATAGCACCATTCGCTTCTTTTGAAACTTCAAATGGAATGATAAATATAGCAATAGGAAACAATACCTTGTGGGAGAAATTCTGTAATATCATAGATAAGCCTGAATTAATAAATGATGAGCGTTTTCATAGTAATCCTTTGCGTGTGAAAAATATTGAAGCCCTTACGGAATTAATCACAGAACAATTAAAGCAAAAAACATCTGAAGAATGGCTCGAAATATTTGAAACCAATAATATACCTTCTGGAAAGATCAACAATGTAGAGGAAATGATGAATGATCCACAGGTTATAGCCAGAGAGATGCTTGTGGATGTAATTCAGAAATCTGGACCAGTAAAAATGCCTGGAGTCCCCATTAAATTATCCCGTACACCTGCTGAAATAAGCGGTCCAGCTCCCGAACTTGGGGAACATAATGAGGAGATATTTTCAACGTTTCTTGACCTAAATAAAGATGAAATTAACAAGCTCAAAGATGAGAACATCATTTGACCGGACAAATATGATTTTTATACAGGCCAAAAGCATAAGTTCTGATTGGTATAGAGAATGCAAAATATTCAATGTAAAAACCATATATAAAAATGTTATCAATCTGTGTGATCATAAGGGGTACAGATATAGTTTACTAAGGTATGAAGATGACTTTCAACCAAGGTCAGCGATTGTTGATGATCTTACTATTTTAGATAATAACTCTAAAGAAGTTATGGTCTCTTTAAATCATGCAAAGGAAAGCTTTTCTCCAAAGGTCAATTATAGGCGTCCAAAAATTAGATGGAAAAATATATGGAGAGAATGGCTTGAATTTCTAAATATTAAATCATTAAATATAATAATTAAATACCTTGATAACCTGGAGTTTCTTATTGGTCTTGGAGCAGGAACCACACCGGCTGGAGATGATTTTCTAACCGGTTACATAACTGGTTCTTTATGCGTAAAAAGGGCACTTAAAACTGGTTTCACTGAGAAAATAATGGAGAATCTTCACAGAACTACCTGGTTTTCCAGACAAATGTTAGAAGATGCTTTAAGAGGACTTGTTTGGAAAAGAGGAAAAGAGTTTTGTTTAGCACTTTCAGAGGATTCTATGGAAAAGCTTTTAAAGAGTGTAAGTGGTATCGATTCATGGGGACATTTA
This sequence comes from uncultured Thermotogaceae bacterium, assembly GCA_964441735.1. GTDB lineage: Bacteria > Thermotogota > Thermotogae > Petrotogales > Kosmotogaceae > JASMTM01. Next base: position 4,713 of record CAYTVB010000042.1, read on the forward strand.
TCAGGCAAAGCATGGTTGGCGGGTTTTGCTTATGCAATTGAATCAAAAGCAGATAGCTGAATGGGTGATAGTTTTTGAAGAAAGTAAAGATAATAAAAGGAAAATACTATGACAGCGTAACGTTGATGCTTGTTGCAAAAGAACTAAAGAAGCATCCAGAAATAAATGATGCGACCCTTAATATGGCAACTGAAGCTAACATACATATAATTGAAGATGCAGGCTTCGAGCTTAATAAAGCAAATGTTACTCCCGATGATCTTTTAATAGGTATTGACTGCGAGGGAACTAACTGTGATAAATATTTTGATGTTGCTGAAAAATATCTAAAGGATCAACCATGGAGTGAAGACACGGAAGTTAAAGAATATAGACCCAAATCAATATCTGGAGCTATTTCTCTACTTCAAAACGCCAATTTAGCACTTATTTCTGTTGCAGGTAAGTATGCTGCTAACGAAGCTATGAAATCCCTGGAAAATAATTTGAACGTCATGTTGTACTCAGATAATGTATCTTTAAATGACGAAATTAAACTAAAAAACTATGCAAAAAAGAAAAATTTACTGGTTATGGGGCCTGATTGCGGAACAGCATTGATAAAAGGAAAGGGTCTTGGTTTTTGCAATGAATGTCCAAAAGGACCTATTGGAATTGTATCCGCTTCCGGAACCGGACTGCAAGAAGTGATGGTTCAATTATCCCATCGCAATATCGGCGTAAAGCATGCTATTGGTACAGGAGGTAGAGATGTTAAATCTGAAGTAGGAGCAATTTCTTTCATTTCAGGTTTAGATGCACTGGCTGATGACGATGATATAAAAATAATTATTGCCATAGGAAAACCTCCGTCACCTGATATCAGGGAATTGATAATCAACAAATTAAAGAAAATAAATAAATCAGCAGTAGTCTGTTTCATGGGTGACAAACCCGAAAATGATGAAGAAAGAATTAAATATACGACAGAATTAGAAGAATGTGCCGAAGTAACCTCAACAATGCTAAAAGGTGGAAACTGTACTCAGTCGAGAAAAAAATTGTCAAAAGAAATTGAAGATTCGATTAATCAGTATAAAAACACAAATGTAAAGAAAGGTTTTCTTAGAGGACTTTTCACAGGTGGAACACTTTGTTACGAGGCACAATACATAGCCAGCAAAAAAATAAACAACATTTATAGCAATGTGCCACTAAATAAGAAAATGAAACTGAAGGATAGTCTGAATCCAGTTGGCCATTCATTCATAGATTATGGCGAGGATGAATTCACACAGGGAAGACTTCATCCAATGATCGATCCCGCTTTTAGATCTGAGCAGATTTTAAAACAATCAAAAGATTCAGAAGTTTCAGTAATATTATTCGACGTGGTACTGGGATATGGATGTGCCTCAGACCCTGTAAATGAAATCATTGAATCAATAAAAAGTGTTGCCCCTCAAAACAGGCCTCTATACGTTGCGTATATTTGTGGAACAAAAGATGATCCTCAAAAACTGGAGATACAAAAAAATAGGCTTCAAAAAGAAGGAGTCATTGTATGCAGAAGTAATGCTAGAGCTGCATACCTTGCGTCAAGCATTGTTTCAGAAAGAGGTGATGGACATTAGTTTAAAGGACCTGCTAAAAAATGGGCCCACTGTAATTAACGTGGGCATGGAAGGTTTTTACAAAGATTTGTTAAATCAAAAAGTCAATGTAATTCAGGTTGAATGGAAACCTCCACTTACAGAAAATAAGCTTCTTGAAAAATTAAAGAAAATTGGAGGAAAATCAGATGAATAATGTTGAAAAAGCAAACAATATTGCACTGGAAAGACTGCAAAAATCCGAACCATGTATAGTTGGATTAGGCATTGCCAAAGATGTTATACCCAATTATGAAGACAACATGATTTTGCATGCCGGTCCACCAATAACCTGGGAAAGAATGTCAGGACCAATGATTGGTGGAGTTACGGGAGCAGTAATCTATGAAGGTTGGGCTAACTCACCGGAAGAAGCAAAAGAATATGTAAATAAAGGCAATACAGTTTTTGAGCCATGCCACCATCATAATGCAGCGGGTCCAATGGCGGGAATTATTTCCCCAACCATGCCTGTCTGGATAATTGAGGATAGTAAGACAAAAAGAAGAAGCTATGCAACTCTCAACGAAGGACTGGGAAAAGTATTAAGAATGGGAGCATTCAGTCAGGAAGTTATCAAAAAACTTAATTGGATGAAAGATGTACTGTATCCAATCCTTAAGGTCGGTATAGAAATTCATGTCCAAGAAAAGGGAGGTATTAATCTTAAAACAATAATTTCTCAATCCCTTCACATGGGAGATGAATTGCATAACAGAAATAAAGCAGCAACTTCATTATTAATAAGAACCATTTCTTCCTCTCTTGTCAGAGCATCAAATGATAAGAAAAGCCTTTCGAAAGTTATTGATTTCATGGCTGGAAATGATCATTTCTTTTTAAACCCGGGAATGGCAGCGGCCAAGCTTTCTCTAGACAATATTGGATTTGTGGAAAACTCTTCAATCGTTACTGTGATGGCCAGAAACGGGACAGATTTTGGTATCCAGATAGCCGGTCTTGGCAACGAATGGTTTACGTGTGAAGCAGCTTTACCTGATGTACTTCTTTTTCCTGGATTTACTAAAGAAGATGTAAACAGAGATATTGGCGACAGTGCGATTATGGAAACATATGGAGTTGGAGGTTTTGCTTTGGCTTGTGCTCCTGCCATTGTTCAGTTCGTTGGCGGTTCTCCTAAAGATGCACTTAACTATACACTTGAAATGTATGAAATATGTGAAACTGAAAATCAAGATTTCACTGTTCCGTCTCTTAATTTCAGGGGGACACCCACAGGAATAGATTTAATAAAAGTCATAGAAACAGGTATTACACCGATACTGGATACTGGAGCAGCTCATAAAGAACCTGGTAAAGGACAGGTGGGTGCAGGTATTGTAAGAATGCCCGGAGAGGCCTTCAAAAAGGCTGCGGAAGCTTTTGTATCACGATATCAATAATTAAATATAAGGAGGAGTTCAAATGGAACTTAAAAATTGGAACAACATTAAAATGTACGATCTTACCCAAACAATAAGCCATTTAACACCACCATGGCCAACATATGAGCCACTACAGATTAAATTCTTTAAAAGGTTAGCACCAAATGGCGCAAATGGACAGTTGTTAACCCATTCAAATCATGTAGGCACACATCTTGACGGTTCACTTCATTTTTGCACGCACGGAAGAGATATTGCCAGTATTCCTCTAGAAGAGTTGATTGGTCCGGGTGTGATTGTAGACTTATCCGATATTGCTGAAGACTATGGCATTTACACATCTGAAGATATTGAGAAACGTGTTGAGGTAAAAGAAGGTGACATTTTAATTATTAATACAGGATATCACAAATATGCCTATGATCAACCCGAAGCAGATGAGGTTAGATACATGATAAAACATCCCGGTCCTACGAGAGAGTTTGCTGATTGGTGCAAGAAAAAGAAATTAAAGTGGATTGGAGTTGACTGTGGTTCTGCTGACCACCCAATTAATACAAAAATCAGAGATTGGATGCCCAAAGAGGCTAAAGAATGTAACGAAGTTTTCAAAAAGAAATACGGTAAAGGATTGGAAGAAGTATTCACTCCGGATGACTACCAATTAATGCATACCATGCTTTTCCCCCATGATATTATTCATGCTGAAAATGTTGGTGGTGAAATTGATAAACTGCTTAACAAAAGAACTACAATTGGTTGTTTCCCCTGGAGATTCGTCGGAGGTGAATCAAGTATCTGCAGAATTGTTGCCTTTGATGAATAAACACCAACTCAAATACGAGGGTGATAACAATGAATGATTTTATTCTGCTAAGACCTACTAGCATTTCTGAAGCAATTGAGATGCTTGATAAATATGGATCAAAAGCATCATTAAAAGCTGGTGGAACAGATCTACTCATCTGGATGAAAAGATCATTTGTCACACCTGATTATTTGATAGATTTAGGACTAATAGACGAGCTGAAAAAAGTAAATAAAGACGAAAAAGAACTCTTTATAGGATCTATGGTAACTGTTAATAAACTTTTGGAATGCAGTATAGTAAAGACGAAATTCAAGGCGTTATTTGATGCCTGTAAACTTCACTCTGATCCCATTATAAGAAATAAGGCCACTGTGGTAGGGAACGTTTGCTCCGCAGTGCCTTCAGGAGATTTGATTCCTCCCCTTTATTGTTACGACGCACTTGTTAACGTAGAAAGCATCGAGGGGAAACGAAATGTAACGATCAATGACTTTATTACAGGTCCAAAGACAACTTCTCTTAAGCCAAATGAATTGGTAACGGGAGTAACAATCCCTATTCCTGAAGGGACTACTACTGGCTGTTTTCTAAAAGCAGGAAGGAGAACAGCACTTGATATAGCTCAGGCTGGTGTTTGTTGCACATTAACGAAAAATACTGTGAAAGACTATCATCTTTCTTTTTGTGCAGTATCTCCAAAACCCGTAAGAGCAAAAGAGGCAGAAAAGATTCTTAATAATGCCAAAGAAATTGATAATACTCTTTTAGATAAAGTATCAGAAAGTATTGTGAACGTAATCAATCCCATCAGTGACGCCAGAGCAAGCAAAGAATATCGAACAGAAATGATAAAACAATTAACAAAGCGAGCTATTTTGAAGTGCAACTACCCTGATTTCGAAAGAGGGGGCACAATGTGATGGAAATGAAAGAGATCAGGTTTACACTTAATGGCAAAAAGGTTACCCTAAAAGCTTATGACAATATTACATTGTTGAATGCACTTAGAGAGTATGGAGTTACCAGTTTAAAAAGAGGTTGTGAAGAAGGTGAATGTGGAGCTTGCACGATTTTAGTAGATGGAGTTCCTCAAAAGTCCTGTATGATGTTTGCTTTTGAAGCCGAAGGAACTTCCATAATAACTTCAGAGGGACTAATAAAGAATGGAAAACTTCATACTATTCAACAGGCCTTTATTGATGAGGGAGCAATACAGTGTGGTTATTGTACCCCGGGTATGATTATCAGTGCATATGCCCTTCTACAAAAGAATCCTGAACCATCTGAAAAAGATATTAAGGAAGCGTTATCAGGAAATCTTTGTAGATGCACAGGCTATGTCAGCATAATAAAGGCTGTTAAAAAAAGTTCTCAGTTAATGAAAAAACAGAGCGAGGCGAAAATTGATGAAACAATCTAAGAGTAATACAGGTGTAGGAAAATGGCTTCCAAGAAAATATGACCTTGAAAAAGCAGCCGGGACAATCAGATTTGTTGATGATTTAAAATTTGGGCCTGAATTACTTCATGCAGCAGTTGTTAGATCAGAAATTTCTCATGGAGAAATATTATCCGTTGATTATTCAAAAGCTTTAGAGATACCCGGTGTTTTAAAAGTAATAGTTGGGGAAGATTTTCCCTATCGCTTTGGTCTTTATCTAAAGGACAGAAGCCCTTTAGCAATAGATCGAGTAAGATATATGGGTGAACCTGTTGCTCTTGTAGTTGCAGAAACTGAAGACATCGCTCGCAAAGCGGTAAGAAAAGTAGAAATTAAATATAAAGAACTTGATCCAATTTTTGATCCTGTTAAAGCTGCTTCAGATAATTCTTTACTTGTACATCCCAAACTCGGTGAATATGAACACGTTGACTTCGTAATACCGCAACCGGGTACAAACATTGGTAATTGGTTCAAGATTAGAAAGGGCGACACCAAAAAAGCTTTCGAAAAAGCTGATCACGTTTTTGAAGAAACAGTTACCTGTCCTCAGATATCCCATGGTTTTTTAGAAACACATTGTTGTATATGTAAACAGGATATGGCTTCCGATGAGATCGACATCTGGACAGCTTCTCAATCACCATTCACGGTAAGAGATATAATATCTAAAACCATAAATTACCCACTAAACAAAGTCAGAGTAATAACCCCTCCAATCGGTGGTGGTTTTGGGGGCAAAGCTGGAATGACAATAGAGGCCCTTTGCCTTGCTGCGGCAATGAATGAAGACATCAAAGGAAGACCTGTAAAACTATTTATCCCCAGAGAAGAAGATATGTTGACCTCCTGGGTAAGACAGGGTTATGTGGCAAAAATAAGATTGGCAGTGGATAATGATGGATATATTCAAGGAATAGAGAATACTTTATGGTTTGATACAGGTGTTTCTGCAGAGTATGGCGCAAATCCTGTTAGAAGTGCTGGATATACATCCATGGGAGCTTATTACATACCCAACATATGGACAGATAGTTATGCGGTTTATACCAATAAACCTTTTGGTGGTGCTTACAGAGGTTTTGGCATACCTGAATTTATGAGTGCTTTAGAAATAGTAATAGACACCGTTGCTCACAAAATGGATATTGATCCAGCAGAATTTAGACAGAGAAACCTTATCAAAAAAGGAAAAACTACATGTACTGGTATGCCTATGCACGATCACGCTCTTGACAAAATCATTAATAAAGTGGCAAAGAAAATAAAGTTGTCAGAAAACGAGGTTGCCAGAAGAAAAGGATGGCAAAGAGGTAAGGGCATAGCTCTTGCAATAAAAGCACCTGCGATGCCATCAGATGCTTCATCTTCAGCAATAGTTAAACTAAATGGTGACGGAACTTTAGAAGTGCTTGCTGCCACAATGGATATGGGACAGGGAACTTATAGTGCCTTCGCTCAAATTGCTTCAGAGGAACTTGGAATTCCTTATAACTGGGTTAAGGTACACTATCCCGATACAACAAGTCATCCTTACGATTGGCAAACAGTGGCAAGCAGATCATGCTGGTCAATGGGTATGGCTGTTAAACGCGCAGCAATAGATGTTAGAAATCAACTTTTTGAGTTGCTATCTGAATACTGGCAAACTCCCATAGATACAATAACCATAGAAAATGGAATAATAAAATGCAAAAAACTCAATAAATCAATGGAAATAGATGAAAAGGTTCAGAATGGTTTCAAAATGCCAGATGGATTACTAAAAGGCGGTCCGATTATCGGAAGGGGTTCATTCACTCCACCAGATATAATATATCCTGACTTAGAAACTGGTTATTCACCTAAGAGTGTCGCTCATTTCACTGTGGGTGCAGTTGGGATAGACTTAGAAGTTGACCCTGAGACAGGTAAGATTGAAGTAAACAAAGTATGTGCTGGTTATGATGTAGGAAAAGCAATCTCTCCCTTAAATATTCGGGGACAGATAGAAGGTGGAACAGTTCAGGGTATATCCGCATGCTTAATGGAAAGCATGATTTACAATGATAAAGGAAAACTTCTAACAGCAGATTTCACAGATTATAAAATCGCTACAATAAAGGATATTCCTGAAGAAATAGACTTTTTCTGGGAAGAAACGCCCGAAACGATATCTCCATATGGTAACAGAGGAGTAGGGGAGCATTCAATGATTGCTCCAGCTCCAGCAATAAACAACGCAGTGTTTAATGCTACAGGTATTAGAATAAACGACTATCCACTATCCAGAGAAAAAGTGTTCTTTTCACTTAAAAAATGAAAATGAGTGATTCTATGCAGGCATTGGTTACGTTATTACCAGACAAATTATACAAAAAGGTTCAAAATATCTGGATGGAGTTGAAAAGAGATTTTGATATAAGCAGGGTTCTCGTAACTCCTTTTCCGCATATCTCTTTATCCACTGCTGATGGTTATGAAAACATCGATAAAAATCTTGAACAATTCACTTCAGAAGTCAAGCCATTTACAATAAGGACAAACGGTCTGGGAATATTTGCCGGGGAAAGACCGCTGCTGTATTTAGAAGTTACAAAGAACAGAGAACTGCTTGATTTTCATGAAGATTTATGGAAAATTGTAGATCAAATTGTTATCAATCCTGAAGAATTGTATAGACCTGAATACTGGGTCCCTCACATTACACTTATCTTTTTAGGGGATATAACAAAGGAGAATATTGGAGAAATAATGAAGAAATATGCTTTCCAGGATTTTCATTTCGAATTCGAAATAGACAATATATCATTGCTTCAGGGTTCATTTGAAAAAGGCATAAAGCTGGTAAAAACGTATAAATTAAAAAAATAAGTCTTTCTAATCAAATACCGTAATCTTTCTTCTTTCATATTCTCCCACTTTTCAAATACTTTATATAGTTTATTGTGGACTTTCTGTCAAGATAATCTCGCATTATCCTGAACTCAAAATCCACCCTTTTTTCCTCATCCTTTGATAACAACAAAGTCCCCCTTATTGCAACAGCAGCAAAATCTACAGGAGCATCATTAATTACTTTAACGTCAACTGGTATATCTAAAGTAGTTTCAATTTCATAAGAAAGATCAAGTTCATATGAAAGACGATTAGAGGGTAGAGGATCAACAAAAACAGCTATATCTATATCCCTAAAAATCTCCTTCTCATTAAAAGAACCGTATATGTATGCTAATATTACTTCTTCTCTTTCATGTAATGTCTCTTGCAACAATTCGTACACTCGTTTCTTGTTTTTTGTCTTATAGAAGTAGAGATCCTCTTCTTCTGCATCTTTGTTAACGCAAATAAACAAGTCCTTTTTTTCTCTCAAAGTAACTCCTCCTGTTAATTCACCAAAATTATAGCATACAGTATATTCGAAACTGTTTAATTAAAACCTTTTCCTCCAACACGTGAAATGAATTTTTTCAAAATCTTCTGCTTTCTATGGAGGTATATAATTAAAATAGAAATTTCAATAAACAACTAACTGAAAGGAGAATTAACTATGCCCTGGGTTAAACAAGAAGATTGTAATGGATGTGAACTTTGCGTAAAAGCCTGCCCTGTTGAAGGAGCCATAGTAATGAAGAATGGTAAGGCTCATATAAATGAGGCCATATGCACTCGATGTGGTTTGTGTATTGACGCATGTCCTCAAAACGCTATTCGACCTAACTCTGAAAACCCATTGAAACGAGGAAGAGGAATGGAACCGGGAAGAGGCCGCGGTGGCGGAAAAGGCCGAGGAATGGGAAGAGGCAAAAAAGGCGGATTTTAGTAATAAAACATATCAGTAAACAGATTTTATCAACAACGGTGTCTCCTCCAGGTATTAGTATTTACAATTATTGTGCTTTAATAATACTGACAGGGAGGTGAAAAAATGTTAAAGAGAATTACTGTTCTTTTTATTGCTTTGTTGGTAATGTTTTCCTTTTCCAGTTGTTTCCTGGTTGACCTAATAAAACCGGCTGAGCTGCCAGAGAAAGTAGAATTAGAGCAAGACAAAATGGGTGAATTAGAAGATACTACAGACAAAGTACTCAAACGAGATTCAAACGACGAAAGAGCTAACATTGTAAAAGCACTTATAGAATTCTTCCAGGCACTGAAATTACTCAGCGAAATCGAACTTCCCGAACCAGAAAATGATGTTCTAAACTTAAGCCCGGCATTTTCCGCAATGCTAAAAACTGTTTCAAATCAATCGCTGGACAATGTCATGGATTTTGAATTAGAAGAAATGATGTCAGGTTATTTATCAAAGGAATTTTTAACCAACTTACCTGAAAAGTTTTCAGCTGAGAAAATTAATGAGTTTACTGTGTTGAATGAAGATGACTGTTTTGATGTTGACGTAACAGCTTTACAAAATGAAATTGAAGAAATAGTAGAATTACTTGAATCATCCTGGAACAGAATCAACAATCATCTCAGCGCTGACATGGATATTGGGGACATTTTTATTTATCCAAACAAATTCGACTGGAGTGGTAATGGCACAGTTAACAGCACTGAAGAAATTGTTCTTCTGGTCACAGGTGAAAAATGGACACCTGATGATGGCTGGGAAGATATTGAAAATGAACCATTTGGTTTGTATTCAGACATTCTAATTCCACTGGCAAAAGAAGAATTCGAACTTTATCCTGATGAACTAAGTATTGACGAAACCGGTGGAGACGCCTGGTTGGATTTCGGTTTCCTTGAATGGATAGCTGATGATGCCACAGGCACATACACAGCTGAATTCACAGATGATGATTATATAGCTGTTGGTGCAGGCGAGCTTTCGCTGGTTAAGATAATCGAAGATTTTTTACAAGCGGTTCTTATTCCTACTATTGTATGGGATTTACAACCAAGCCAGGACTCTATAGACTTTTTCTGCGAAAATCAGGATGACGAAGACTTCATGCTCTTACTTCTTGATGAACTGGATCCAACAGAATCAGGTGTTATCGATGCTGCAGATGTTAAGAATTTCCTGGGAGCAGACTTTCTCACCTTCCGTAATGCAGATAGTTCTTCAAGATTAACTTATGTGAGGACTGTTTTACTTGATATCCCTGAAACCGGAAGGCTATTTCTTGATGAATTATTCTATGGAACCGAAAACAATAGAAAAATTATCAACCCTTATTGGATAAACAGGTTCTTTGATATTCCTTCAGAGGACTGGGATGATGCATATGAAGACATGAATGATGAACTGGATGCACTTGAAGATGAACTGGATCCAATCGTGGATGAAGATGTTGAACTTGATGAAGAAGTCACTTTGCATCTTTACATACTTTTCGACCAGCCCAACAACTTCGGTGATCTGTTGACTTTCTTCCCAACAATTACCTACGATCCTGAAGAAATGATTTTAGAAAGCATAGAATTTCCTGATGCTACATTCGGAGGATTATTCACAGGTATTCCCGAAGAATTACCTGAATAAAAAACCATAATAAAATAATAAAAAGGGGACTATTTAACGTCCCCTTTTTTGTAATTGAAAAAAGATATTGTCTATACTAATATAGTAGCAATCAATCTTTTCAATTATAAAGAAAACAAATTATTCAAAAAACAAATGTTAACAGATTAATATTTGTTCTTATCCCAAACAAAATGTCCGCACTTTGGACATGTGTATGGTCTGTTTGACTTGTTTGGAACAGGTGGTCTTTTATTATCCAACTGATCTTTGTATATTATTGTTCCACAATTTGGACATGTTAGTTTGGACTCAATCTCATCATACGGATATCCATTAGTTCTTTTCATATTAGAAACCTCCTAATTAATTCATAATACAGTTTTAAATCATCCAGTCAACTGAAAAATCACAGGATCTTCTGCTATGATCTTCCCCTCATGAATCTAAAAATCAATATCGATTTTGAGCTCATGATT
>CAYTVB010000043.1:0-13472 GCA_964441735.1 uncultured Thermotogaceae bacterium
AATCAAACTTCTAATTGATAACAGTTACTGCGTTAAAGCATTAGCAAAACGACTCAAGATATCTGAATCAGCCATATCACAACATCTAAAAATCTTAAAAAATGCAGGAATTGTAAAAGGTAAGAAAAGTGGTTATTACACTCACTACACAGTAAATCAAGAAGTACTTCTAGAAGCTGCTGAAGAACTATCTGAATTATCTAAAATACCAGCAAAAAAATAAATTAACCTATGATATGAATATATTTTATACAAATAAGGAGGGGAGAAAAATGTGTGAAGGTGAATGCAGAAAACAACAAGAAGTAAAAAAGCATAATCAAGAGTGCAATCATGAACACAGCGAAAATAATGAATGTTGTCACGAACATAATGTTGAAGAGTGTGAATGCCATCAGGAAGGCTCAGAAAACTCCTGCGACTGCAAAAAAGAACAAAAATAACTGAATATTAATAAAGAACATAATAGTTTCATTTTTGACAAATTAATTCCACTATCAGAAGAGTTACACGAAGCGACGACGTGTGCACTTTCTATCTTCTCATGATTTAAAATTCTACCCTCGAGGGTAGCCAGCTGTACATAGCTGGGAGCGTTTACAAAGTCAATCGAAGAGAGAGGCTTGATCTGATTATACAAGCTGCTCCAAAAGAGGCGCTTGAAGGTAAGCAATTACTAAAAACAAATAATTATTATATTTCTATAAAAACCAAACCCTAAACTCCAGACCCTAGGCCTGTTTACTTGAGAATTCGACCGACGAAGTCGCAAATCCGTGTGTTCCCCAACACGCAAATCCGCGTTGCACTGTAATGCGCAAATCATTGGTTTTAAAAACTTTCTCGGGATCTCGGATTCTCGTCTCTTTGGTTCTTCTCGTGTTCTAAAGAATCTGCTCTCTCAGATCGTCGTTGAACGAGCGCAGTGAGTGACTCCAAGCGTCCCTCTCCGAGCGTAAGATGCACTATTCGTTCTCGGGATCTCGGAGTCTCGTCTTTTTGGTTCTTCTCGTGTTTTTCAGTTCTCGTCTCTAAAAGGATGTGGTATTTTCAATGGATATTGTAACGGTAAACAATCTAGTAAAAAATTACGTTGATTTTCTTGCTATAAAAGGAATAGATTTTTCCATAAAAAAAGGTGAAGTATTCGGATTTCTTGGACCTAACGGTGCAGGCAAAACCACAACAATAAACATGTTAACTGGACTTTGTAAAGTAACAGAGGGAACTATTACCATTGCTGGAATTGATGCTGTTAAAAACATTAAAGAAGTCCAGGGGATAATAGGTATAGTTCCTGATGAAAGTAACTTGTACGATGAACTAACCGGGTTCGAAAACCTTTGTTTTTGCGCTTCATTATATGGCATGAAGAAAAAAGAAAGAGAAGAGAGAGCCTGGGATCTTCTAAAACAGTTCAAATTAGACGATACAGGAAAAAAACTGTATGAGGACTATTCAAAAGGTATGAAAAGAAAGCTCACTATAGCAGCAGGTATAATACATGAACCCAAAATACTTTTTCTTGATGAACCCACAACGGGAATCGATGTAGAAAGTGCGAGACAGATAAGAAAAATGATCGTGGACCTAAACAAAAAAGGAACAACTATCTTTCTTACAACACACTACATAGAAGAAGCTGAACGTTCATGTAACAGAATTGCCTTCATTGTAAATGGAAAAATCGTAAAAATAGGTACTCTGGAAGAACTCATGAAAGAAGTACAAAAAGAAAAAATCATTCAATTCATTGTAGATTCCAGTGCAAAAAGTGTTAAAGAAAAAATGCAAAAAGAATTTCCTGATTATAAATTTGAGATTATTAATAGTAATACTATCAGACTTATTTCGAATTTTACTGTTGGCTTAATGCCTTTTATAAAGTATTTTGATGATAATGGACTAAACGTTTACGAAGCAAAAGTAATCAAACCTTCGCTGGAAGAGGTATTTGTAAGAATCACCGGAATTGAAGCATCAAAAATGAAAAAAGAAAAAGCTGGTGGTAAGAAATGAACGCATGGATTGCATTCTGGAATATTCTTAAAAAAGATATGAAAAACTACTATTTGAAGCCACCAAATATCAGCTGGGGAATCATTTTCCCCGTTGCCTGGACACTTATGTTTTTTATAAGAACCCAGTCAGATCTTGGAATAAAAGATATCCTTCCAGGTGTCATGTCAATATCTATTCTATTTGGAACTACCTCCATGCTTGCCGTAACAATAACCTTCGAAAGGAAAAAACGATCCTTTGAAAGGCTTCTGCTTGCACCTATTAGTCTTAACCTTCTGATGCTTTCAAAAACAACAGGTGCGATTTTATTTGGCATAGTCAATGCATTTATTCCGGTACTGTTCGCTTCCTTTTTGATAGACCTTTCAGGGATAAACTGGTTAATAGTATTTGGCAGCGTTGTTCTAACTGCAATAACTTCAACATTCCTTGGATTGTTTATTGCCGTTTCTGTTAGTGAAGTGTTCGAGGCACAAACATTTTCCAATTTTTTCAGATTTCCAATGATTTTCTTATGTGGCTTATTTGTACCCGTGCAAAATCTGCCAGTTTACATAAGACCACTTTCTTTTGTCTTTCCTTTAACATATGGGGTTGACATATTTAAAACCTCCATTAATAACGCTGGTTTTATGCCTTTGTGGTCCAACTATCTTGCACTATTAGGTTTTGCTCTTTTATTGTTTGGATTCAGTGTGAGAAATATAAAAGAAAAGTGGATAATATAAAGACCTTAGTTATTATTTGATTCTGCTGTTTTTCTCAAAATTCATTTTGAAAACAAAAACGGATTCTGGTGTTTTCCAGAGTCCTTTTTTCAACCAGGTAAAATCATGGTCACTGTTTTCCGTCTTAGGACTTTGTTAAGTTATCTAGTATTATGAGAGTATAGTATGTTCCTTAATTTTGGCTTCTTTCACAAAAAGGGGATAATAAAAATGCATATTATGAAAAAAATATCTGTTTTATTTGTAATAACTGTTTTGTTTATACTTATTGCATGCAGTACTTTTTCTGTTAATGCTACTGTTAGCACAACTGAGGAAGCTACTGAATCCTGGTATGATGAATCCACGGGTTATTGGATTATTGAAGAAGAATTCGATCCAACAACAAACACTACAGAGGTCTCCTTACTACTCCCCAGTATTGAAGTCATTCGTGCAGCAATTAGAGATGAAAACTATCCTGTTGAAGAAAACATGCAATTATTGGGTTTCTTTTCAACAGCTGATTTTAAAATGATGGCAATAATATGGGATGAGCCACTTGGTGAGAATCCATCCATTGAATATAGATTTGATGAGGAAGAATTTGAAGAAAATGAAAACTGGCTGGTAGTCGAACAAAATCTTTTCTTGTTTGATATCGGAACTGATGTAAAAAATATTGTTGAGAAACTTACAAAAACAGAGACATTTACACTTAAAATAACCACTGAAGGTACATTAACAAAAGAAGCAAATTTTGATATCAGGGGATTTAACAATGCAGTCACGCCTTATCTTGGTCATTTTGAATGGGAATACCTTAAGGACCTATGATGTTATGCGAAATTTTATTCTAGTCATCTATTAAAGATATAAATCGAAAAATGAACTACTAAAATTTAATTACTATATTTATTTGCTAGAAATTAGATTAGTGTTTTCATACAAAACATTATTTCTGATAAATGGTCTTTCATTTTGCCCTAAAAATATGCAAAAAGAAGACAATATAATCACCTATTTTAATTAAAGGTGGTGCTTTTCATGAATATCAGCATAGTTGTTTATTCAAAAACTGGACATACAATATCTTTGGCAAACAGATTAAAAAACAAGCTGGATAAACTTGGGCATAATACAACACTTGCAAAATTAGGAAGTTCGGAGCCAGACATAAGTAAATATGATGGACTGGTTATTGCAACACCTGTTCACGGAGCATCCCCTGCAGAAGCTGTAAAGGACTATCTTGACAAGCTCCCTTCTCTCAAAGGTAAAAAAATGGCATGTCTGGCAACAAGTCTTTTCCCTGCTGCTTTGGGAAGAAATCAAACCCTCAAGTATTTAAAAGAAACGTGTGAATCCAAAGGCGCAGAAGTTTGTAGTACAGGAGGAATAAGCTCACTCAGTTTTGGAAAAAAGAAAAAAATCAAAGAACTCATTAAAAAACTGTCGTCTTGCTTCCCGGTCTAAATATTCGCCATTTTTCTATACATTACGTTCATTAAATCATTATTTTTATCTCATTATAATTATTGTGATTATCCTATCTCAGATCTCGAATCTCGCCTTCTCGTCAATTAATTCTCCTCTACCAGAGGAGTGGCGCGAAGCGACGAGGTGTGTGCATTTGACCTTGCCTTTTCTTTTGCTTTTACCAAACCCAATACTCCATACACTAAACCCGATTTTTTAAGGTACCTGCTCTGTCAGAGCCTCTTGAGCGAAAGTATCATCAAGCGGCTGCAAGCGTCATGAGTGGTCGCAGACCACGTCTTCAAGCGTCTCTCTCTGAGCGTCAAATGGTTTATCTATGTACCAATCGGTTCACGTGTTTTTCTTAAAATATCTTACTCTCGCCTTTTTTAGGATTCTTAGTTCTAGGTTTTTAATGTATTTTCCCGGACCCTTGATCTTATTTTTTTCATACTTAATCTAATTTCGCTTTTGAATATGAATCAAATCCAACAGCCGCGAGAATTACTATTCCTTTAAAAACATACTGTACATACAGATTTATTCCCATCAGGTTAAAAGCATTAGTTATCATTGTTAGAAGAAGTGCACCAATTAAAGTCCTAAAAACAGAGCCTTCACCTCCAGAAACACTTGTACCACCAATAACTGCTGATGCTATTGCATCGAGTTCATAACCTTGTCCAGCTAAAGGTGTTACTGAAAGCAATCTAGAAGCATATACTATACCAGAAACAGAAGCAGCCATTCCACCAACTACAAAAGTCATTATCAAATAATAATCTACTTTAACACCTGAAAGTCTTGCAGCTTCTTTATTTCCTCCTATAGCACAAGCGTATCTACCGAATTTCGTTTTAGTAAGAACAAATTGCCCAAGAATGACACATCCAATAAGGAGAATTATTGGAAAAGGAATAGGTCCAATATAGCCATTCCCAATAAATGAAAATCCCTGTGAATCGACGTATAAAGGATAACCGCCTGTATACATATACACAAATCCTCTTATGATTGTCATAGTTCCAAGCGTTGCTATTATTGCTGGGATATGAATTTTTGCACTTAAAATTCCATTTAATATTCCAAAAACAACTCCTACACCTATTACTACGATAATTGAAAGCGACCAGTGCATAGATGATTGTAACCCCACAGCCATCGCAGCAGTTAAAGCCATTAGTGAACCAACTGAAATATCAAATCCTCCACCAATGATTACAAAAGTAGATCCTATGGCCATTATCCCCACTATAGAACTCTGTCTAAAAACATTAATAATATTTCTCCAGGACAAAAAGTTAGGTGTAAGAAAAGATATGATAATAATCAACGCCAAAAAAGCGAAAAGTAATTTATATTTTCCACCAATATTCATTCTCTTCAAATTGAAACCTGGGCTAGACATTTTCTTTTTCACCACCTATTAATCATCAAGTGTAGGTTTCCCACCAACTACATTTTTTAGGATTTCCTCCTGAGGTGTTCCTCGTTTAAATTCGCCTGTGATCTGACCCTTTCTTAGTACAATTATTCTGTCTGAAACTCTATAAATATCTTGAACTTCAGAGGAAATAAAAATAATAGCAACACCAGTTTTTGCGAGTTCTCTTACTATTAGGTAGATTTCTCTTTTCGCTTTTACATCAATACCTTGAGTGGCTTCATCCAAAATCAAAAGACGTGGATTTGTTAGAAGCCATTTTGCAATTACCACTTTCTGCTGGTTCCCGCCACTAAGAAATTTAGTTTGCTGATATTCAGAAGAAAGTCTAATATTTAACCTATTTTTATACTGATTGGTTTTTTCTAGCTCTCTTTTCTTATTTAACACACTTAAATTATTAGAAAATTCTCCTATTGCAGGTAATGTAATGTTTTTAAATACTTCAAAAAGAAGAACTAAACCATCCGTTTTTCTGTCTTCAGGAACTAATGCTATCCCGGAACTAATAGCATCTGAGGGAGTTTTAAGTTTGGCTTTTTCTCCATCAATGGTTAGAGTGCCTTTTTCCACAGAATCAGCACCAAACATTGCTCTGGCGAGTTCTGTTTTCCCCGAACCAGTGAGTCCTGTTATTCCCAGTACTTCTCCCTTATATACATCAAAGGAAATATTATTAACTCGAGGTTTATTAGTGAAATTCCTTACAGAAACAACTGGTTCTGTTTCATATTTTGCATGGCCTGTTAAAAAGACATTTTCATCTAATATTTCTCCAACCATTAAATCCACAATTTCTTCTTGATTCGTTTCATCTGTTTTCAATGTAGAGATCTTCTTGCCATCACGTAAAACAGTTATTCTATCAGTTATCTGAAATACTTCTTCCAGAATATGAGTAATGTATAGAATTGATATTTTCCTTTTCTTAAGTCTTTGAATTATTTCGAACAAGTGTTCAGCTTCTTGTTTTGAAAGAGAGGCAGTAGGTTCATCCATTATTACTAATTTGGATTTTCTAGCCAAGGCTTTCATTATTTCAACTACTTTTTGCTGAGCTACCCCAAGACGATTTATTTTTAAGTTAGGAGGTAGATCAAAGTCAAAGTTTTCACATAAAGATATGTATTTTTTTCTCATTTCTTTCTTATCGAGAATTCCACCGTTAGCCACTTCGCCACCAAGAAATACGTTTTGTTCAACTGTAAGTTTTGGTATCAAACTTCGTTCCTGATAAATAACCGTTATTCCATTTTTAAAAGATTCAGCTGGAGAATGAAAATTAACTTCTTTCCCATTAAAGTAAATATCACCATTATCCTTGTGATAAGCTCCCACTATACATTTAGTTAATGTAGATTTACCTGAACCATTTTCTCCAAGTAAAGCATGAACCTCTCCTTCTCGAATATTTATATCAACTTCTTCTAGTGCTTTAACACCTGGAAAACTTTTTGAAAGTCCAGATACTTTAAGAATATTTTTATTTCTTTCTTGCATAGAGTTCAAGAGCATCACCTACAAAATTTATATTTTTCTCTGTGATACTTTTAATATCCCAGGATAATACAAAACCACTAAAATTATTCTCAAAAGTAATTTTAATGTAGTTTTTCAATGATTCACTATCAATAGAACTAATTGGTGGTAAATGAACACTCTCAAATCCAGGAAATACATCTACATGATCTGGAATTTTCATATTATTTATTCTCTTCAATTCACTTTCAAAATTATCAAGTGAAATACCACTTTCAGCGAAATCTATAATTTTATGAGGTAAATTCATACCAGTAAGTATTTCAACAATTTCGATGCTTTCTTTAGCAGAGATATTTCTGTTTAAATGCTCTACTATCCTAATTAATGAAAGTAATTCCATGGGAAGTCCAGCTGGTCCCATAGTTTTGCAGTAGATCATTGGCTTTATCCAATTTGCTACATTACTTAATTTTTCAAAATTTTGTGATACTAAAACAGATAACGTAGGAGAAAATAGATCAATTCCTACATCTAATTCTTTATCTCGAGCATACTTAGAGTAATCAGAAACAAGTTCAAATACAGATTGTTCCCTAAATAAGAGAAATTTTTCTATAGCTGTCCAAAAATTATTTATGGATTTCACTATCTCGGTTTTATTTTCAGCTTCAGTTATTTCCTTCTTTAATGATGAAAACTTCTCCTCAAATAAAGATACTGATTCTGAAGATTTTTTTCGACATGTTTCACACAAACATGAAGCTAAATCATTTAGACCATTTGCTGGAGAGGGAAATCTTATTCTATCAAAGAACACTCCATCAAAATCTGCTGATTCCAAAATTTTCTTATAAATATCAAAAAAGGCAGACTCTTTTTTTACTTTGTTTGGGCACAAAAAAGTAAATTCCTCCCCCCCACTTTTTTGAGCGTCAAGTATTTGAGAGTCACTTTCTTCAGATAATCCAACTATTTTATAAGGATCAACATTGAAATCTACAGGGTTATCCGCCAGCATTGGATACCACAGATAACTATTAATATCTAGCTTTTTACATATATTTACTAGCACTTCAAATTGCTTAATATCTGTAGCCCAAATCATTAGAGAGTTTAGTCCGATTCCTTTAAGCTGAATTAACTTTTTTTGAATTTCCGTTTTTAGTTCCTTAGTTGGTTCTTCATTAAGAAAAATTTGTGAAGAAATCCAGAGTCTGCCTTTATTAAACATATGCTTTCTTATTCACCCCTTTAGCAAAAATTACATTTCAGGTTCAAATTCATTTACATTTTCTTGTGTTACTACAACTTGTTCGTTTTCGACAAATTTTGGCACTTCTTTTCCTGTTAAATACTCATATGCTGTTTTAACACTCATATATCCTTCATCTACTACAGAATAATAAGTTGTTGCATACACGTCTCCTGATTCAATATATGGAACTAGTTCTTTGGCATATTCAAGACCAAGGACATAAACATCTTCAATGCCCCTTTCATTTAGAGCCATAGATGCTGCAATGGCTCCAGACCACCATTGACAGGCAATTAAATCGACGTTTCTTTCACTTTGCAGGAATGCTTCCATGAAAGCAAGCGTTCCTTCTTTTGTCCAACCATTGATTGGTCTCTTTTCAACAATATTCCATTGAGGATGGGTTTCTGCAACCGATAAGAAACCTTCTTCCCTCATTCTCTGCGGTGCTGTACCAGGATTACCTTCTATTAAAACTATATCAGCAGGTCCTTCTCCTAATAATTCTTCTGCTATTTCACCTTGAATTACTCCTGCTTCTATATCTGATCTTCCAACATGACTGATTACTCCAGGATAAATTCCTCTTGGATCTGTTCCTACCGTATTCGTGAATGTTATTAAAGGTATATTTGCTTCATTACAGCGAGTGACTGCTGTTCTTAAAGCCATATTGTCAGCAGCACATAAGAGAATGAGATCAACTCCTCTTGCTATGAAATTCTCAACTTGAGATAACTGCTTCCCTGCATCCCACTCTGCATCAGAGTAAATCAAATTGACCCCAAATTCTTCCGCTGCAGCATCCATTCCTCTTCGCTCAACACTAAAAAACTCAACAGAACCAGGCAATAACACAGCAATATCAAATGTTTCAGCGAATGAAAGTCCAGAAAACACCATAATAAATACTGACAGAAAAACCAATAACCTTTTCATTCTTGCACCTCCATTTTTTTGTTGAAGATATTACATATGGAACCAAGCAATAATTCTTTTTGTGCAAAGTAAGCTCCACCAATAACAACACTATAAGGTTCAAGAGCTGCTTTATCAAGAATATCTGGTCTATATATTGCTTTCGGTAAAGCTTTCTTCAAAGTTTCATTGATAATGGGAAAAATTCTTTCATACTGGTTAAACCCAATACCACCCCCTATAATTATTTTTGCAGGATCAAGCAATATTATCGAATTTGCAAAAGCAAGAGCAAGATGAACACATCCTTCAATTATTCTCTTTCTAATTACCTCATTATTTTCCATCTTTTCAAATAGTACCGGTAGGTCATTATCCAATCCTTTTTTTGACAAAAGACTTCTAAAGAATACCCTGAAAACCATTCTTCAAGCTTCCCGAATGAAGAAATTGTTTTAAATTCACTTGACCAATCGGTGATCATTTCTCCAAATTCTCCAGCACTTCCTGTATAACCTTTATAAACAACATTACCCATTACAATACCCGCTCCTACACCTGTTCCAATAGATACCAAAAGAACATCTTCATATTTATTAGCAGATCCAATCCATGATTCACCATAAGCAGCCAGAGTAACGTCATTTTCAATTAGCACAGGGATATTAAAGGCCTGTTCAAGAGGGTTCTTCAAATCTAGTTCTTCCAAATTAAATGATGGAATAAATTTCACTATTTGTTTTTTCCTATCTACCGTTCCTGGAACTCCAATACATAAACTAAGGATTTTTCCGTTTTCAATATCTGCTAGAAACTCTTTTAATCTTATTTGGATCTCCTTATCGATACCTCTAGTTGTACTTATTAACTCCGACGGGATCATATCTAACTTATGTATCTTCCCCTCTAAATCAATAAGAGCGATAATTGTTTTTGTACCCCCAATATCAACACTTAACACATATTTGTACTCAGATATGAATGACAATTTTATCGGTCTTCGACCACCCATTTTTCTACTACTCCCAAGACCATTTTCCTTAATAATTCCTTCCTCAATCAAGTTATTAACTATCATGGAAACAGTCGGTTTACTAAGACCTGTTAATTTAGCTAATTCTACTCTAGAAATATTATCTGTTTCTCTTATTATGTTTAAAATCTCTCTAGTACGCAGTTCTAGAAGTTTAGAAATCACTGATATCCTCCTAAGATTGATTATTTAAGAGCATCTTTAATTTCATTTGCGTTTTTACTGATTTTCTCAAAAATCATTCCCGCTGTTTCAATTCCTTTATCATTACTAAGAAGTACATTATGAGAAAGATCAACAATTTCATCAAAAGCTTTATCAGATTTTTCTAATGGTGAAAGATCAATCTTTTTATTTATATATCGACTGAAAAATTGCATTCCACTCTTTTCCCAATTCTCGCTGTTAAACAGAGGGCTTCTATAAAGAGGTATATAAACTGTATTGCATGGTAATCCTTCCTGGCGTAAAGCCTCTTCAATAATATTGCAGGCAGGTATAAGTGAAGAATCTCTCCTAAGGCCCTTTCTTCTGGCATAATTAACAGCTTTTTCTTTATTAATTCCGAAATAATCAAGATTAATTTTCACAGGATATAAATAATTCGAATTCTGTGACATACCTTCAGGATCATAGAAAGGTGTAAAACCTGGAATTTCTTCAAGGAGTTTTGTTAATCTATTTGCATTTTTTGTTCTTAGTTTTACCTGTTCATCGAGACGTGATAACTGTTCTTTTAGTATCGCTGCCTGAAATTCAGTCATTCTGTAGTTCCATCCAAGTCGATAATGTAAATAGCCAGGAGATCCTAACTTTCTTCCATTACTTCGATAAGATTTCGCAATTTCTGCTACCTCTTCATTATTGGTTGTTAACATACCTCCTTCTCCTGCTGTCATAGTCTTCGATTCTTGAAAACTAAAACAGCCTAAAAGTCCGAAATTTCCTGACTTTGTCCCTCTATATTCAGAACCATGAGAATGACATGCATCTTCGACTAAAATTAATTCGTTCTGTTCTGCAATATTCATTAATTCATCAATATTACCCAAACGACCTCCATAGTGTACAGTAATAATTGCTTTAGTATCTTCAGTTATTCTCCTTTGCACATCAGCAGGATCGATACAAAGATTTACAGGATCGATGTCAGCAAATACAGGGATTGCTCCTAAATGTAATGCAGCGCTGGCTGTTGCCATAAATGTCCACGCTGGAACAATAACTTCATCCCCGCTTCCAACTCCCGATGCTCTCAAAGCAATTATTAAAGCTGCTTCACCATTAGCTACCGCTATTGAATGTTTTGTTTTGTTATATTCCCCAAATTTTCTTTCAAAATCACCCACTTCACTTTCTTTATCACCACCAAGGAACCCTGAAAACCATCTTTTACTTTCAATTACCCGAGAAAGAGAACTGAGTTCATCCTGTGTGCTATATGGCCAATCAGGCCATTTTATTTTCAAATTATTTTCCCCACCAAAAAGAGCTAATTTAGCCATATTATCCCTCCATTCAATACTCCTCTAATGAAACTATTCGATTTTCTTCTTTTGATTTATAAATTGCATTAATTACCTTCATAGTTTCAAGGTTTTGCAAGGCTGAATTAATGTTAGTTTCTCCTTTTAAAATGCTTCTTTCAAAACTTTCTGCTTGCCTTATATAAAGTTCCTTGGTTAAATACCAATCGCATATTTTCGGAAAAAATTCTCCCTTCTGATGGTTAATGTTCAACTTTATAGAAGTAGGAAATACTCTCATATATCCATTAGATCCAAAAATTTGAATACTGGATTCAACACCATCTTTATGTGGGTTTGACCAACCATATTCGATAATTCCTGTAGCTCCATTTCTAAAATTCAGCATTGCTACACCAACATCTTCAACATCGTATGAACCATATACAGTCATGAAATTTCCAAATACATGACTTACCTTTATATCTTCCAGCAAATAAAGAATTGTATCTATAGGATGAATACCCATATCTATAAGTGCACCCCCACCAGAAAATTCTTTTTTGGTGAACCAGCTGGAAGAAGGAACATATGACTCATGTATTCCGTAACCTTTAACTTTCACAATTTCACCCAGTATCCCAGAATCAATTATGCTTTTTGCATACTGAATGTGAGGATGAAATCGCCAACACTGCCCGACTGAAAGAACAAGGTCCCTTTCCTCAGCTATTTTAGTTAATTTATGGGCATTTTCGTAATTCACTGTAAAAGGTTTTTCTACAAGAACATGTTTATTGTTTTTAAGAGCTTCCTTTACTATTTCATAATGAGTAACATTAGGTGTAGATACAACCACAGCATCAATATGTGATTCTTTAATCATCTCTGTATAGCTCTTATATTTTTCTTTAATTACATATTCCGATTTAAAATCCTCATCATAGTACTCAACTTTTGGCCAGTTTCCATTAACAAGAATTTCCAGATTATATTTATTCAAATCACAGGCTGATAAAACAACCGAGTTATACAGGGACATAAAAGCACCACAGTGTGTTATACCCATTTTTCCTGCACCAATAATCCCAATTTTTACCTTTTCCATAAGCTCACCTCAATCAAAAAGTAAGCAAAATCCATAGTAAATAAATTTAACTAACTAATTACATTTGATTATAGCTTATTATTGGATCACACCAAAGAACGCTAATAAACAAGAAAACAAGACTTACTAAGGGAAAAGCTTATTTAATCGATTGCCTTTGATCCTTAAGAAACTACATAAACTCTTAGGTTAATTATTTTCAGAGCATAATAAAATAAATCACCTAAAAAACCTTTTGTAAAATAAAAAGAAGGTGATTTACTAGATACCATATTATTGTTCTAAAAACGTCGCCAATACTTCAACCTAATCTTTATTGATATAAAATTTGTAGAGAATTACAAAGAAAATTACATGAAACATTTTAGGGGGTTAGAACGGATGGACGAAGCGCGACGCCAGGCAAGCGTTGGACGATGGACCATGGACGTTGTTTTAGTCTCGGACTCTCGTCTTTTTGGTCCTTCTCGTCTTTTCGGTTTTTCTCATGTTCTCGATTCATAAAGATTCCTTCCTTGAGGAAGGTACCTGCGAAGCAGGGGGAAGGTGTGCATTTGA
>CAYTVB010000044.1:0-13266 GCA_964441735.1 uncultured Thermotogaceae bacterium
TGAATCCTGTTTGAGCATCTGAGCAATTTGATATTTCATTCCATAGAAAACACCCATTAAGTTTACTGAAATTACTTTTTCCCAATCTTTAATAGGGTAATCATGAATATTCTTCATGGGCCCACCAATTCCAGCATTGTTAAATGCAACATCAAGTCTTCCATATTTATCAACTATATTATTAACGACTTTTTCATTATCTTCTGACCTGGAAACATCAAGTCTCATAAATTCAATTTTGCCTTCAGAACCAAGTTCATCTATCAGCTGCTTACCTTTGTCTTCATCAACATCCGTTACTATAACTATCGCTTCCTCTTTAATAAAAGCTTCTGCTGTTGCTTTTCCTATTCCTGAAGCTCCTCCTGTAATTAACACAACTTTATCTTTAAATCTTTCCATAATCATTGCCTCCTTTATGCCGAGTATTTTACTCTGTATTAATAATAACGTATTTTGTGATATGTTGTCAAGACTTTAGGGTCATTTTATGGTAAATACTTGTGTTTATTCTAATTGTAATAATAAAAACATCTAAACGTAATTGAGAAAGTGTCTCATATGTTATAGTTAATTGTCCCGAAAGGGAGAATACTTTAAGCTTTGCAACATGTGCAAGGTAGTTACACAGGAGGAATAAAATGACTGGTACAGTAAAATGGTTCAACGGATCAAAAGGCTATGGATTCATCACAAAGGACGACGGCGGAGATGTATTCGTTCATTTCAGTGCAATTAATATGGACGGATTCAAGACTCTTCAGGAAGGCCAAAGAGTTGAATTTGAGGTGGAAGAGGGCTCCAAAGGTCCCCAGGCCGTAAACGTTTCACCCGTTGAATAATTCACTATAAAAAAGTGAGAAACCGCCTTTAAGGCGGTTTTTTTATGCTTATAATGTAAACTATACTATACCCTTTACAAAATGTAAAGTATAGTATACACTAAATCAGGTGAGATGGATGAAAAATAATGTTAGATACTTCAGAAAAGTAAAAAATGGACTGACGCAGGATATTTTTGCTGAAAAGGTTGGAGTAACCCGTCAAACAATTATTGCCATAGAAAAGGGGAAATTTAACCCTTCAGTTAAATTGGCAATGAAGTTTTCAAATGTTCTTGAATGCGAATTAGAACAGCTTTTCGAGCTGGAAGAAGATGACTGGTATGAGTAGAAAACTCATTATTTTATATGATATTGCTGTAATTGCTTTAGCTATATGGCTTTATAGCGCTTACAGCCAATGGTTTATCCTGATCTCATCTGGAATTTTTCTCTTTCCTTTTCTTAGACTGTTGGGAATAATAAGAGAACTGGATGAAAGAGAAAAATATCTCGATAGACTTTCATCAAATATTACCGTGGTAGTTGTTTTATTGATGGCTATGTTTATAATTGCACTTAATATGGAATTGAACAGAGATATAGTTTTGTCTTTTATACTCATTACTATTGTGACCAAAGCGTCTATTTTTGCAGGATTTACATTTTCAAGAGAAAGAGTAATTACTTATATTGGGAGGGTAATGGCACTGATTTATCTTGGATTTGCCTTACTCTCACACGGACTTTCGGTAGATTTTTTAGTCGAGTCTATTCCGGGTATTATCTTTCTTGTTTTCACCGAGTTGTCGAGAAAATGGCGCTGGCCAGCTATTGGGTTTGTGGCATTTATTGCCCTAATCTCTTATATATATATTCCCCAGTTAATAAATCCTGCGTTATTCATGACGTATCTGCTGCTTTTAATGCCGATTGTTGTACTTACTATCAGGGCTTTTGAAAAAGTAGAATCACATCAATTAGATTGATAAATTGCATAACCAGAGGAGTTATATGACTATTTGCTTTTCACATCATCCAGTATTTTTTTGAGCTCTTCCGGGTGAGCAGCCAGTGCACAGGGTGAGTTATTTGTTTCAAGAAGGTGCTCGTTTTCTCTGATTTTCACAAAAAGTTCCGATGCCAGAGCTTCTTTCAACGATTCTGTAAGTACATTATGGGTTGATGCGCTGGTCACAGGACAGGGAGTCAGATTACCCTGTGGGGTAATATGAGCAAAACCTCTACCTGCAGAAACACATCCACCAAATTTCTCTTCATCACCTGGCGAATGAATTAATAAAATCGGATGTTTTTTACGAAAGTCATTGATCCAGTCACGAAATGCATTCCTTTCATCCATTGTCAAAACCTTCTCTGAGTCTTTGCCATCTGCATCTACAGGAATGTGCTCAAAGAAAAAGGCTATTTTTACTCCCATCTCCAGGTAGTTTTTAAGAGCTGACGAATTTATCCAGTATTCATAATTATTTCTTTCTATTGTCACCGAAATACCGAATAAAACCCCTATTTCCTTAAGTCTTTCTAATGAGCCAATTATCTTTTCATAAACTCCACTTCCACGCCTTTTGTCTGTGATTTCCCTGTTCCCCTCAACACTTACTGTTACAAGAACATTGGAGAGTTTCTTTAATTTTTTGAAATGATTTTCATTAAATACCGTGCCATTGGTCATTATCAAAAAGAATCTGTCTTTGTATTTGTTGCAAATATCAAGCAGATCTCGATATATGAATGGTTCACCGCCTGCAATAAAATAGCAGATAACACCCAATTTATTTGCTTCTTCAATAATTTTCATCCATTCAGTAATATCCAAATTTTTACAATTTTCAGTTACTGTGCCCGATGCAAAAGCTAAACAATTTGAGCATTTGAGATTGCATTGCGATGTTATACTCAAAATTAAAACCGGAGGAACCATTATATCTTCACTAAACAAATCTGATCTTTTTTGCTCAGCCTTTTTATACGAGCCAAGAATCTTCCTGTAATTAAACAAATGTCGGGGATGTGTCATTATCCAGGGCCCAAAAGCTTTCAGAAAATTTGGGCTTATATCGTTAAATATCTCTTTTGA
Source organism: uncultured Thermotogaceae bacterium (assembly GCA_964441735.1). Taxonomy (GTDB): domain Bacteria; phylum Thermotogota; class Thermotogae; order Petrotogales; family Kosmotogaceae; genus JASMTM01. The sequence goes on from CAYTVB010000044.1 coordinate 2,923, forward strand.
GTCATTTATAAACTGATCTATTTTCATCTGTGCCTCCTTTTTACTTTCAATAAATATACCATAAATAAGTGAAGGAAAAATTATATTTTTGGCATTTTGTAATGATAAAATATACTTAGTCAAAACATTGTTTGAGGTGTAAAAAATGCTATATGGTGAATTATCTTCAGAGTTAGCAAAAGCATTGATTAAAGAATATAAAAATGCTTTGATCATCCTGGATTCAAAGGGAAAAATCAAAGCCATAAACTCAATAGCCCTGGAACTTCTAAAACTTGATCGAAATGAAGCATTGGCCAGTCATTTTACTGACATTTGTATTAACGAAGAGGCATGCGCGAAACTAAGAAATGTTTTAAAAAGGGATTTAGACCATTTTGTAACCGAAGTATGTTATGAAAATCAGGGTAAAGAATATTGTTTTGAAATTGATTGCAATACTGTCAATTATAATAATGATTTTACAGTTATCTGCATATTTAGAGACATCAGTGAAAGAAAGAAAGCTGAAAAATTTCTAAGAGAAAGCGAAAAAAGATTTAGAATACTTACCAGTACATCACCGTTTGCAATCATGCTGTATCAAAATGATAAATGGGTGTATGTAAACACTGCAGCAACTGAAATCACAGGATTTAGTGAAGAAGATTTTTATTCAATGGAAGTTTGCTGGAATCTGGTTCATCCTTCATATAAAGAAATTGTCAGAGAACGAGTGAAAGCAAGACAAAAAGGTGAAAAAGCAACAAAGTCATATGAGCTTAAAATTGTAAAAAAAGACGGTGAAGTAAGATGGATATACCTTTCAGGTGATACAACAACCTGGAAAGGAAAAAACGCGGGCATCATTACAGCAATAGATATTACAGAAAGAAAGCAAATAGAGCAAGAATTGAAGGAAAGTGAAAAACGCTACAAACTGCTTTTTGAAAATGCCAACGATGCTATTTTTGTCCATGATGCTAAAGGAAACTTTTTGGAAGTGAACAACCAGGCCATAAATCGTCTGGGTTATTCAAAGGAAGAATTCATTAATATGTCCCCGGCTGATATAGATAATCCAGCTTATGCTAAAAAACTTGATGACCGAATAGATGAATTACTCAAAAAGGGTTTTACTTTTTTCGAGACAATTCATGTTGCAAAAAATGGGAGAAAAATTCCTACCGAGCTCAGTAGTAGGGTTATTGAATATAAAGGTAAAAAAGCCATCTTAACAATTGCCAGAGATATTTCCGAAAGAAAAAAAGCTGAAGAAATCTTGAGAAAGAGCGAGGAAAAACTCAAGACTTATTTTGATCTCGCGCAGGTTATAACGCTGGTACTTGATGTGAATGCAAGAATCCAGTCCATAAATAAAAAAGGTTGCGAAATACTTAAAAAGAAAGAGGAAGGGCTTTTTGGTGAAAGCTGGTTAAAATTTATCCCAGAAAAATATCATAAAAAAATAAAACATGTTTTTGATGACCTGATAAATACAAGCACAGATGAATTTGAACACTTTGAAAATCCCATTATTACTTCTACGGGAGAAGAGAAAATAATAAGCTGGAGAAACACCATATTGAGAGACAAAGAAGGCAATACAGAAGGTGTTTTAAGCTCAGGTATAGATGTTACACAGGAAAGGATTATTAAAAAGGAAACAGAAAAGTACAAGAACGTATATCAGGTAATTCTTGAAATGACAACGCTCGCATTAAGAACTGGCTGGAAAGAAGAATATTACGATCTTCTACTTGAAAAAATGGTTTCTGCTATCCCGGAAGCAGAAAAGGGAAGTTGTGTGATAAGAAAGGATGGCTTCTTTGAATTTGTAGCATCATGTGGATACAAAATTGAGGAGTTAAGGAAGGTAGAATTTTCTGTTGATGAAATAATGTCATATTCAAAGGAACCCAATATTGTAAAGCTCCCTGAAATAAAGTTACCCGATGAAAGAGCCAGCACACTCGATAAAGCAGATACCAAAAATCTTGATACAATTTTGGTAATACCGTTATATTTAGAAGGAAAAGTAATAGGTGTTGTTTTTCTGGATAGTTTTACGAAAGAACAACCTTTTACTGAAAGTGATGTAGAACTTGCCAAACTATTCAAAAGACACATGGAACTATTAATGTGGAAGGCAAAAACTGAAGAAAAATTACATTATGCAGCCACGCATGACCCATTGACAGGCGTTTTGAATAGAAGAGCTTTCATTGAAAATAGTAAAAATCATATAAATCTGTCAAAAAGGCACAATAGAAATTTGAGTATATTGTATATTGATTTTGACGGATTCAAAGAGGTAAATGACAGGTATGGTCATGATATTGGTGATAGATTGCTTATTAATATATGTAAACGTATCGAAAGTATTATACGTGAAAGTGATGTATTTGCAAGGATAGGCGGAGATGAATTTGTCATATTACTTCCTGAAACTGACTATGAAAGCGCTGAAAAACTTGTTGAACGCCTTCACAGTTCGTTAGACTCTCCCTTCGTACTGGATGAAAATAAAATAAAAATGATAGTTAGTATAGGAATAAGTACATATCCTGACGATGGTGAAACGATAAATAAATTAATCAAAGTTGCAGACGAACGCATGTATAGTAATAAACCTCGTAACTAAAGGTAATTATAAGGAGAACAATTGAAAAAAATCAAACTCAAGAATGGGGAAAGTATAAATATAAGAAAAGTTTTAATCAGTGACGCCGAGAAAATATTTCACTATGTAAAAAAAGTTTCGGGAGAAACCGATTTCCTGACTTTTAGTCCAGACGAATTCAAAACCACCATTAAAAAACAGAAAGACTACTTGAAAAAATATACTGTAAGAGAAAATTGTCTTGCTTTGATTGCAGTAGATGAAGACGAAAGAGTTGTCGGAATGCTTGACTTTGATGGAGGACAAAAATCAAGAACAAAACACCGTGGTGAATTTGCGATAACCGTATTAAAGGAATACTGGGGACAGGGTATCGGCAAAGCAATGATAAATTATCTGATAAAATGGGCAAAGAATTTAGGAGCCATAAGAAAAATTGATTTAAAGGTAAGAAGCGACAACAGGAGAGCCATTAACCTTTATAAAAGCCTGGGTTTTGTTGTTGAAGGAGAAATCTCGAGATTTTTTTATATAAATGACTCTTTTTACAGTGTCTTTTGTATGGGTCTAAAAATCGACTAAAAACCTCATATAAACAAATGTAAACCGGAGACCTCTCAGGTCTCCGGTTAATAATTATTCCTGAATTAACTTCAGATAGTTCAAAAACTGTCTTTCATCAATTTCACCATTATCCACCGCTTCTTTAACTGCACATCCAGGTTCATGTGTATGACTGCAGTTTCTAAATTTGCAGTTTTGTGCGATCTTTAAAATATCCGAAAAGGTTCTTTCTATTCCAGCAGAGTTATCTATAATCCCGAATTCTCGCATTCCGGGCACATCGATAAGAAGCCCACCTGAAGGTAATTCATAAAGGGTTGAGCTTGTGGTGGTGTGTTTTCCCTTGTAATGCGAGCTGCTAATATCATTAGTTTTGGCAATTTCAGTTTCGAGTAGTAAATTGATCAGGGTGGATTTCCCAACCCCGGAACTTCCGGCCAGTACCGTCTTTTTATTACCAAGCTCTTCTTTTAGAGATTCAATGCCCTCTTTGGTTACCGAGCTGGTTTTAAATACCTTGTAGCCCCCATCTTTTAGATGAGCAAAATCTTCTTCATATTCATTTTCATTCACCAGGTCTATCTTGGTGAAGCAAATTACGGGCTCGAGGTTACCCGCTTCTGCTGATACGATATACCTCTCAATTAGATTGAGCTTATATGGTGGATCTTCCACAGAAAAAACGAGTAAGGCGTAGTCAATATTTGCAGCAATAATCTGTTCCTGATGACGTCCTTTTTTACCCGCTCCTTTTCTGGAAAGTTTGCTTTTTCGAGGTGTTATTTCTGTAATTACGCCTTTTCCCCCGTAAACAGGCTGGTATTCAACCTCATCACCGACTACAACCAACGATTTTTTGTTTTCAAGTTGCTTAAACAGCCTACCTCTCAATGTACAGTTCACCAATTCTCCATTTTCATAATCTTTCACTTTAAATAAACCTTTTTGCGTATTAATAACATAACCCTTCAATTTGTTTTCCTCCATTTTTCCTTATTAATAAAAAAAGCCATGGTCTACACGACCATGGCTGAATTATGTGCCAAAAACCTATGTTATGTTCCTGAATAACACCTGCAGAGGTTTTGGCCGTGCATTTGTTTTAAAATATTCATTTGACTTAGATAGTTTTTATTATTCTGCATCGACCTCACCTCCCTGCGTTTTCTTACACGAAAAATAGTATACCACGATTTTATCACTCATATGTCTCAACATATTTTTGCTTAACTTTTATTATCATAGCAACTTTCAACATGCTATTATTTTAACAATAACAGCTTTTTGGAGGTAAAAATGTCAGCTCATAATCATGGTAACCTTTGTTCTAAACTGTTATATTCAATACTACTAAATCTGGGGATTTCAATCACTGAAATTGTTGGTGGTGTTCTGTCCGGAAGTCTTGCGCTTATTTCTGATTCCTTTCATAACTTTGCAGATACAAGTTCTCTCATAATAAGTTACGGAGCTGAGAAAGTATCCAGAAAGCAACGAAACAAAAAATATACCTACGGATTTAAAAGAGTAGAGATACTTGCCACTTTGATAAACACTACTGCGTTACTTGCAATAGCGATATTTTTATTTAGAGAAGCAATATTTAAATTTCTAAATCCATCAGTAATTGATAGCAACCTGATGATTTCCGTTGCATTAATTGGACTGGCAGGAAATATAATCACCGTTTTTTTACTGTTTAAAGATTCAAAAAAGAGTCTGCACATAAAGTCAAGTTTTGTTCATATAGCAGGTGACTCTCTTTCATCTGTATTCGTCATAGTCGGTGGAATACTGATAAAATTTTATGAATGGTGGATAGTAGATCCCATTCTTACAATGATTGTGGTTACCTATATATCCATACAGTCAATAAAAATGCTTAAAGAAGTTATTGAGATTATTATGCAAGCAACTCCCAAAGGTATTACAGTAGATGAAGTAAAAAAAGCCATTGATGAGCTAACGTTTGTAAATGACACACACCACATTCATCTGTGGACGACGAATGGAAAAGATATTTACGTTGAATGTCATGTAATCATTAATAATTGCGAAACAGAGAGCATCGATGAATACTTGAACGCCATTAATAATAAACTGGCTGAGATAGGAATATCGCATTCCACCATTCAAATTGAAAGGTTTTGCAGTTCAGAATAACGGGTATCAAAGATCAGTTTTTATACTTCCATCATCCAGATAGGCGATCTTTATAGGTGAAACATGCGTTAATTTCTCTACATTTTCAGCACTTTTTTTAGCCCAAAACAGAACGTACGATGAATCATCTTTACTAATCACCTTCGAATTATATGCAATTCTCTCAGTGTTGTCTTCAAATAACTCCGGGCCAGCAGGTGCTGCCTTATAAGGCCCCCGTAGTTTGTCAGACACGAGATAGTAATCACCGTTAACCGGCCTTTCTCCTTTAGTATTTATGAGTTTTTTAGAGAACTTATGGGCGCTAAAATGAAGATAATATATATTATTCCTTTTGTATATGTAAGGACATTCACATTCGCCAAACCACTCGGGGATATCGAGTGGAGGCTGAATTTCCCAGTTCACCAGATCTTTTGAAACCGCCAGGCCAACAGTACCTCTACCATCAACATCGCCTTTATTTTTTCTTGCACATATCAACATGAAAAAGTTTCCCTTTTCTTCATATATGTATGGATCTCTCCAGTGAGTCATACCATCAGGAGATGATACTTCATAATATTTCTTATCAATTGTCAATAATGGACGGTTTTTTCTCAATACCCTGTAATTTTTAAAAATTGGATTATCTGCCACCAGCAAACCTATTTTTTGTTCGTTAATTTCTTTGCTATCCCTTGAGGTAAAAAACATGTCGTAGTTATCTTCGTGTTTTACAACACTACCTGTCCAGATTGAAGTATTGAACCATCTATTTTTATCAGCATGAAAGATTTCGCCATAATATTTCCAGTCTTCAAGATTATCACTAAAAGCACACCCTACACCTGCATATTCATGCCTTTCATCTTCTGTATATCTTGAAGGAGCCTGAAGAAAATACTTAAACCATCCGCCATTTTCATTAAGAAACCAGTGATCCCAGATATATTTGTGTCGCACTGAAAAAGAAGTTTTCATATACAATTCTCCTGTTAATGAATTCAAAATCAATTATAACAAAAACGAATTTATATGGATTGAAGTTCAGCGAAATTACAGGTTTTGCGCTGCAAGTGATTCATTATTTTTGTTAATTTTATTAATAGTGATAATATATAGATATGACTAATGCTATATATTTTCTGAGGAATTCTTATGAATTTTTCTAAGCAAATCTTCGATTTTTTGGATGAGATTGTTTTTAGCGTCGACAAAAATCTGACTTTGCAGTCTGCAAACAAAACATGCTTAAACATGCTTAATACTAAAGAGTCGGAAATTGTCGGTAAGCATTGCAAAGAAGTTTTTAAAAGTAATCCAGAAATATGTGCTGAGTGTCTGGTGAAAAAAACGTTATCCGATAAAAAAATTCACAAAGATAGGTTACGATGTATTTCTGGAGAACAATATAAAGTTGAAACATTACCTCTTAGCAACTCATCAAAAAAAGATAGCGTTTTTGTTATTTTGAAACCCGACAAAGAAATGAAAGATCTTCGCTGGAGACTCAGAGAACGGATAAAGGAACTGGAAACGATTTATAAGATGTCCAATCTTGTGGAGAGTTCCTTTGAAACAAAAGAAGATCTCCTCAGTGGATTTGTAGAAATTCTTCCTTCAGGCTGGGCTTACCCTGAAATTACAGCAGCAAGAATATGCTTTGACGACAAGAATTTTAAGACGGAAAATTTTAAAGTGACCAGATGGTCTCAAAAAGAAGATATCTACGTGAATGGTATGCATAGGGGTTTTATTGAAGTGGTATACCTAAAGGAAAAACCACCGATGGATGAAGGTCCTTTTCTTAAAGAAGAACGTAAATTGTTATACGCGATAGCTGAAAGGCTGAATAGAATACTGGAAAGGCTTGAAACCAGGGAGGAACTTGAAAGGCAAAGGAAGTGGCTTGAGACAACGCTTTCCAGTATTGGAGATGCTGTTATGGCAACTGATACCAGGGGGGTTGTGACCTTTGTAAATCATGTTGCATGTGAACTAACTGGTTATTCAAAAAGTGAGATGCTTGGGGAAAAAGCAGAAAACGTATTCAACATCGTTAATAAAGAAACGGGCAAAAAAGCGGAAATACCTGTAGATAAAGTATTGACTGACAAAGTAATAGTTGGTCTCGGAAATCATACTGCGCTCATCTCTAAATCAGGTAAAAGGTATTCAATAGCCGATGCAGCTGCTCCCATAAAAAATAAAGGAAGAATAATCGGAATGGTCATGACATTCAGAGATGTTACTGACATAAGGGAAAGCCAGCAAAGATTGAAAGAAAGCGAAAGACTTTTCCGATTGCTTGCAGAAAATTCAAAGGATCTTATTTTTAGATATCGACTGGTTCCCAAGCCCAAATTTGAATATGTGAGTCCTTCTGCAGAACGAATAACGGGTTATACACAGGAAGAACATTACAATGATCCACAACTGGGATTTAAACTTGGTCATCCGGATGATCGCTATCTCTTGAAATACGTTATGGACGGAGAAATACCTGAAGAACCAGTAGTTTTAAGATGGATAAAAAAAGATGGTTCAGTCATCTGGACTGAGTTGCAAATAACCCCTAGTTATGATGAAAAAGGTGAATTAATAGCCATAGATGGTGTGGCCAGGGATGTGACAAAAAGAAAAACAGCAGAAAATAAATTAAGAGAGAGTGAAGAAAATCTAAGTAACCTGATATCTAACATTCCCGGGGTGGTTTTTAGTTGTTTAAACGATGAAAACTGGACAATGATTTTTCTTAGTGATGGATGCAAAGAGCTATTTGGATATAAGCCAGAGGAGTTAATAGACAACAAAACTCTTTCCTACACTGAATTAATTCACCCTGAAGATAGAGAGTATGTATGGAATACAGTTCAAAACAAAGAAAAGCAATATACTGTGGAATATAGAATTATAACCAAAAGCGGTGAAACTAAATTTGTTCATGAGCGCGGCACTTTTACTAATGGAAAAGAGATTATTGACGGAGTAATAACAGATATTACTAAAAAGAAAGAACTACAAAAGAAAATTTTAGAAAGTGAGAAATTCTATAAATCGATTTTTGAAGATACCTATGAGCTTATGCTTATTATTGATCCTGATAGCACAAAAATTGTAGATGCTAATGAAGCTGCATGTAATTTTTATGGTTATTCACGTGATGAAATGGTCAATATGCAAATATCAGATATCAGTACATTAAACGAAAACAAAATTATTGACGATTTTTCCCATATTAAGGAAGCTGGTGCAGGTGTATCTGAAGCGATTGATATTCTAAGTAGTGGTGAAAAAAGGAATGTCCTAATATATTTTTCTTTAATTAAAAGAGAAGGTAAAGATTTTGTGTTTTCAATAATTCATGACATTACAGAGTTGAAGCAATATCAGAATAAGCTTGAAAAAGCATTTAAAGAACAACATGAAAGTTTTATTAATTCTTTAAATATTATTTCGAACATAACCGAAGCAAGAGATCCATATACAGCGGGTCATCAAAGACGTGTATCTGAACTTTCGACTGCAATTGCTGAAGAAATGGACCTTGATAAAAAAACAATTGAAGGTTTACAGTTGGCAGCACTGGTTCACGACATTGGAAAAACTTCCTTACCCCAGGAAATTCTGGCAAAACCAGGTACATTATCCGATATTGAATTTGATTTGATTAAAGAACATCCTAAAATTGGTTATCAAATATTTAAAGAGCATAATTTTCCATGGTCCATAGATAGATTTATATATGAACATCACGAACGTGTTAACGGGAGTGGTTATCCCAGAGGAATAAAAGGTAAGGAAATTTCTCTCGAGGCGAAAATACTGGCTGTTGCAGATGTTGTAGAAGCAATGTCCTCAAGTCGTCCTTACAGGCCTGCTCTTGGAATAGAGAAAGCACTTGAAGAGATCAAGAAAAATGCCGGAGTTTTATATGATGAGAAGGTAGCACAAGCATGTTTGAGAGTATTTGAAAAAGGCTTTACGTTCAAGGATTAGAGTTTTTCATTTTGTACATTAAATCGTCTGCAATTTTTATTGCATTGTAATAATCCTGAGATTCTCCAAAAGAAGAAATTCCATAAGAAATTGTTATTTTCATATTGATCTCTTTTTTAGACTGGGCTTCAAGTTCTTCTATCACTCTACGCATTACAGTATGAGCCTCTTTTTCCTGTGTTTTGGGTAATACAATTACAAATTCATCACCGCCATATCTTATAAGAACATCCATTTCTCTTAGAGAATTAGTGATTACTTTGCTAACAAGTTTTAGAACCTGATCACCAAAGATATGGCCCTTTTGATCGTTGATCTTCTTAAAATCATTAATATCGAGCATAACAAGTGCGGAGTTTTCTTTCTGTCTTTTATTGATGGCCTGGATCTTTTTAATATATTCATCGAAGAAATTTCTATTATACGCTCCTGTCAATTTGTCACGTACAACAATTTTCTTTAGTTTATTTCTTTCTACATATAGTTCTTCAATACCGGTCTGAATCTTTATAAGTACCTCCAGTTGACTGGCAACAATGTTGAATATCTCTCTTTTTGTTTCATCAAAAACATCTTCACCCCATGATTCAAAAGCGACCACACCTTCAGTTTTTTCATTTATTTTTAAGGGTACGCCATAAAATGTTATTGGCCTTTCATCACTCTTTATTTTTTCAGGTATATAAGATTCAATGTCACTTTTCTTGAGGTCTTTTAGATAGAGTGTCCTTGAATTTTTCAATATATGTCCTGTCAGTGAAGGTGATTTTATGCTTATTTTCTTTCCAGATATAGCTTCATCCTCAATTACGCCAAACTCAATAAGAATTTCTTTTTCACTGATCTTTTTTGCTATGAACATATGATCACATAGTTTTAGCTCATCATGAATAACTTTAAAAATTTCTCTACCAAAATCCTCAAATCCCGTTATACCCGAAGCAATAAGCTCGGATAGTCGCATTACAAGATTACTGCTGGATGAGAGATTTTGTAGTAGTTCAATATATTTCTTCTCTTTTGTTATATTTCGA
>CAYTVB010000045.1:0-12971 GCA_964441735.1 uncultured Thermotogaceae bacterium
TTTCAATTTTTCGCTTGTTTGGCTGTTTTTGGATTTCTAGCTGTCAAAGTTGAGTATAACAAAACTGGACCATACTGAATATATTAAAAAAGCCAGCTAAAAAGCTGGCTTTTTATTTATCAAAGGATTAGATTATTTTAGTTAAATCGGTTATTAATAGTTAAAATACTTTATCCATGGAACCGTGTATTTTCCCGTTTCTTTAAAACCAAACCTCTTATAAAAAGGAACATTGGATTGCATATATGTACACTTTGCTCCATAAGAGCTCATTCTATTCAATCCTTCCTTTAACAACTCAGAAGCAAGACCCATTCCCTGATACTCAACATGCGTTCCAACAGGCTCGAAAACAGCATATTCGTTTTTCTGATCAACCCAGATGGTGCAGAAAGAAACATAATCACCATTAGGAGCCTTTATAAATAAATCAAGATCTTTTCGATAGTCTGGCGCTTTCTGCATTTCTTTCATTGCGGAGGGTGGCAACCATTCCGAAGGAGGATATCTACCTCCAAAGGAAAGCATTTTGACTTTTCCTCTTTCGAAAGGATTATCCTCATCTTCTACCGACATTAATGTATAACCATCAGGTAATCTCGCTTTCTGCTTTTTTGTAATTTCCATCTTCAATATAGGTGTTTTAAAGGGCAATTTCTTATATCCTTTATTACTGATAATTCTTTCAAGTTCACTATCGCTGTTTACATATAGCTTTACAAATCCAATACCCTCAACCCTGTCAGCCAGATTTTCTTCTACGTAGTCTATAATTTCTTCATACAAAAAGAAATAATCAGGATGTATTTGAATCCATGCTTCCCCAGGTTCTTCATTTTCTGAATGGGCCACAGCGACTATTTTTCCATCTTCAGCTTCCCAGACACCTATTGATTTTTTCCACAAATACAGTTCATCACGAAAATTGTGTTTAGGCCTAGTTGGGATTCCGAAATATTGCACATTGTAATGGTTATGAGTGGGTATCACCATAAATCTACAAAAATTCCATCTGTCAATTAACCAGTTATAAGGTCCATTGTAAAGAGCATAACTTTCAATAATTAATTCTCTTATCTTCATATAGTCAATTTCAGAGACATATGACCTTTGTCTAACTTTCACAATTTCCTCCTGAAAGAAATACTTTTTGAGAATCGTAATTAAGTTAATGCATATTGCTACTTATTTTATTCTCCGGTAAAGGAGACTTTATCAACCAGAATATAAGGGAGTTCCCCAATAAAGGTCTGCTCAGTTTCCTTTGATACAGCTACCACATTATTGAACAGATCGAAAACCTTTGTCCCCATCATGACACCAGTTAGAGGGTGTTCTCTCTGGCCATTCTTAATGAACCAACCTCCTTTTACTGTTCCGGAAACTATACCATTAATCGGATTCGCGTTTCCACTAAAGCGATTTATAAATACTCCCTGGGTAACAGTTTTTGTTATTTCTTTAAGTGTTTTCTGACCCGGTATCTCTATATTATTTAACTCAATAAGTGGAAGTTCGGAAAAATCACCGGATGCATGACCGGTTGATTCGCATTTAAGGTGTCTTGCGCTGTAATTGTTATTTATAAAGTTTTTTAGCACCCCATTTTCTATTAATGCCAGTTTTCTTGTTGGTGTTCCTTCTCTATCAAATGTTTTAGAGTAAGGAGAATTGTCAACCAGTGGATTATCCACAACTGTAAGCTTCTCATTTCCAACTGTCTCATTTAATTTATTATAGAAGGGACTTCTCTTCCTCAAAACATGTTCACCATTAAGCAACATACTCAATGATTGACCGAATAAGGCAGCCACAACCTGGGGACTCAAAAGTGCCAGACCGTTAAATGATTTACATGGATGAGCTCCAAGAGCATTTATTACTGAAAAAGCAAACTTTGTAGCAGTTGAGTTAAGTTTTTCTTCAATACTCTCAAGATTTGTACTCACACCAAATCGATAATCAAATGATGAAATGTCATCCCCGTCAATGGCCATACCAAATAACAAATAGGATAGCATTGTTTTTTTCTTCTTTGCATTCAATCCCAATGTGTTTCCTATTTCATCTTCTGTTACAGTAAGTTCTACGTTGGCGGAATCTAAAGAAATTCTTTCATCATAATCCTTCGCTGCCCTAAAAAATGTTCTGGCCAGATTCATGATTTCCGGTAAATGGTATGATGCCATTTCTTCGGAAAAAAGTCCTTTGATTTCAGAATAATCTAAAGGAGAGGTTAGAACATTCCCAATATCTTTTGTACCAATCTCCGAAGTTATTGCTGCATCATTCACTATACGTTCAATGGATTCATCATTCATCACATTTGTCGATGCAAATCCCAATTTACCATCTTTAATAACCCTGATTCCAATGCCTTCTACTTCGTCTTCATGCAATGTTTTTAATTCATTTTTTTCAAAAAAGATTCTTACTCGTTTTCGTGAACGAGAAAATACTTCCACATCATAGTTTCCTTTTTCTTTGATTTTATTGAAAACCTTTATTATGATATCTTTCATTATTTTCTACCTCCAATTCTCACTTTACAGCGCAGATGGGGGCCTCCTGCATCGACTTTTGCAGGTTGATGTTTTCCACAATAACCGGCTCCCAGTGTAAAAAGAAAATCGTTCGCTACGGCATCAACAGACTTTAGTACATCAAATGCCTGCCCGGAAATTGTTACCTCTCTTAACGGTTCTGTTATCTTTCCATTTTCGATTTTGTGAGCCTCAAGAACACCAAACATAAATTCAGCATTTGCGTCTGCCTGACCGCCACCGCCAAGCCCTTTCAAATACAGACCGTTCTTGGTGGATCCGATCAAATCATCAACAGAGGTATTACCCGGTGTAATATAGGTGTTTCTCATCCGAATTACCGGTTCGTCTGAATAATTAAACGCTCTAGCATTCCCCGTAGGCTCCACATCAAAGATGGCTGCAGTTTCAGCATCGTGCAAATAGGATCTCATTACACCGTTTTTGATGACTTCTACCCTTTTTGGTTTGTTGCCTTCATCATCAACGAGCACTATACCCGTAGCACCGTCCCAAAAATCTGGTACGGGATCATCTACAAGCGTAACCAGATCACTGGCTACCCTCTTACCCAGTTGCCCTTTTGCAGCTGAGCCACTAAGTACGAAATCTGCTTCTACTGTGTGCCCAATTGCTTCATGAGCCAGTACGCCAACTAACGATGGATGAAGTACAACATTATAAACACCACCTTCTGGAGATTCTTTACCAAGTTTAGCCAATGCAATCTTTGCAGCTTCTTCAGCTATTTCTTCCCATGATCTATTCTTAAACAACTCCTGCCATCCTCCAGTTGCTCCAAAACTTGCGTACCCCAGTTCCATATCATTGCCATCGGAAGCGAATGCTGCAGCTCTGAAATCAGCCTTCCTGTCTGAATACGTTATCTCAGTTCCGTAATTGGATACCATAGTCTTTTCATCAATGATTTCTGTATATCTGGATGAAGAAGAGACAATCTTATTACTAACGGATTTTACTTTTTCAGCGGTTTTTCTAACCAGTGATATTTTTTCATCGACAGAATGATTTTCTAGTGGATCTGAAACCGGGACTGTTAATTCACCTTTATTAGCGATAAAGCGTGGTTTGCTAAATGTACCAGGTTTGTCTTTTTTACCGGATTTTGCAGACTGTATCGCACTGTTAATAGCACGTTTAATATCAGCTTCATTAATATTACTGGTACTGGCAAAACCCCAAACACCTTCATACCAAACCCTAACGCTTATTCCAGAATATTCCTTCGTAGATGCTTCTTTTAATACGTCATTGTCAATAGAAAATACTCTGGAAGTCCTTCCCTGATACTTCAATAAAACAGGAAAAGAGGTTTCTGGTAGTAAATTTTTTAAAAACTCAATCATTACAACACCTCCACGATATGTTAACAAAACTATGAAAAATTACGTATATATGTGATAATTATACATGTTAACAAGAGCCATTGTAAAAATAACATAATCAAAATTCTGTTGTTTACAATGTAAAGAGAAAAATACAATATCAAGAAAGGTTGAATTTTATGGTTAATGTATTCGTATCACCGTTGTTAGAAGCAAACAGTTTTATCATACCCAATGAAAATGAAGTTTTTTTGATAGATGCAGTTAAAGGAGTTAAGGACTATTTGAATGAAAATTTTCCAGGAAGAGAAATTGTTTTGCTTTTAACACACGCCCATGTCGATCACATATATGATTTGCCACGCCTTAAACCTTCAAAAATATATGTAAATAAATTTGACAAAGAACTACTAGAAAATCCTTCCTTAAGTCTTGGCAGATTGTATGGTTTTGATGGACTTGATGTGAATAGCTTGCCCCTTGTCAGCGTAGAAGAATTTTCAGAAGAATGGAAATTTTTTCATACACCGGGTCATACTCCAGGTTCAAGTTGCTTTTTGTACAAGAGTGAATACCTTTTTACTGGTGATACTCTGTTTCCTAATTCAATTGGAAGAACGGACCTTTTGGGCGGAGATCGGGTAGAGATAGAAAAATCATTAGCATTTCTAAAAAGCATACTCCTGAAAAATCAAGATTTGTCAATATTCCCCGGCCACGGGCAAGAATCATATGCAAGAAAGGTTCTCAACATAAACCCTTTTATCAAAAATGTCAGAATTTAACTGCATGGCTCTTTTTCTTTGATTTCATCCGTGCATTTTGAATATTCCAGTACATCCAAAAAATGGGAGAAACCATTGTGTTCTTTTCTTTCTTAATTTCGTCGCTTAATTTCTTTGCCATTTTTGCACTTTCATTATAAGCAAACCTGGTAAGTTCAAAATATTTTTCTTGTTCATCCTTTGTTTCAGCAGCTTTTTGCAATAATTTATTCTGGAATTCTTCCATCGTTTTTCTTAGATAAGCTTTTGTTTCTTTGCTTTTAAACAAATACGCTCTATGTAATTCTTCCCAAAGCCTCCAGTAAGACATACCGTCTGTTTCTTTTGAATAGGGCAATGTGCTCCCTTTCTCTGTAAACCACACGGGTTTATATGTTGAAACACATGGAGCACTGGTCCCTGTAGCCCATACAGTAGTTTTCTTATCAAACTCACAGATCATCGATGCTGTGGTTTGATTTGAAATTAATCCTCCCCCGTGCATACAAATATTTTTCATGGAGCCTTTTTTTATGTCTTTATCGTATTGATGATCTTTGAGAAGTTTCATAACGGTTAATGGGTTGATTTCCGGGCTTTCATCTTTGATAAAGGCTTCGCTTCTTTCCTTCCTTTTCTTTGCTCCACTAAAACGAGTATATATCCTATCGCCATAAGCCTTTGCAAATTCAAAATCATCTTCACTTCTGCACCATTTTTCTTCAATGGCATGTTTCACCGCTTCTGGATGTATATGATCAAAATTATTACTGATGGTTAACGCATTGGATACAGTACAGATTTCCTCTATCTTTCTTGCTGCCCAGTATTTTCCTGCAGTTTCAAGCAACCATCCTTCATCTTTGTCCGCTATAAGAAAAGAGTTATGATAATTCAGTTCACCATGATACGCACCATTGCCACCCTGGCCGTATTCATCAAGCAAATCAATAATTAGCCTCATAGCTTCCTGCGCGCTCGAACCTCTTTCAAGTGCCAGTCTTAGCAAATCCATTCCCAACAATCGCTTTTCTTCTTCCGGCTCTTTAGTGAACACTGCTTCATTGCCTATTGCCACACCTTTATCGTTGATACCCATTTCTCCTCCCCAGATCCATGAGGGTTTTGACAGAAGTAAACCATTTATTTGATCTACCTGTTTTACCTTCATATATGTAGTTTTTACAAAGTCTTTCTCTGGTTCCACCGGAGGAAAATAGAGCATCGTCTGAGGTTCATTTGGATGTCTATCACTATTTTTGGCAAAGATTGTTCTGTTTCCAAGTATCTTTCTTCCCACAAAGATGGTGTCACACAATTATTTCAGCTCCTATCATAAATCCTGTACCAGATACTTCCTATAAACTCGTGAATTGCAGCCAGATTTGCCTTAAGAGCATCTCTGGTAGGCAAAAAATCAATCCAGCCAAGAGAGTATGTATCATATAGATAGTCTGAAGGCCAGGCGTATACATCAAGTGAATATTTTTCTAGTGACGTAACGGATCTCTGCATGTGCACTACAGAAGTAACCAATAGCACACTTCTCCAGTTGTTATCTTTACAAATTTCAGAAACAAATGCAGCGTTCTCCTTAGTATTCCTGGCATTACGGTCTACAATAATATCGTCTTCGCTAACACCCCAGGATATAAGAATATCATGCATTACCCGTCCTTCAGAAATCCCTTCTCTCCCCAGAGGCTTGCCACCGGTAACTATAAGCTTTTTTCCGATTTCTTTGTGCACATTGTATCCTTCAATCAATCTATTTAGCGTGCTTTGACCTGTTTGTTCACCATAGGGAGTTTGAATGGTGCCACCTCCAAATACTGCTATAACATCTACATTTATTTTTCCAGTAGGTCTTGAATGCTTCATTTCAATTGGCTTCAAATATATCCTTACTCCAATGCCTGTTGAAAGTAAGTAAAAAAATATGCTTACCAGTAACATAGCATAACCCGTTTTCTTAATGACAGGAGATACAGCTTTTTTTATAACTAATACTGAAATTACCAAATATAAAACCACCAAGATCCCAGGCGGTGAAAGAAGTAAACCGAGTATCTTTTGAAGATAGAACATTTTTAACCTTTTCCTCCAAACACTGCGAGAATTTGAGATATGTTATCAGTAACGATATAATCACAATGGTCTTTGACTTTAAGTGCTAAATCTGGATCATTCAATGTCCAGAGCAGTATCCTTACTTCCCACTGTCTGAAAAAATCAATAACTCTTATACCTTCATCCAGACCTACTTCTTCAAACATCTGAACGGGAAGGTGCAATGAATATGGATTATAGCTACTTACTAAATCCTTAAAATACTTCAATGGATCATCTGTTTTCGCCCTTTCATCTATTAACAATCCAATATGAGCATCAGGAACATTCTTCTTTAAAACTTCAAGGCATTCATGATGAAATGATGAGAAAATTGTCCTATCCAGTGCTCCAAAACTATTGACAAGTTGACCAACGACGGGAGCCGCTTCAGTATCTTTAAGCTCAACATTTATTAATGAAGTGTCTGGCAATTCCAGATAAAGCATTTCCAGGGTAGTAAGAAGTTCTTCATTTATGTAGCCCTTCTTTTTGAGATATTTATACGATGTTTCCTTAACATGTAACTTTTCACCGATCACTTTTTCCAGTTCGGGATCATGGGTAAGTACCATGGTAGAATCTTTTGTAAGCCATACATCTGTTTCAACACCATCGGCTCCTATTTGAACTGCTTTTATCAATGAAAGCAATGAGTTTTCTCCATAACCAGTACCCATGCCTCTGTGTCCTAGAATTTTTGTCATTATATCTCCTCCAATTAAATTAACTAAATAAACACCTGTATTCAGAACGTGTCTAAAAGAGAAAGCAGGCGTATAAAGATGTTAATCATTTTATATTCTTATAAATAACGATGACTTGTTTTTCACAGATTCTTTTTGAAATCTTATAATATTAAGTGAAATACCCTTTACATTATAATATTTTAGGAGGCTAGAAAAAAGTGAAAAGGCTCACCAAACATCCCATACTTTCCTTCAAAAGAGGTAAGAAAGTTACATTTTACTTTGAAGGTGAAGAGTTAACAGCTTTCGAAGGTGAAACTATAGCTGTTGCGTTGCATGCAAATGGCATTAAAAATCTAAGAAAAACGCCTAAGAAAGAACGAGTTCAGGGATTTTTCTGTGCAATAGGTAAATGCTCTTCGTGTCTTATGGAAGTTAATGGCACTCCAAATGTCAGAACCTGCATTACCCGTGTCAAAGAAGGTATGTCGGTGAGAAGACAACGAGGAAGAGGTGAGGTACTTGACTGATCTACATGTGCTTATAGCCGGAGGAGGACCAGCAGGACTTGCAGCAGCCATAGAAGCAGGTAAAGCAGGTTTAAACGTTATGGTCGTTGATGAAGGCATAGAACCCGGAGGGCAGCTGGTAAAACAAACTCACAAATTTTTTGGAAATGAAAATTTCTATGCTTCTGTAAGAGGCTTTGACATAGCAAAAGAACTTCTTAAAGAAATAACGAATATGAAAAATATTGAGATCATGACAGAATCAACTGTTATTG
The DNA here is from genome assembly GCA_964441735.1 of uncultured Thermotogaceae bacterium. GTDB lineage: Bacteria > Thermotogota > Thermotogae > Petrotogales > Kosmotogaceae > JASMTM01. The sequence goes on from CAYTVB010000045.1 coordinate 8,236, forward strand.
GTATTTATGATAAAGGTGTTCCCATCCTTCACAGAGAAAATGATAAGGTTGAACTTGTGAAGCCTGAACGTATAATATTAGCAACTGGCGCTTCAGAAAAATTTCTTCAATTTGAAAACAATGATTTGCCAGGCGTATATGGTGCTGGAGCTGTTCAAACATTGATGAATCAATATGGAATTCTACCCGGCGAAAACATTCTTATGATAGGTTCAGGAAATATTGGTCTTATAGTAAGCTACCAGCTGGAGCAGGCAGGTGCTAACGTAAAAGCCATTGTTGAAGCCGCAGATCGAATTGGAGGATACGAAGTTCATACCAGAAAGGCAAAAAGACTTGGTATTCCGGTACTTTTAAAACATACAATAAAGAAGGCAATGGGAGAAAACAAAGTTGAAGGTGCAGTTATTGCAGAGGTTGATGAAAACTGGCAAATGATTGCAAGCAGAGAAAAAGAATTTGTAGTGGACACCATATGTATTGCAACAGGATTAACACCATCGGTTGAACTTGTTTCTCAAGCTGGAGGAAATATTAAGTATATACCAGAACTTGGTGGATATGTACCTGAAAGAAATGCTGATATGAGAACCGCTGCCAGCAACGTTTTTGTTGCAGGTGATGTAAGTGGCATAGAAGAAGCAACAACTGCTATGATTGAAGGAAGAATCGCAGGATTAAATGCCGCTAAAGATTTATCCGGAAAAATTGATGATAAGAAACTGACCAATTTAAAAAGCCAGATGGAAAATTTCAGAAGCGGTCCTACTTCACAGAAGGTTCGCCAGGGCTTACAAAAACTGGGTTTCTCTTTTAAAAGCCAAAACTTTTCGGGGAAAAATGACAATGACTTTATAAAATTTGAAGGAAAAAGACGCCCTATTATTGAATGTCCTGAGCCAATTCCATGTAACCCATGTGAAACAAGTTGTCCTGTCGGAGCAATAACAGTAGGCGATAGTATAAACAGCATACCAAAAATAAACTATGAAAAATGTACCGGATGTGGTATTTGTGTTTCGAAATGTCCTGGACTTGCCATTTTCATGGTTCAGGAACTGTTGAATTCTAATAAAGCCATTATGGGCTTCCCCTATGAATTTTTACCCCTTCCACAAAAAAATGAAAAAGTTCACGTGTTATCAAAAGAGGGTGAGATTATTAATACCGGAAAAGTCGGCAAAGTATCAAACTTTGGTAATAAAACCCCCATTGTTTATGTAGAGATTGATAAAAGCCTTATAGATAAAGCAAGACACATTAAGCCTTTAGTATATTCAAAAAATGATTATGTTTGTCGCTGTGAAGAAATTACCGTCGAAGATATTGAGAATGCCATTGATGAAGGTTATACTGACTTCGAGGAATTGAGAAGATATTTAAGAATAGCCATGGGTCCCTGTGGTGGTAGAACATGCAGGTTGAATGCCCTGAAGATATTATCGAGAAAAACAGGAATACTGATAGAAAAACTGGATCCCGGTAATTTCAGACCTCCCGCAGTGCCAACAACTTTTAAAGCAATTTCAGAAGGAAGTGAAAATGATGAATAAAGCTTCAGTTGTTATCATTGGTGGAGGAATAATTGGAACCTCAATTGCATATTATCTTTGTAAAAATGGAATAAACGATATCGTGCTTTTAGAAAAGGATTACCTTTCTGCTGGCTCAACAGGAAGATGTGGCGGCGGTATCCGTCAGCAATGGAGTGAAAGAACAAATGTTCGATTGGCTATGAGAAGTGTGGAACTTTTTCAGAAGTATGAAGAGGAAATTGGACTGGATATCGAGTACTATCAGGGTGGATATCTATTACTTGCATTTAACGATGAAGAGGCTGAATTATTTAAGAATAATGTGGAAATGCAACAGGAAGAAGGACTTGATGTAAACTTTCTTGGAAAGAAAGAAACAGCTGAAAAGTTTCCATTCATAAACACTTCAGTTGTAAAAGCCGCAGCCTTTTGCTCATCAGACGGACATGCAAATCCTCATCTCGCTACAATGGGTTACGCAAAAGCAGCTGAAAAACTCGGCGCAAGAATTATGACCAGAACGAAGGCGTTAGATATTGATGTTACCAATAACAAAATTCAGGGAGTTAACACTGATAAAGGTTATATAAAGACTGCTATGGTAATTAATGCTGCTGGAGGTTTTTCACATGAAGTTGGAAAAATGGCTGGCATCGATTTGCCAACAGAGTCTTACAGACATCAAATATTTGTTACTGAACCCGTTGAACATATAATGGATCCTCTGGTTATAAGTTTTGAAAACAACTTTTATATAAGGCAAACCAGAGCGGGGAATTTTATAATGGGTCAAAGCGATGAAGATGAGAAGCCAAGTCATAATGAAAATCCGGGCTGGAGATTTCTCACCGAGATGACCACAAAAATGCCTGAATTCTTTCCTTTTCTAAATCAAATGAGAGTTTTGAGACACTGGGCAGGATTGTACAATATGTCTCCAGATGCTCTTCCAATAATAGACAAATCTACAGAAGTAACAGATTTTTATTATGCGGTAGGATTTAGCGGTCATGGTTTTATGCTGGCTCCTGCTGTGGGTGAAGCAATGGCTGAATGGATAGCCTCTGGAAAAACCAAAAAGGTAGACATAAGCAATCTCAATATAAAACGTTTTGCAAAAGGCGTTACAAGAGAAAAAAACGTTGTTTAAAGGAGGTATTAAGAAATGGCAGAAGCAAATGATTACATGATTTTGCCACCATTTAAGAATGAAGGTTACATAGACCCATCAAAACCTGAAGTTATCAAGAATATGAAAGAAGCACTTGAAAAGGTGAGTAAAGAAAAACGCCATTTTGATCTAATCATTGGAGGGAAGTATCAAAAAACCAATAGGGTCATTGAATCAAGAAATCCAGGCAACCCCTCTGAGATAGTTGGCACAGTTTCAAAAGCAGACAAAAAGATGATTGATTCTGCAATGGACATCGCCTGGAAAACCTTTGAAACATGGAAACACACACCAGCTGAAGAACGTGTAAAACCATTTTTGAAGGCTGCACAGATAATGAGAGAAAGACGTTATGAACTGGACGCCACTATGATCCTTGAAGTAGGTAAAAATTGGATAGAAGCTGATGCTGATCTGGCTGAAGCCATTGATTTTCTTGAATTCTACTCACGGGAAGCAGTGAGATATGCTTCACAACAGCCCGTGGTTCAGATACCTGCTGAAAAAAATGATCTTGTTTATATTCCTTTGGGAGTCGGAGCAGTTATACCTCCATGGAATTTCTGCAGTGCAATCATGGCAGGAATGACCACAGCAGCAGCGATATCAGGAAATTGTGTTTTGCTTAAACCAGCAAGCGATGCTCCCATCATTGCAGCAAAATTCGTAGAAATACTTCATGAAGCAGGATTACCTGAAGGCGTTATTAATTATGTTCCGGGTAGTGGTAGTGAAATTGGTGATTATATCGTTGAGCATCTAAAGACCCGTTTTGTATCTTTCACAGGCTCAAAGGAAGTTGGATTGAGAATAAACGAATTGGCGGCAAAGCATCAGGAAGGGCAGAAGTGGATTAAACGGGTTATCCTCGAAATGGGCGGAAAAGATGCCGTAGTAGTCGATGAGACAGCTGACCTTGATTCAGCAGCTAAAGGATGTGTGACATCCGCTTTTGGTTTCCAGGGACAAAAATGTTCAGCCGGTTCAAGAATTATCGCTGTAGAATCAATATACGATGAACTGCTTGAAAAAGTCATCGAAGAAACGAAAAAGATAAAAATTGGAAATGTCAGGGATAATGAAAGCTGGCTGGGACCTGTTGTAAATGAAGATGCTCAGGAAAAGATTATGAAATATATAGAAATTGGAAAGAAAGAAGGAAAAATTGTCACCGGAGGTAAAATTGTAGATGACTTACCGGGATATTTTATAGAACCAACTGTTATTGAAGGAGTTAAACGCGATGACCGTGTAGCCCAGGAAGAAATCTTTGGACCAGTTACATCATTCATCAAAGCAAGAGATTTTGAAGATGCCATGGCCATTGCAAACAGCACAGAATATGGATTAACTGGAGCTCTTTACAGTAAAGAAAGAAACAGAATCGAAAAGGCAAAAAAGGTATTCCATGTTGGGAACCTTTATTTCAACAGAAAATGTACCGGTGCACTTGTTGGCGTACAGCCTTTTGGAGGTTTCAACATGTCAGGAACCGATTCTAAAGCCGGCGGTAAAGATTACCTCTTGTTATTCCAGCAGGCAAAATCGATATCTGAAAGAATATTATAAAGGAGTTATTCAAAAAAACGGTGCCTTTAAGGCACCGTTTTTTATTGTTACCTACTATAAACTTATTCACTCATTAGATGAAAATTCGATAGTAGCAAAGAAATCATCATATAATTTCAATGTTTCATCTCCAACAACATAGATTGTATCATTTTTTGTCGTAATGTAATAAGAATCGTATTTTCTGTAAACTTCCAGTTTAATTGAATGATCTCCTTTAAACAATTTAGTTGATGTTTCCTGATTAGTATCTATGGTATCAATATAACTTCCATCAATATAAATCTTAACTTTTGTATCATAATAACTCCATTGCAAGTTATTTTCAAAAGTGACTTCATACATTCTAAAAATAAAACATCCATTTAAAGTTAGCATCACTAATGTATATGGTCTAATAAACTTAACCCCCCTGGCTCATAGAAAATTGACCCCATACCCTGGGGCAAAATAGACCTCAT
>CAYTVB010000046.1:0-9779 GCA_964441735.1 uncultured Thermotogaceae bacterium
CCGCTTTGCGGTACTCCCCTCAAGGGGAGAATAAAATAACGAGATTCCAAGAAGGACCAAAAAGACGAGGTATTGTGATCAGAACGACCTGAGAACACGTGAACTGTGAACCGACTGGCAAAAAAAGACCACAGTGAAACAAGTGCGTTTTGTTGTTAATCAAGAAATTCAAATATTTCGTTCAATGTTTCTTGAGGTTTTTCTATGTATGGTATATGTCCGGAATTTTTTATTATTACAAGATGTGAATTTTCAAGATCTTCATTAAACTTCTTTGCGTATTCTATATTTATTAATTCATCTCTGTCTCCCCAAATTATGAGTGTTGGGGTTTTAATTGTTTTAATTTCATTTGCTATGGAACCACTGTCATCATCGCTGTTAAATTTGAAAAGTGTCTTTGATGGTATGTTGTAAACCAAACTATATGCTGGTTTGAAATCTGAGATCTCTACCGCTTTTTGATCATAGAACGCTAGTTTGAAAATACTTCTCTGAAGAAGATAATTTTGAAATAAAATTCTAAGATACAGGCTTCCGAAAAACATACTGGATGATATGCTTCTATCATTTTTAATGTACCCACCTGAATCTATCAAAATTAATTTCTTTACTGCCTCTGAATGGTTAAGAGCCAAATTTAATGCAACTTCACCACCCATGGAATGTCCAAGAATGTTGAATTTTTCAATTCCCAGTTCTTTCAACGTTAGATAAAGAAACTCTGATAGCGATTTCTTGGAATAATCGAGTTTAATATTCTTTGCAGAAAAACCAAATCCGATAAGATCCAGAGCAATGACATGGTATCGCTCTGCCAATAAAGGTATTATGTTAGTGAAATCATAAGAAGAACCAAGAAAACCATGAACCAGAACAAGTGCTTCGCTATTTCCCTCTCCAGCTTCTCTGTATCCAATTTTCTCTTTACTTACTTCAATGTATTTAATATCTTGTAGCACTTCTGATTTCTCGCCAGAATTTGCAATATATGCACTATACCCAAGTGTTAGTGAGATAACCAGTCCAAGTGTTAAAGCTCCATATCCAAGAGCTTGAAGCAGTATCTTCATTTTTTTACTCCTTACAATATCAAAATTCTACATATGTATTCTATCTTAGAACAGGCATTTAGCGTTTATGCAGGACAACTCTTACCCTCTAATAATTGTGAAGACAATATATAACAGGTAGCCCGAAAGCAATAATGTACCTTCTACTCTGGTAATTTTCAGTTTGGTTGTCGAAAAAACCAATAAAATACCAGTAAAAAATAGCATAACAAGGAGATCGATCCAGTAAGAACCCATTGTAATGTTTACTGGATTTACCAGAGCGGTGAGACCTAATACAAGTAACAAATTGAATATATTTGAACCGACAATATTGCCAATAGCAATTCCCATTTCTTTTTTTATTAAAGCAGTTACTGAAGTTACAAGCTCAGGCAAGGATGTTCCTATGGCAACTATCGTTAAACCTATCATGGCATCTGACATTCCCAAAAAAGATGCAATAAAACTCGCTGAATCTACCACAAGTTTTCCAGCGATTATAATCACTACAAGGCCTAATAATGTCAATAAGAGATTTTTTCCTATTTTTGTATCCTTAGAAAACTGCTTTTCCTTTTCATTTTTCAATAATTCTTGCTGACCTTTAACCATTGAATAAAGATATTCAAAGAAAATAACAAAAAACAACAGAAGAATTATTCCTTCACGAATACCCAGTACTGGATTTTCTTGAAATGCAATCATTACGAACACTGCAGCACTGATAATTATCGCAAAGGGAATTTCCTTTCTAACGGTTGATGATTCAACACTGAGAGGTAGAATTATTGCAGATATTCCTACAATGAGTCCAACATTCGCTATATTGCTTCCTACAACATTTGATAGGGCTATTTCTCCAAGCCCATTGAAAGAAGCTGAAAGACTAACAGCAAGTTCGGGAGCGCTTGTTCCAAATGCAACAACCGTTAAACCAATAAATAAAGGAGAAACGCCAAAATGTCTGGCAAGATTACCTGAACCTTTTACCAGCCAATCAGCGCCTTTTATAAGCATTAGAAAGCCCAAACTTAGAAGTATGAGATTTAATATCAATGGATCACCCACAACATGGATTTTAAGTAATAAATCCCGTGATTATTTCAGCAAAGATTTTTAAGTTATTTTCTTTTGTACATCATTATAAAACTTTTCTATTGCTTCATAAGATTCATCAGGAAGCTTGTTGTAACCTTCTTTAGTTCTTTCGAGAGTAAGGATGAAATCAAGTCTTGTTTTTAGCTGTTTTGATAAAAATCGTAGATACTCTTCATCATCAAGATCAGGAATAAATCCTTCTATTTCAAGGATATCTATATCCGTAAAACCGCCCCAATTTTTGAATCCATCTGCATCTTCGATAATGTTTTCTAATATAGCTAATGTTGTTTCCTTCTTGATTTTTTTATCCATAAAATACCCTGTGTTTAATACATAGCAGGAAACATCGTGTTTTTCAAAAAGATTTTTGAACCCAATATAATCGAATTTTAATGGGTAGGTTCTAAAGGGATTTGCATAGGGTTCGAATACGAGAGCATCTGCATCTGCACCAGGAGCCAGTCTCTCAGCAGATGTTCTTTTTGTAGCAAGCGTTGCTCCCAGTGCTGAGGCAAGACAGGGATTTGAAATTTTAAGCACAGGAGGCAAAACTGGATCTTTCATCAGCCAGGCGACAGCATTTACAGGTTCATCAAATTTGTTTACTCTATTCGGGGACCATAGCATTGATTTAATAGCTCTTCCATTGCCGTTTCTAATATCTTCCGTAACCGGTACAAGATCCCCATTATCATCTATCGTTGCTCCAACATTCTGTAATGTCAATAAATACTTGTTATCTGGAGAAGAAGGAGGATAATCAGCTGTTTTATCAAAATAAGCTGGTTCAAGAGCTACAGATGAACCATCTTCTAGTGAAATTATGAAAGCATCGTCATGCAGGATGGTTACATCGTATTTATTCTTGTGTTTTGCATGGGTTAGAGTTGACTTTCCTGAGCCAGATAATCCAAATACTCCCATAACAAAACTTCTGCCATTTTCAAGATTGTATCGTTTCTGACCACCGTGACACGCAACATAACCATTTCTACTCGCACAGCTCCAGGCAAGAGTGAGGGTGCCCTTTTTGAATTCCCCGAAATATCTCATACCCAAAATTGCTGCAACGTTGTGATCTGGGTCAAAAAAGGTCAACCCATAGGGATGATCAGGATGTTCCCAATCCGGGTCAGTGTAAACAAATATATCGCCTTCTTCAGATAATTCTTTTGAGTTTTTATACATGTCTATGTAATAACTTTCAAGAGATTGGAAATTAAGCAACCAATTATAGAGGAGGTTTTCATGTTCTTCAGGTATTAGAAGATGTGCTCTAACCATATAGTCTTCATGTAAACCAACAAAAGCCTGAGCATGATACATCTTTCTATATCTTGAATTGTATATGGCTTCTCTCATTTTAGCAGCTAGATCATCAAGATCTAATCCGGATTCACCAACTATTCTTCTCGCACCTGCGTATCGTCCGTAAACTGCACCATCATTAAATAACAATATCTTTGTATGAGGATCAAGGCCAAGTCTTTCTGGCTCGTATACTTCATTCTGAGTAACTATAGTTCCCGGTGATTCCTTTGCAAGTCTGTAAGCTTCACGCCTTGAATTAACACTCACCACGTTATTACGATAAAATGCTGTTTCTATTGTCGCCCTAAAACGAGAAAATATTCTGTTATCCTTTGATATTTCGGAAGCGTTGAGGCTAGACCTCGTTGCCATTAATATCCCTCCTCAAGTTTGTCAACAAAATAACTATAACACCTTAATCATACGTTGAAAACCTCAATTAAATTCAAATAAAAGATATTGTGAGAATTCATTTAACCTTTTCTCTTTTGGCAGCTATTTTGCTAACAGTAGAGCACATATAAGCATGTCATAACGAAGCATATTTTTTCGTATGTTGCTCAGCGTATTATCTGTCAAAAAGATCTTTGGTAGTTTCAAGATTTTCATAACTTTTATAGATAAGGAAAGCAATAAATGCACTTGCTCCATAAAATACCGTACTCAATATAAATAATGTAGTGTAGCCAGAAATAGATGCTCCTACAATAACGCCAAACAACATGGCTGCAACAGCTCTTACTGAGTTGTTAAGAAAACCATTCATACCGGATATTGTTGAAAGCTTATCAGAGGGGAGATGTGAAAACACAACTGAATTCATTATGGGAACGGTAGTATTCATAAATACAAACCTCAAAGCATAAACCACCGTGAAGGCATAGGGATCCCTGATAAATGCAAAGGACAGAATTAATGGAACCACCAGAATTTGCATGGTCAGCACAAATTTTAATGGTCCAAAGGTTTTTCCGAACTTATGTGAGAAGGTTGAACCAACTGCTGTGCCCAGCTGAGCTATTGAAAGGGCAATACCAATTCCCGTTGGGGTCATACCGAATAGATCTTTAAATATTAAATTACCGAAATGAATGAACAAACCTGCTCCAAAACCAACAGTAGCTGTTGATACGAAGAACAAAACCATTATTTTTTTCTGCTGTTTATCGAAACCAGAGAAATCAAAGGGATTGACTCTCTCTGTTTTTATCTTATCCGGTTCCAATTTGAATAACGGAATGAGTGCAGCAAAGGTAACAATCATTGATAGTATTAGGGTTATGCGTAAACCAATAATATCGCCAAGCAAACCCCCTATAAAATTCCCGAAAACACCGCTCCCCATCATAAGTCCGAAATTTGCACCAAAAGCCTTTGCTCTGGACTTTGAATCGGTACTTGTAGTAAAAGCAGCTAGAACAATAGTAAATCTCGCAGCAGTAAAACCACCTCTGAAAAAGGATAGTGTTAGTAGTACTGGAACACTTACATTGAAGGTCATCATAATTGCTACAAGAGGCATTAAACAGGTTGTGTAGATCATCATCCGTTTTCTGCCCATAGCATCTGCCATTATTCCCATCAAAAGTCCTATTATGGCTGTTCCCCAGAGAGCAGCAGATTGTGTAGATCCAATTACACTATTTGAGTATCCGGCGTCTCTCAAGAACAGATTAAAAAGCACCCGGAACATTGCAACCGTGGTGCCCGTTATCGCAGTATATGAAAGAAGATATCTTACATCTTTGTTCATATATTTCCTCCATTGATTAGTAAAGCTGACTTTATTTTAGCATGTTTCAGGAGGTATAACTACTGCTCTGTTTGAAGTTTTTCTTACGAAAAGTATTACCAAATATACACTTATCCTATAGGTAAATAAAGCGGTTTATGGTGTAAAATTTTATAAACAATCACAACTTAATTACCAGCTCAATAATATATAACAAATCAAAAGAGTTGTTTTGAGTTTTGCTATCTGTAACTTATGATATAATTTTTTATGAGACCGACTAAATTTGTCTTGTTTTAACCAAATAATTTAATAAGGAGGTTTTTTGTATGAAAATTGGTGACTACATTCAAAGTGCCGACTGGAAATCCGAAAAACATGTTCCGGTAATTGAAGCACCAGATACTGTAGAAGCTGGCAAACCATTTGAGGTGGAAGTGAGCGTAGGTAAAGAAATCCCTCATCCTAACACACTTGAACATCACATTAAATGGGCAGATCTCTATGTAAAATATGACGATAGTAATTTACTGGTACATCTTACACATTTTGAATTTACCCCTGTTCTTTCAGACCCCAAGGGAAAAATACAGATTAAACTTGAGAAACCTGGTACACTTATTGCAGTGATTTACTGTAACATTCATGGATTATGGGAAGGTTCAAAAAAATATTCAGTCAAATGAGGTGAAACTATGCAAAAGTACAGATGCATTGTGTGTGGCTATATTTATGACCCAGAATTAGGAGATCCCGACAATGGGGTTGAGCCCGGTACTTCCTTTGATGAACTTCCTGAAGATTGGGTTTGTCCACTATGCGGTGCAAGCCAGGACGAATTTGAACCTGTTTAATGAATCTAAGAACTAAAAAGGCGGTTTGCAGCCGCCTTTTTTTCTTTTCGTACAGGAGGAGATAATATGAAAGAGTTCAATGTTGCACTTTCCGGTGAAGCAGGTCAAGGCTTACAGACTGCTGGCAATTTAATTGCTAAGTCCTTATTTAAAGCCGGTTATTATATTTTCACGGATAAGAGCTATCATTCAAGAATTCGTGGTGGTGAGTATATTTATAGAATTAGAATTGCAGATGAACACTTAAATTGCATTAAAGAGGAACCTGATTTAATAGTTTCACTTAAATCGGAAACAACAAACATACTGGAGCCTTTAATAACAGAATACACTGATATTCTTGCAGATGAAAAAAGCAAGGAAGGTCTCGAAATAGAAGCCCAATACTTTCCCTTCAGTAAATTAGCAGATGAAGCTGGAAATAAAAAGACAATGAATGTTGTTATAGGAGGTATGATATTAAATCTACTAGATGTACCCATGGAAATTCCCGAAGAACTCTTAAAGAAAACATTTGGAGAAAAAGAAAGCATTTTAAAGGCTAACATTGAAGCTCTAAAATCCGGCTACAATATAGATCATGAATTGAAAAAACCTGAAATAGACAAAAAACGACAAAAAGATACAATTATGCTATCTGGAACCGATGGAGCAGGATTGGGAGCCATAAGTGCTGGATGCAAGTTTCTTTCAGCATATCCTATGACTCCGGGAACGGGTGTAATGCTCTATCTTGCTAACAGAGCAGACAAATATTCAATTGTAGTTGAACAGGCTGAAGATGAAATTGCTGCAATAAATATGGCAATTGGGGCATCATATACGGGTGCTAGAGCCATGGCTACTACTTCAGGCGGCGGATTTGCTCTAATGCAGGAAGGTTTTAGTCTTGCAGGAATGACCGAAACGCCTGTTGTAATTGTTGATGCACAAAGGCCTGCACCAGCTACAGGGATGCCTACGAGAACCGGTCAGGAAGACCTTTTTCTTACCATAAAAGCAGGGCACGGAGAGTTCACCCGATATGTAGTGGCTCCAAGAACACCCAAAGAAGCATTCGAATACATGAGAAAGGCTTTTTATCTATCAGATAAATATCAGATCCCATCAGTTGTGTTGCTTTCACAGCAATTGACTGATTCTTATTTTGTTTGTCAAAAACCCGAAATAATAGATGAATATAATAAGAGATTCATAGTCGATGCAGATGAAGATTACAAGCGTTTCGAGCTAACAAAAAATGGCGTTTCTACAAGAGCTATTCCTGGAGGAAAAGGTCTTGTCAGAGTGGACAGCGATGAACATGATGAGCATGGATTTATTACAGAAAATATTGATATTCGCAGAAAAATGGTTGAAAAAAGAAATATAAAAACGAAGGAACTTCTGGAAGAAATTGATAATCCAATTACTCATAACACCGAAGCAGAGAAAATTCTTATAGGCTGGGGCGATTCCTGGGGCGTTATAGATGAAGTGGCAAGAAAAAATGAACTTGGTTATATTCATTATTCAGAACTATTCCCGTTAAAAACAGAAGTTTTTGAAAGATTAAAAAACAAAAAATTTATCGTCGTGGAAGGAAATTATTCCGGACTTTTTGCAGAGTATCTAAGTAGCGAAGTCAGAATTCTCTTCACGAAAATTGGAAAATACGATGGACGTCCCATAACTCCGACCTGGCTTGGAGAGCAGTTAAAAGGAGTTGATGTTTTATGACATTTCTTAGAGATACAGAATTAGCCTGGTGCCCTGGTTGTGGTAATTTCGCAATCAGACTTGCTCTTTCTGAAACCCTCGAAGAATTGAACCTGGAACCCAATAATACCCTTATGATAACAGGAATAGGGCAGGCCGCAAAAATGCCACATTATCTGAATATAAATTTCTTTAATGGTTTGCATGGAAGAGGTCTACCTATAGCCTTCGCTGCTAAAACCGTTAATCCGGATCTCACTGTCATCGCTGAATCCGGGGATGGAGATATGTACGGTGAAGGAGGAAATCATCTTGTTCATGCAATAAGGAGAAATTTTGATGTAACTATTCTCGTACACAACAATCAAATATATGGACTCACCAAAGGTCAGGGTTCTCCTACAACTGAAATGGGGCATAAAACCAGCTCTCAGGTAAAAGGGGTAATAACTGAACCACTCAATCCTCTTGCTCTGGCTATTTCATTAAACGCACCTTTCGTTGCAAGAACATGGTCTGGAGCAAAGGATCATTTCAAGAGGGTTGTATCAGAAGCAATAAAATTTAAAGGTCTCGCGCTCGTGGATGTTATGCACCCATGTGTTTCGTTCAACAAAGTAAATACTTTCGCATGGTATAAAGAAAGGCTTTATGATGTATCTGAAGATGACAGTTCATACGATGCTACTGACAAAATAAAAGCCTTTGAAAAATCACTTGAATTTGGTGAAAAAATCCCCATGGGAATTATTTACAAAAAAGAGAGAGAAATCTACAATGAACTTCATCATGTACTTAAAAAGGGAACAAAACTTGTTGAACTCACAGAAACTCCGGATGTGACAGAGGAATTTGAAAAAATGAGATGATTTGTTTTAACAATAAAAGAAACTGCGCCTTTCCAGGCGCAGTTTTTAATTGGAAGAAAGGAGGTTAGAGCGTTTCGTAATACCTGATCAGTTTTTCCTGTGTTTCCTTAGTTAAACCCAGTTTATCTATCTCTTTCTTTAATTGATCATAGCTTCCTTTACCTCTTAAATAACTATTTACCCTTGCTGTGGCGGTTGAATCAACAATTTCTTCATCATCATAAATCTCTCTGTATATTCTGTAAAAATCCCATTCCTGCTTCAAAAAATACTTCTGATGATAGTATTCAGCAAGATAGAATACCTCAAGAGGTTTGATTCCAGTGTAGGCTCTATTACCTGATTCTTCCTGCTTTTGTTTTATAAAACTCTCTGCAACATCCTTTTGAAAATCGTTGTGATAAATAATTAAAGACATATACTGTTTGCTGTATGACTGATAATAGGGTGAGTGATTATTCCAGAATATTTCTAATAACTCCTCATAACTTATTATTGATGGATCGTATTCAATTTGAACCGTTTCTGTATGGTCGCCAAGGCTATAATAGGTAGGATTTTCTTTTGTTCCTCCAGAATAACCCACCCGTGTTTTATATACACCATCAACAGTTCCAAAACTTGCTTCTGATCCCCAGAAACAGCCCATCCCAAATGTTGCTATATCTAGATTTTTCGGAACTCCCTGATCAATAACTGGCAACTCGTTACCTCTCGAAACCATCACTAAACCTCCCAAAAACAGAACCATAAAAACAATTTTGATGTAATTCATCCAAGTCAACTCCCTATATCACGATTATAACACTCGGAATTAAGACATCTTAGTGTTCTTTTTGGTTCATTTACAAAAAAAGACGAAGGTTTTATCCTTCGTCTACTTTCTATTTACTTTCTTTTATTTATTCTTTTGGTTTTATTGCGATGTAGATATCTAATTCTGAATCATCGCTACCGAACATGAAACGATGGTCGTATAGTTCGAAGTTAAATTTTCCTACATGCTCATAGTCTGATTGTGGTAGCCATTCACCATAGATGTATTCATAAGTATGTCTTAATTTATCCAGTTTTCCTTTATGGGTGAAAATGGCATATGTTTGTTCTGGAACTTCAAACTTTACCATTCCTTCAGGAATATCCTCAAAGCTTCTAACTT
>CAYTVB010000046.1:9879-12939 GCA_964441735.1 uncultured Thermotogaceae bacterium
TATCTTCTCCATAATATCTGAGTCCCACTGCTTTAAAGGATTTATGTTTCTTAATGCTTGGTTCCATATTCTTTACCTCACAACTAAATATTGGCTTAAACAAAATAGAAGACTAATAGACAATAAATTATACTAATTCAGTGGTGTGGTGGTATTAACGAATTTTTTGCTAATTAATAAGAATATTTTCTGAGCAATAATTTTGCTAATTACCAAAAACAATTTCAAACATAATACCGGCAGCTCTTCCTGTATAGTCCCAGCTATAGGTTGGTGAATGAATGGTTTCTCCCGCTTTTAGAAATTGTGATGCTCCTGAAACGCTTGGTTTTGATGTTCCTATTGAATAATTGGAGTACCTTTCAGTCATACCCTGTGGAGCCACAAAAGATCTTGCATTGTAATCTGATTCAGTTGACCTTCGTTGCGTTATGGCAGCAACTATTAACGATCTGCTAGTGGCTGTAATGCTATCAAAGGCAACTGATTCTACTGAATTTTCTCCTGAGTCCTTAACAACTACTTCCCCGATTCCTGTACCTTTACTAATGCATATGGCTGCTATATACCAGTGCATTTCTTCTGAAATGTTGAATGAGTAAGCTGATGGCTCATTGTTTCCAGCGATTTTGTAAGCTGCAGTCACAGCAGGTCTCTCATAATTACTCTCATCAACTGAATATCCAATAAGTGAAAAACCCTGTGAAGATAATGGATCATTCACCCAGTCTTTATTTATCCTGTTCTGTGTATGAAGAATAACTACTATCATGTCTCCTTCTTCGACATTAGCTGGTTTATCCACCTCTACATTTGATACTTGCTCTATTTTTGACAAATTTTCACTAAACCCTTTCCATATAGTAGTGAAGTTGGCTGTAATAGTGGCATTTTTATCAGGCATAACAAATACTGTTTCAGGAGAATTCGCATCTTCAAATGAACCCGCTGTTGTTGTCCATTTATCAAAAACATATTCTGTATTTGGAGTTGCAGATAAATCAATCTTTACTGATGATGGATAGTAGTAATCTCCTTCATCAGGGAAGACTATTCCAGCACTTTCCGGATTAACTTCTACTGATAATTTATTAACTGGTATTGTTCTTGAAACAGTTTCTGTATTTCCCGCTTTATCATGAGCTGTTACATTTACAACAAGATCTGACTCATTTAGTTCATCAAGAGGGATTTTCCATATAATTGACCCTTCATTGCTAGAAGAATTTGTTTTTGATAGTGTCCCATTATTTACACCAAAACTTACTTTGTTGAAACAACTGTCAGTAGCAATCCATGTAAGATTTGTTTCAATATAATCTCCCACAGTTTTATAATCATCAACTTCAAACTCAAGTTCGGGTGAGACATTGTCTACTTTAAACTGAATTAGTTTACTACCAATATTTTCGCAACTATCTTCCACAGTTATAGTTGCGTAGTATGATTGACAATCTATAGCTTTATCATTATTAAAATCCCATATCAGCGTTCCCTGACCGAAATCTTCATTAATCTGGTAAGTAAGAAGCGCTTCGCCTAAACTTACTTCAGCTGATACTTCAGATATACTTACATCTTCGTTATTCGAATAACAATCAAATTCAAATTCTTTCCATGAGTCATTAATATATTCCGGCACTGATTCCGGTGAAGTAATTTCTATTGTTGGAGTAGAATCTTTTTCTTCAAAAGCAGCGTAAACAATCTTATCATCATCCATAATTAATTCAATTACTTTGCTTTCAGAAAGAACATCCCCATGCCATTTCTCAAAATTCGAACAGTTACCTGGAATAGCTTCAAGTTCAACTTTTTCTCCATCACTATATGTATCTTTTTCTGGTACGATTTTTATCGATCCATTACCTTCTGCTATTGTTGTCAATATATAACCTTCACTATCACTGGCGAAAAATGCTTTCACTTCTTTATTTGAATTCATGAATAAAGTAGTAGATTCCTGGGTTGAGTAAAATTCTCCATTTACCTCCCATTTGATAAACTTCCATTCTTCATCAGGGGTAGCTTTTATCGTCACTTCTGTATTTTCTTCATATGAATATGTTCCTGAAGCCGGTGATGTTGCTCCTTCACCTACTGGTTCAAACATCGTCAAATTATATTTCTTAACCGGTTCTTTTTGGAAAAAAGCTTGAACTTGCTTGTTTTTATCGATAGTTACGGTTGTTGATTCATATGTGGAATAATCCAGGCCATCTACCTGCCATTTTTCAAAATTCCAACCATTAGAAGGAGTGGCTATTAACGTAACTTCTTCATTTTCTATATATTTGTAAGTGCCAGCCGATGGTTCAATTTTTCCTTCTCCATATGGTTCTAAGACTTCAAGTGTATATTCGGGTTTTTCCTTTTCAAAATAGGCTATTGCTGTTATATCTTTATTTATTGTTATGTTTGTCGATGTTTTCTTTTCTTCAATATCATTGATCATCCACTTTACAAGAACTGAGTTTCCTAAAGGAGTTGCATTAATTGTTTGTGACATTCCCTTATAATAAAGGTATTCTCCCTCGGGGGGATATACTTCTCCCATTGCCTCTTCCTCTGATTCTATTTCAATATACAAATGTAAAACTTCCTTTGGTGGACAGGCAGTTAACAGAAAGATTATTACAAAAACTAAAAGAATGCAAAGTGAGATTCTCTTCACAATTTTTGCCCCCTTCAACTGGATCGCAATTTTCTAAAATACCAGTAGCCATGGTTATCATAGAAATGAAATCAAAAGCACATAATACATAAATAATAGCATGAAAGATAAAAAAACATAAAATCGTTATTAGATGTTTGGTGTTAGGTGTTGGGTAAAACCATAAAAAACTGATGCTCGAAAAGCGAGGCTTCAACAAAGCAAAACACGTTGTGCGTTGTAGGTTGTGTGTTGTACGGAAAAAACTAATGACGATCTGAGAGTGCAAGAACTAAAAAAACGGGTGTAGGGTCTGGGGTATAGGGTTTGGTAAAACAAAAATATAAAATTAAAATGAACACCCCTCCCCGCTTTGCGGTACTCCCCTCAAGGGGAGAATAAAATAA
>CAYTVB010000047.1:0-12488 GCA_964441735.1 uncultured Thermotogaceae bacterium
TTTGGGATAGTAGTCTCATGCTTTTTGTTTACCTATGTGATGTCGAACTCGGGATAAACCTTATATAGCTTTCAATGAAAAGAACCCGACAGTAATTTGTCGGGTTCTTTAGCATAGTCTCCTTAATTAATAAATCAGCTTATTATCATTGTTATTCTTTTTCTGCTGGTTACCTTTAAGCTGATTCACAAAATTGGCCGGGGCAACATCAATATTCTTATCGTTTTCCATAGCTTCATTAACTTTCTTACGGTATTCTTCCATTCGTTTTCTAATTTCATCTACATCACCTTCCAGCCACTTAATCAAGCCGTCTGTTACATTATCAATTGCTTCATCGATAGAAGCCTCTTCGTTTATTAGACCTGCCTTTTTTGAAATTTCAAATTCCTCTGTCACTGCATTTCTAATAGCATCTTTATCAATATTTTCATCATCATTTTGTTCTTTATAAAGCCTGAACAAAACATTAGATTTGACCCTTAAATCATCAACTGTGGCTTCCAGAGATTCAACTTTAGATAGTAATGAAGTAAGAATATCTTCCAGTGATACCTGCATATTTTCACATCCTTTCTTTTATTTTAATTATTTGCTTATTCAATATCCTTTTAGTCACAAACAAACTTACTACACTTGTTATGACCGGTATACCAATTCCCAGTAAGCATAATAACACAATATTTTCCTTAAATATTAACAAATCAGTATTTTCTAATGAATTTATGAATAACGTCAAAACAACAATGTTTCCAAAACCTATTACAAAAGAAATTATTTCAAGCAAAAGGGTTGAAGAAAAACCCAACCGTTTCTTATTAACCCCAGATTTATGTGCATTTGAAGAAAAATAAAACACAGTTCCCAATTTTGAAGAAATCAAAAATGTGAGAAAGGCTCCCGGAATAATGAAAAAGTGAGTTAGACTTACACCTGTAACAAAAATAGACGCTATAAGAATACCTGTAAACAACAATGTATACACAGTCGCTATTATAAGGCATTTATTATTCAGTGTTCTACGAAAATTTACTGGTAAATAAGCGGGCAAAGGCCAGGCAAGAAATTCTGCAGAAAGCATCAATACAACCATCTGTGAGGTGTACAACGTTGAAATAAGTAACATCACTATTATTGCTGAAAGAAATTGACGTGTAATAACCAAAATTATGCTCGAAAATAAAACAGGATAAAGAAGAAAGAAAACAGCATTTTCTCCTCTAAAAAGGAGGAGAAGCTCTTTCTTGACAACAGATATAGCTTTTTTTTCAGGAACTTTCTCTTCCTTACCCCTTGCTGAAGGTTCAAAAATAAAGGTGTTGGCAACGCGAATAGACATCCTAATTAACCATAAATCAAATACAGCTAGCAATAACCACTCAATCAAACCGCCCTTTGCAGCAAACATAACCCAGGTAGACGGAAGAAACCTTGATTTACTAACAGTTAAAAAAATCCCCTCGTTGCCGATATTAGCTGATCCAAGAAGTGAAATCATTAGTAAAAATACACCTGCATTAAGCAAAGTCAAAAAGCCACTCAGTTTTTTTGCGCTAGTTCTTGAAACAAAGTTACCGATCAATTTACTTATTGGAACTGAAAGTCCCATAGCGAAAACAAAACCAAGAATTGCGGCAACTGTAGATAGTAAAATATGTATACCGCCCTTTGACAGCCCGTATACAAAAGCAACAGAAAAATATAGTGCAAAACTAACGAATGTTCCCAAAAAGGCTTCAAAAAATTTGTAGAAGAAAATAGATGAACGGGAAATCGGAAATTTAAGTAGAAAACCAATCTCATCTTCATCATACAGATTATAAATAAAGAAAGGAATCTGATTCAAAATTGCAAGTATAAGCAGGACTAACGAAAAAAACGAAAAATAGGCATCTGCAAGTGTTATAAACGAATCGGCACCAAACAATGTTATCCGATCAAGCTCTTTGAAGAAATCTATTGTAGGTAAAAATGCCAGACAAAATATAGCCAGAATAATTATCAAATATAGAATAGGAAGCTTTCTAAACCTTTTATTTCTATTTATTGATGTGTTTTTCAACCGATATTTTACGAGAAGAACAAAATCTCCCATTATTTACCACCAAATATCAAGATTCTCTTTATTAATCAAGTTGATCTATGATATCACCAAATTCATCGCCGCCGGTAAGCTCCAGGAACAGGTCTTCAAGGCTTTTATTGCCCTTGTTTGATACCTGTCGCAACTGTTCCATTGTTCCTTCAGCGATTAATTCTCCTTCATTGATAATTCCAATTCTATCGCACATCTTCTCTGCTACTTCAAGTACATGGGTAGTCATAAAAATTGTAATATTATTATTGGCCATTTTTCTCAGAAGCAATTTCAAGAGCTTTGCGCTACGAGCATCAAGACCAACAGTAGGTTCGTCAAGAAAGATCACTTCTGGCTGTCTCATTAATACAGTTGCCACCATTAATTTCTGTTTCATACCATGGGAATAATCACCGATGAATTTATTGAGATAATCAATGCCAAGAATATTACAGATATCGTTTAATCGCTTTTCTACCTCATCAACATCAACCTTATATATCTCCATAATGAAGCGTGCAAATTCATAGCCCTTTAAATTATCGTACATTCTTGGCTCATCTGGCACCACACCAATTCTTCTTTTTATGCTCATCTCATTGCCTGACATATCCATATTTAAAATATCAATTGAACCTTTATCAGGTTTTAAAATACCTGTGAGCATTTTTATTGTAGTTGTTTTTCCAGCACCATTAGGCCCAAGGAAACCATAAATCTCACCAGGAGTAACATCGAGGTCAAGCTCTTTAACAGCTACCAGATCTCCAAAATGTTTTGTAAGTTTCCTTGTTTTAATCATGCTTCATGGCCCCCCCATAATTTATTGAGCTCAAAATAAATATCAAGATAATCATGTCTCATAAACATCAGGCGCTTTATCAAAAAACGTTGCTATGCGTGGGTTAAAAGTGAGTTTGACCATGCCTATTGGACCATTACGTTGTTTTCCAATGATCATCTCTGTTTCATGCGGCTTGTCAAGCGCTTCAGATTTATCTTTGTAATATTCCTCTCTGTAGAGGAAACTTACCATATCAGCATCCTGTTCAATAGCACCCGATTCTCTTAAATCACTCAATCGAGGACGTTTATTTTCTCTTTGCTCAACAGCTCTTGAAAGCTGAGATAAAGCAACTACAACTACGTTGAGCTCCCTTGCAAGCAATTTAAGAGATCTCGATATCTCAGATATTTCTTGCTGCCTATTCTCAGCAGAGCCTTTTAAGTGCATCAATTGCAGGTAATCAACAAATAGTGCATCAATATTAAATTCGGATTTTATTCTTCTGGCTTTTGCTCTTAATGTTCTCGGATCAAGAGAAGGTTCGTCATCAACTATTATTTTTGAGCGATAAAGAGAATCAGCAGCCCTGGTTAATAAATCCCATTCTTCCGTATTAAGATAACCGGTTCTAACTTTATGAAGATCTACTCTTGCTTCTGAACACAAAAGTCGCTGGGCAAGCTGTTCTTTTGTCATCTCCAGACAGAAGAAAGCAATGGGGATATCATTCTTTAATGCCATGTTCCTAGCAACATTTAGGGCAAAGGCTGTTTTCCCCATTGAAGGTCTGGCTGCAACAATTACAAGATCAGATTTATGAAAACCTGTTGTAATTTTATCCAGTTCCCTGAAACCCGTCGCAATACCTGTTACAAGACCACCTGACTCTATGGTTTCAGGTCTATCTTTTAATTTCTCCAGATCTTCAAAAACAGAATTCATAACATGTCCCAGTTCTTGATAGGATCTTGAGGTTTGGCTTTCAGTTATTCGAAAGATGAGCTTTTCAGCATTATCCAGTGTTAATTCCGTATCTTCAGATTCATAAGCTTCCTTGGCAATCTTTCCACCCGCATTTATTAGTGCCCTAAGTAGTGATTTCTCTTTCACCAGTCTGGCATAGTACAAAACATTGGCTGATGTTGGAACTACATCTGCCAGTTGAACTACGCCGACTTCTCCTCCCACACTTTTAAGTGCATCGGTAGAACGTAACCTCTCTGTTATTGAAACAATGTCAACAGGGAATCCATTATCGAAAAGATATTCAATAGCTGTGAAAATCAATTTATGTTTATGCAAGTAAAAGTCATTTGAATTAACAATTTCTATTACTTCAGGTAATGACTCAGTATCTATTAAAACGCTTCCTATTACTGCTTCTTCAGCCTCTACACTATGGGGAGGAGTTCTTGGTTCCATTCTCATCATTCCTCTCTCAAGAAATCTTCAATGCTTTCTAAAAGCACTTTTGGGGTATTGTGCGTAATGATTTGCCCTTTCGTTTTTCCGCAACCGCCCTTAATTTCTAACCTTTCTGACAGGTATGAATATAATTCAACAAGATCAATTTTCTTCGAGTGAATCATATATTTATTTTCTTCAATTTTACCTATCAATACATATTCCTCACTATCAACATAATCAGGAATTTTTTCTATAATGCTTTTTTCTGCTTCTACATATTTACAGATATTATCGTCCTTTATCACATTTTCATAATAAATCCTTGCCAGTCTATTCTGAAGTTCATTGTTTTGCTTTTTCAAAGTCCTGTTGTTTTCTTCCATTTTCTTTATTCTCTCAGGTATCTCCTTCATTCCACTGGTTAGCTCATTATTTAGCCACCTTATTAAATTGTGAACAGCTTGAAAGTAACTTAAAGCTCTAAAGCCTGCAACAAAATATAATCTGGTGAGGTTGCTTTTTTTCTTTTCAGTTTTTATGATCTTTAATAAACCAAGTTCACCACTGTTACTTACATGAAAACCACTGCATGCAACTTTATCGATCCCGTCAATACTAACTATTCGGATGCTATCTTCCTGTGATAATTTTTCCTTTATCGGTTTTCTCAAATCCATATCTTTGATACGTTCAAAAGGATAATCTTTAGTGGAAACCTTTCGACATTGCTTCACTTCATTGAAAAAAAGTCTTTCTACAAGTTCTTCGTGTTCTTTTTCAAACTGAGGTAAATCAATGTCAATGGTAGAATATTCTTCTCCCATCTTAAAAGCTTTCGTTTCTGAGTTGAATTCCTTACTAATTATTGCAGACAGTAGATGTTGAGTAGTGTGCTGCTGAGCAATATCGTATCTTCTGTCCATATCAATATAAAGATTGATTATTTCGCCAACATTGAATTGTTTTTCTGTTTCGAGGAAAACACAGATTTGATTTTTACAACGTTTAACGCTCGAGAAGTATTCTCCATCTATATAACCTCTGTCTCCCAGTTGCCCACCTTCTCCATCTGGAAACAGACAATTATTTTTAAAACAAATTTTCGAAAATCTTTTACCTTCAAGAATATTTGCAATTTTTACATGCATTTTCTCACCAATGACTTGATATTTTAGACTTAGATATGTAATAATTATACAGTAGATATTTTTTTCATGAAAGGTTTAAATAAATTTACGGGGTGATATAATTGCAGGAGAAACCAATCCTCGACGTTCGTAATCTCAGTACTTATTTCGACATGGCCGAGGGGACAGTTAAAGCAGTACAGGATGTATCCTTTACTTTAAGTAAAAATGAAGTGTTGGGTATAGTGGGTGAAACAGGTTCAGGAAAAAGTGTAACTGTAAAGACAATAGCAGGTTTGATAGATGAACCTGGATATATTGATAATGGACAAATACTGTTTAATACAGACGAATTCTCAAAAAATAATGAGAATAGTGTAATTGATTTAGCCAAAATAAAAAAGAGTAAGTTTTCCAGGATCAGGGGGAAACATATTGGGATGATATTCCAGGACCCAATGACTTCCTTAGATCCACTTTATACAATTGGCAGACAAATGATGGAAACTATTATTCACCATGAAAACATTACGGAAGAAGAAGCAAAAGAAAGATCTATAAAAATACTTGAACAAGTTGGAATACCAAATCCTGTTGAAAGAATTTATGATTATCCTTTCCAACTATCTGGTGGACAACGTCAAAGAGTAGTTATAGCAATTGCACTTTCCTGTAATCCCGAAATACTCATAGCAGACGAACCATCCACTGCTCTTGATGTTACGGTTCAGGCTCAAATACTTGAACTTATGAAGGAATTACAGGAAGAGTTTCAAAGTGGTACAATATTTATAACACATGATCTTGCTGTTATAGCTGAAATAGCTACGAAAATATCTGTTATGTACGGAAGCTATCAAATGGAGGTAGCATCATCAGAAGTGATTTTTGAAAATCCAATGCACCCTTACACTTATGCTTTACTTAATTGCATTCCAAGACTTGATGTAAGACAAACTGATCTAGATCCCATTCCCGGGCAACCACCTGTGATGATGAATCCTCCTCAATTATGTCCCTTCTTACCACGATGTAGTCGCTCTAGTAAAAAGTGTTTTAAAGAATTACCAACATTAGTGGAAATAGAAGAAGGACATTCAATTAGATGTTTTAATCCAGTAACAAATAAAGTTTCCGTTGTCAAGGAGGATACTGAATGAAGCTTTTGGATATACGCAACTTAAAGAAGTTTTTTCCAATACGGCAGGGCTTTTTGATAGAGCGAACTGTGGGTTTTGTCAAAGCAGTAGATGATATTTCTTTTGATCTGGACCGAGGAAAAACCTTTGGAATTGTCGGAGAATCTGGTTGTGGAAAAACAACGATCGGGAAAACCATTTTAAGACTACACGAACCAACTGAAGGCGAAATATTGATTGATGATGAAGATACGACATTTTACTTTTTTAAGAAAAAAGATGCACTGGAACATTTAAACAAGAATTACTTTTCATTACCATCTTTTAATAATGGCGGGAAAGATTTAGAACCTCATCAACTCAAGATCTATGATGTTTACAATAAAGCCAATAAGAATCCAAAGAAAACACTGGATCTACTATTCGAAAAGAAAAAACAAAAAACAAAAGAGCTCAGACAAAAAGCGCAGATAGTGTTTCAAGACCCCATGTCTTCACTTAATCCAAGAATGACAGTTGGTCAAATGCTATCAGAACCTCTCATATTCCATGGCTTTGCCAAAGATATTGATCAAGCAGTGGAAATCGTTAAAGATTTGTTATCAAAAGTAGGATTGAAATCGTATCATATCGATAGATACCCTCATCAATTTAGTGGGGGACAAAGGCAAAGAATTGCAATAGCCAGAGCAATTAGTGTCAACCCTGATCTTTTGGTACTTGATGAGCCAACATCAGCACTTGATGTATCGGTTCAGGCTCAAATTGTCAAACTCTTAAAAAAGCTTCAGGAAGATTTGAACGCTGGATATTTATTTATTTCTCATGATCTTGCTCTTGTTAGTTTTATATGTAATAGTGTTGGAGTTATGTATCTTGGAAGGATTGTTGAAAGTGGTGATAGCTCTGAAATTTTTGACAACCCACTTCATCCTTATACTAGAGCTTTATTGGCGGCAGCACCAATCGCTGATCCTAAAAAGAAAAGAAACAGAAAAGACCTTATAGGGGGACAGGTACCAAGCCCTATTAACAGACCAAAAGGTTGTTTCTTCCATCCAAGATGTAAATATAAGATTAAAGGTCTTTGTGAAGAAAAATATCCACCAGAGTTCCAAATAGATGATAACCATTTTGTTGCGTGTCATCTTTATTCTGAAACTTCTCTAAAAGGAGGGGAAAAAACATGAAGAAGTTAGCACTTTTTTTGGTCGTGCTTCTAGCTGTAGGTTTTGCTTTTGCTCAGGAACCTGAATATCTTGTTGATGACCTCGATGGTAAGCCCGGCGGTACATTATATTTAACCACTACTCAGGGTCCAAAAACTCTTAATGATTCCTGGGCTCAAGAAACAAGCTCCACAGACATCATTGACATTTTCCTCGATGCATTACTTAGCGCAGATCTTGGCGGTAACCCAGCTGGAGGAGGACTTGCCAAAGATTGGTGGTACTCTGAAGACGAAAAAACTGTATTTTTCCAGATCAGAGATGGTTTAAAATGGTCAGACGGTGAACCATTTACCATCGAAGATGTTGCATGGACGTTCAGAGAAATTTACTTTGTTGAAGGTATGACAGCAAACGGCCCTACAGGCTACGTTGACAGTAATGACGAACTTCCAGAAATTGAAATTGTTGACGATACAACAATTTCATTCACATGGTCAACGCCATCTTACTGGGGATTTAGAGCCGTAGCATGGACAAGCATTCTTCCAAAACATGTTCTTAACGAAGCTGTAGAAAATGAAACATACCAGCAGGCCTGGACAGTTGATGAAATTGACAGTGTTGTTGGAATGGGTCCATTTATTCCTGTAGAGTACTCAGAAGGCACAAGAGTTGTGCTCGAAAGAAATCCCCATTTTTATGCAGTTGATAAAAATGGTGTAAAATTACCCTATCTTGACAGAGTAATTTTCCAAATTGTTCCTGACCTCAATACAGAACTCTTAAAATTCGAGGCAGGAGAATGTGATATTTATGGACCAACAGCTGAAAACTTCCCAAGAATTGCCGAACAGGCAGAAGAAAAAGGTTGGGTAGTAGGTACCGGTGGACCTGTAACCGGTTCAAGTTTCGTTGCGTTGAACCTGGTTAATCAGGACCCTGCAAAGAGAGCATGGCTTAGAAATGTGAACTTTAGAAGAGCATTAGTTTACATGCTTGATAGAGAAAGCGTTATTGAAACACTATACAACGGACTAGGTACTCCATTGTATGGTCCAGTGCCTCCATCTTCTGGATTCTACAATCCTGAGATTGAAGAGGAATTCCCGTATAAATATTCAATCGTAAGGGCCAGACTTGAACTCAAAAAGGGTGGCTTTGACTGGGATAACGCCGGTAATTTAATAGACGCTGATGGAAACCGTGTTGAATTTAATATGACAACAAATGTTGGAAACAATGTACGTGAAGCAATTGGTAATATTATGGTTGAAAGTGCAAGTAAGGTTGGCATCAAGATCAACTTTGTACCAATGCAATTCAATACACTTGTACAGAAACTCCTTGGTCCTGACTTTGATGCTGTTATAATTGGCCTCACTGGTGGTTCAGATCCAGGTAGTGGCTGGAATGTGTGGAGAACTGATGGTGGACTACACTTTTTCAACTACTCACCTGAACTCAGACCCGACACAGTATCTGAAGATATTTACAAACAGTTTGACTGGGAAAAACGCATTCATGAGATTTATGTTGAATCTCTAGGTGCTTTTGGTGAAGACAGATATGACCTCTTTGCTGAATTCCAGATGCTCTGTGCTGAATATCAACCAATGATTTACACAATTGCACAGAATTACCTCTATGCACGTCAGGGAAACGTACATATTGCTAACCCCGATCCAAATCCATTTGCCGGTCAATTGTGGCATATGTACGGAATCTGGAAGGAATAATACAGGGGTACTTTTTCTCTATTTTGCGGGAGGGGAGTATCCCTCCCGCTTTAGCTTTAGTTAACATCTAAACTTTCTCAGTTTTTCAAGGAGGGAAGAAAGTGCTCAAATACATTGTTAGAAGACTTATTCTTGCTATTCCCGTATTACTGGGTGTTTCAGTTTTAGCTTTTATGATAATATCAGCAGCACCTGGTGATTTTTTGGATAACTATAGACTAAATCCCTCAGTAAGTCCCAGACAGGTGGAAGTTCTTGAACGACAGTTCGGATTTGATAAACCTATTGTTGTACAGTACTTTAAATGGCTGGGTGAAGTTTTACGAGGTAATTTTGGTTATTCGTTTGTTTATCATGTTCCAGTTTTTGACCTTATCTGGAGAAGATTGGGAGCCACATTACTTCTTAGTATAACAACATTAATATTCACCTGGGGAATTGCAATACCGCTTGGAATATTCGCTGCACTTCGGCAATATTCAGCTAGCGATCAGGGATTATCCGTTTTTGCTTTTATAGGCTTATCAATTCCAAACTTCTTCTTTGCATTATTATGGTTATTTATGGCTGCCAAAACTGGCTGGTTCCCCATAGGTGGGATTATTTCACTTAATTACGATGAGTTATCCTTGATAGGCAAAATTGGTGATTATTTATGGCACGTTGTGGGCCCCGTTGTGACACTTGGAACAGCAGGCTTGGCCGGACAAATGAGACAGATGCGAGGACAACTGCTCGATCAACTTAAACAGGATTATGTTCTTTTTGCAAGAGCAAAAGGAATGCCTGAAAAGAATGTAATCTATACCCATGCTGTTCGTAATGCAATTAACCCTTTGATTACAATGTTTGGTTATGCTCTTTCAGCATTGTTGGGTGGTGCTGTTTTAACTGAGACGGTATTTGGATGGCCTGGTATGGGAAGACTTGTTATTCAGGCACTGACATCGCAGGATTTGTTCCTGGTTATGGCTTCGCTTTTATTGGCATCATTGATGTTGGTTATTGGAAATCTATCTGCGGATTTACTACTCGCCTGGGTTGATCCCAGAATTCGCTACAGACTTAGATAGGGGTGAGTTTTTTGAAAAAAAATGATAAAAAACTGAATAAAAAAAGTGAACAATCAGGCGAAGTTAGAAAAGAAGATCTTTTTGAAGTTGAGTATCTAAACCGGTGGCAACTTATATGGCGCGCATTAAAAAGACATAAACTTGGTATCATTTCAATGTGGATTCTCATGATTTTTTACCTTATAGCAATATTTGCCAATTTCTTTTCGCCATATAATCCGTATGCTCAAAATCAAGAATTATCGTACTCTCCTCCATCGAATATTAGATGGCTGGATGAAGAGGGAAAATTGACCTGGCCTTATGTTTATCCTTATGTTTTGGAAAGAGATCCTCAAACATATAGGACTAGCTTTGCTGAAGGAACTTCAATTCAAAGTTTAGTAGCAAAGGATTTGAAAACTGGAGAAACAAAAGAATTCGCTATTAGCAAAAATAATGTCAAATCAATTTATATGGTTGTTGAAACAACCCAGTATGCAGAAGATACTGAAGGGAAGACTGCTCAACTTACGACAAGATCTGAATATAAAGTTGTAGAGTCGCTGAAGTTAAGTGAAGTAAGCGTTTTGGATGGACCGCTAAGAACTGAACGTGAAGATCCAGACTATCTTAAAAACTTACCTACCTGGCAATATCCTGGTTTAAAAGAAATTGGAGAACCAGTAAAATTAATAACAGAAAAAAAATTACACAGAATATATGCTGTAACAAAAGATGAAATCAAAGAAGTTGTTAAAGAAGCAATTATTCTTGTTAACGATGTACTGGATGTTGAAGGTGGAGATCTGGCGCTTGCAAGGAGTTATCTTAGTGAATTTGAAATTGATCCTGATTTGTTTGAAATAGTTCAAAATCCAGAAGTAATGGAATATGAAACGAGAAAATTCCCGATTAAATTCTTTGTGCGTTCCTGGAACTATAAGCTCCTTTGGCTTATTCCTGCAGATATTCACCTTTTTGGTGTCGAATCACCTGCAGAAATACATCTATTTGGTGGAGATGCTTATGGCCGTGATGTATTTTCACGAATACTATTTGGTTCAAGAATATCCTTATCTATTGGTTTAATGGGAATCATGATCACTTTCACTTTAGCTCTGCTTATCGGAGGAGCAGCCGGTTATTATGGTGGTT
This sequence comes from uncultured Thermotogaceae bacterium, assembly GCA_964441735.1. Classification (GTDB taxonomy): domain Bacteria; phylum Thermotogota; class Thermotogae; order Petrotogales; family Kosmotogaceae; genus JASMTM01. The sequence continues at coordinate 11,656 of CAYTVB010000047.1, forward strand.
GGGCTGATGAAATTTCAATGAGGTCAACTGAAATACTGATGTCGATTCCTGGTTTCTATTTACTTATTTCACTTAGAGCAATTTTACCTGTAGGATTACCTCCCCATATTACTTATTTACTAATCGTCATTATTCTGAGTTTTATTGGCTGGCCTGGTATGTCGAGGGTTATACGTGGCATGGTACTTTCTTTAAAATCCAACGAATTTGTTGAAGCTGCTATGGCTATGGGTTATCCTGATAGGAGAATTATATGGAAGCATATTATTCCGAACACATCAACTTACATCATCGTTGCTGCAACCCTGGCAATACCTCAATATATAATTGGCGAGGCCGGACTAAGTTTCCTAGGCTTGGGTATTAGTGAACCTTCTGCCAGCTGGGGACTAATGCTGAGTCAGGCGCAGAATATAAAATCTATGACTGAAGCACCATGGTTACTGCTACCTGGTCTCTTTATATTCATAGTTGTTATGGCATTTAACTTACTTGGTGATGCTTTGAGAGACGCGCTTGATCCAAGAGCATTGGGAATATAATGTATGATGATAGATCGGCTATAACCGAAGTATTGTATTAATTTGTTTTCTTAACGTTATTGGATGAAAATAATTGCGAGCTCTCCAGATTTTTTACGAGGGCTCGTTTTATTTTTCAGCATTTATTACAATAGATAAAGCTATCATTAAACAAATAAAAAGTAGCATGAGTATTCCGGGTAAAGAAGGTATTTCCTGAATCTCAAGCAATCTATAAATAGGTTTTAATAACCATCCAAGACCTTTTTGATAAATTCCATATATATATATTATTAGAGAAGAGGTACTAAG
>CAYTVB010000048.1:0-12435 GCA_964441735.1 uncultured Thermotogaceae bacterium
ATACCTTAATTGTAATCCTTTTTGTCATGATTTCAGCGTTGTTGCGGAAGAACCAAGTTTATTAGACCATATACAGTTTGCAGTAATACACTTTCAAACAGATTCTTTTATTATGTTTTTCCCTTAAATAGCCTATTTTATTGCAGGTATCATAAAAACTAAATTTTAACAGTGACTAAATAACAAAGATTTTTCTTTTTTAGTTAAGAATAATGTTTATTTGTTTATATCATTGGATGTAACAACCCAAAAATCACTTCTAGTACTGCCATGAATACCAGAAACATCTCCATCATTTGAATAAGTATAACCGGCAACGATGTATCCTCCATCAGTTGATTGCTGTATTGAATAAGCTAAATCATCACTGCCTCCACCCAGACATTTCTGCCATGAGAGGATAGCATTAGAAGTTAGTTTCACAACCCAAAAATCGTTATTGCCATGATTACCAAAAACATCTCCATCATTCGATGTTGTGTGACCAGCAACGATATAACCTCCATCTGCTGTTTGCTGTATTGAATAAGCTAAATCATCACTAACTCCACCCAGACATTTTTGCCAAGAGAGGGAACCATCAGAAGTAAGTTTCACAACCCAAAAATCTCTACCACCATGATTACCAGAAACATCTTTATCATTTGAATAAGTATGTCCGGCGACGATATAACCTCCATCTGCTGTTTGTAGTATTGAATAAGCAACATCAATACTGGTTCCACCCAGACAGTTCTGCCAAGAGAGGGTACCATCAGAAGTTAGTTTCACAACCCAAAAGTCGTAACTGCCATGATTACCAGAAACATCTCCATCATTCGATAATGTTTCACCAGCAACGATATAACCTCCATCTGCTGTTTGCTGTATTGAATAAGCATATTCAGACCGTGTTCCACCCAGACAGTTTTGCCAAGAGAGGGTACCATCAGAAGTTAGTTTCACAACCCAAAAATCGTTATTGCCATGATTACCAAAAACATCTCCATCATTCGATGTTGTGTGACCAGCAACGATATAACCTCCATCTGCTGTTTGCTGTATTGAATAAGCAATTTCATCACTGGTTCCACCCAGACATTTCTGCCATGAGAGGGTACCATCATAAGTTAGTTTCACAACCCAAAAGTCCCTACCACCATTATTACCAGAAACATCTCCATCATTTGATTCTGTATAACCGGCAACGATGTATCCTCCATCTGCTGTTTGCTGTATTGAATAAGCTAAATCATCACTGCCTCCCCCCAGACATTTTTGCCATGAGAGGGTACCATCATAAGTTAGTTTCACAACCCAAAAGTCGTAACTGCCATGATTACCAGAAACATCTCCATCATTTGAATAAGTATAACCGGCAACGATATAACCTCCATCTGAAGTTTGCTGTACTGAATAAGCAAAATCACCAACGGTTCCACCAAAACATTTTTGCCATTTTATAAATCTTGTTTCAAAGTCTAAAACTGGTGAACTGGTTTCACCACCATGCCCATCCTTTGCAACTACTTTCCAGTAATATTTATCGAGAGAGTACATATATGGTGATAACTGATTTTCTTTTACATTACTTGCAATAATTTTTGCGTTTTTGTCGTTTTCAAAGTAAACATCATAAGACAGAGCGTCACCATCCGGATCCGTAAATGCCCATGAAATACTGGCACCTGGTGATACTTCTATTGCTCCATCTTCCGGATAAGCTGTAACAAAAACTGGAGGGCTGTTTTCTTTTGTAGTAAAACTCCAGATTTCTCCCTTTTCAGCTGCCTCTTCTTTCCTTTTTAAAGCATCTTGAGCCAGTATGTTCTTACTCTTGTTTGATTGATTTTCTCTTGAATAGGGTTCGTCAGTAACTATTATTTGCCAGTAATAAATTGCCCCTCTGTCCAAATTACTTATGGTAATTTTGGTTGCAGCATGCCCTATTCTATATATTCCCGGTAACTCATCTTTTCCAAAATAGATATCGTAGTATAGTCCTTCGTAATCTCCATTTATTTCCCAAGAAAGGGTTACACTATCCCACATAACATTAGTTTCGTCATCTGAAGGAAAGGGATTATAAGGGCCGGGTATTTGATTTGTTATTGTAGTAAACGACCATTTATCACTTTCTGTTGTTCCGCCTATTCCGTCTTTCGCCACTATTTTCCAGTAATATGTTGTTCCTTTGCTTAAAGCACCGGGATCGTAACTATTATTTGCTTGTTCGCTGGATACTAAAGGAGGACTCTCATTATCTCCAAAATAAACATCGTATTTGAGGGCATCTCCATCTGGATCGGAACATTCCCAAGCAAGTGTTGTGTCTATTGGTAAATCAACAGTACCATCATCTGGTGTTGGTGTTCCCGGTTTTGTGGGAGGGTTGTTTTCCGGGTCAGTGACAGTGGTGAATTTATATATACTTGAATACGCTTCTCCACCTCTCCCATCCTTTGCCAGCACCTTCCAGTAATATGTTGTTCCTTTATCCAGGTTGGTAATATCAAAGGTGTTTGTTGGTATATTATTTGTATAAAAGTTAGGTTCACTGTTCGTTCCAAAATAGAGGTCATATGAGAGGGTATCACCATCCGGATCAGAACAGGTCCACTGAAGGTTTACATTCGTGGGATGATCTGTTGAACTATCTGGTGGATTTGTAAGAACCGGTTCATCCGGTGGTGTGTTTCCCGGATCGGTTACTGTGGTGAAAGACCATTTATCACTTTCTGTTACTCCACCTCTCCCATCTTTCACTACTATCTTCCAGTAATATGTTGTTCCTTTGCTTAAAGTACCGGGATCGTAACTATTATTTGCTTGTTCGCTGGATACTAAAGGAGGACTCTCATTATCTCCAAAATAAACATCGTATTTGAGGGCATCTCCATCTGGATCGGAACATTCCCAAGCAAGTGTTGTGTCTATTGGTAAATCAACAGTACCATCATCTGGTGTTGGTGTTCCCGGTTTTGTGGGAGGGTTGTTTTCCGGGTCAGTGACAGTGGTGAATTTATATATACTTGAATACGCTTCTCCACCTCTCCCATCTTTAGCAAGTATTTTCCAGTAATATGTTGTTCCTTTGCTTAGAGTACCGGGATCGTAACTATTATTTGCTTGTTCGCTGGATACTAAAGGAGGACTCTCATTATCTCCAAAATAAACATCGTATTTTAGTTCAGCGTTTTCTGGCTTATCCGTTCGCCAGTTTAGTTGAACATCTGTTTCAATTTCGGTTGATGCATTCGTAGGTTGAATTTCCATTATTATTCCGTCGCAAAGAAAAAAATTCAGGATAGCACTTTCCAGACTACTGTAATCATTCTTAGCGATGATTTTCCAAAAATATTGTTTATTTGTTTCTAGGTCTACATTTTTCTCTGTGGATGTTAAGTTTGTAGCAATTTTCGTGAGAGAGCTTTCAGATGTTCCAACCAGTAAATCATATATAACAGTATCGTCATAACATGTCCCGCCTTCCCAGCTAAAAAGGATCTTATCGCCAATTATTGTACTGATATTTTTAGGTTTTAAATTAATAAATTCATTTATTTCTGGTTTAAGAAAGTTACAGGAAGCTATTACTAAAAAACTAAGGATTATCAGTATAAAAGTGAGTGTTTTCATCAAGAATGAACCTCCATAAATAAACTGTAATAATATATTTAAAATAACTTTTTTTAGTATAGCACCAATGGAAAGCAAAACAATCTTTTTTTATAACACTTTTAAAGTTTAACCAAAGAAGTGATAATTTATTTTAGGCAGCGAGTTAATTCATTAATTTAATGTCGCTGAATATTAATGCAGAAAAGCAGTACGGAAGAAAAAAATAAAAATCAGATTACTTAAGAAAAACCGCTCTACTAAAGAGCGGTTTTTATTTTATATAGGTAAATAACAACACAGGGTTTCTAAAGTTACTTAACCAGGAAGAATATCAAAAGGGCTGCTGCAACCCCAGCGATTGTTAGTCCTGCTATTTGCATGTAAGAGAGCTTCTTAACTTCATTTATTCTGTTAGCTGTATCAGCGTAATAATCAGGCATTATGGGAATGCCATCTTCGCCTTTTTCCTGTGAAAGTGCGAATTTGACCACTGTTTCCCAAACCTTGAGTTCCATTCCATTTTTGCTAACGACAAATTCATCCCGGTTGGTTAGATCAATTGGTTTTCCGTCAGCGTTTTTTGGAACCACTTCAAGACTCGGTAGAATATCTCCTATCATAGGAAGGAATGAAAGGATATATGTGTCCGTTACTATATGATAGAGCTCCTCATCACCTTTTTTAAGAGCTTTATAACCTTCATCACCGGTTGCTGGTTGAATTCCTTCGCCGGTATATATTTCACCCTTTGTTACCGCTCTGGTTGAAGGAAGGGGTTGATCCATTATTGGTATGGTAAATAAAATAGCGTTCTTTGGATTGTAGTCATATCGAAGTCCTGAAAACTGCAAGAAATATGTGTTCCCCATTAGTTCTTTTAGCAGAACAGCTACTTCAAGAAGACGAGCAAGCTCGTCACCTGTTAGATAGACGGACACTATTGAATATCCGGGATAACCATCCTTCCCATAACCCAGTCCAATAACTTCTACTATCTCATAAAAAGGAACTAAACCTTTTGTATCTGGCATAGTTCCGGGTATGATTGACCCTCTAATGCTACCGTTGGCCATGATTGCTACATCAACTCTTTCTCCGGTTACTTCCTCTGTTATCATTCGCATACCGTCTGTAATGAAATTACCTACCGGGGATTCCTGCAACGCAAGATCAGTAACTGGAAAATCAGATTTTATAACAGGTTGCATAACATCATCAACCTGTCCGTCGGTCATTTCTTTTACCAGCTGATTCAGTTTATCTTCATATTCGTCTATCATGACTGAAATTTCTGGATCCGGTTGTATAGAACCATCAATGGATATAAGGAAAGGTTCGCTTTCATCGTTGTTTATTTTTAGTTCACCATTTTCTGGATTGAATGCTAGCTCAAGTTGTCCGAGATATCTGCTTAGAGAACCAGCCTGAACAATTATGGTCCCTTTTTCTACTACTGGCTGGTGTAATGCTGTGTGGCAGTGACCTCCGATAATGATGTCTATTCCTTCTACATTTTTGACAAGTTCCTGATCTTCTTTTACTCCAGCGTGAGTGATAGCAACTATTACATCAACATTTTCTTCTTCAAGTATTTTAATCATGTCTCTGGATGTTTCATGCCTGTCGAGAAATTCAAACTCATTTACATCAGAAGCAACTGATTCAGCATCTTCACCCAACAATGCAAAAACTCCTATTCTTATCCCATTAGCCAGTTCAAATATTGCTGTATCATTAAAGACACCCTTTTCAACAAGAGGGTGATTTTCAGGTGGTTTGGTATTTGAAGTAATAACTACCGTATCTTTATTTGCTTCAGGATATCCGGCTGTTAGCAAGTAATCTGTAAGCACTTCAGTTCCATAGTCATATTCGTGATTTCCTATTGTTACTGCATCGTATCCCATTTCCTGCAAAAGTGAAAGCTCAGCTGCGAATCCTGCAGGAGCAAGCCAACCAAAGGCACTACCTCCAAGAAAATCTCCTGCATTGATTACCAGAACGGGTTCGTTTTCTTCTGCTTTTTTAGCTCTAATTTCTTTGATTGCTGTGGCTAAACGGGCAAAGCCTCCAACAGTTGGATCATCACCGACATTAGATAAATGATCTATTGCTGGAGAATGTGGTACCAAAGAAGAATGTTCATCGTTTGTATGAAGTATGGTGAAATAAAGCCAATCACCTTCATCACTAGCAAAAAGAGTCGTTCCCGCTGTCGCAATGAACACCGTAATTAATATAAAACTCAATACTCTTTTTAACATTTTTTATCCCTCCTTATCATGCTCTTATTTTCTCACATAGAGGGATAAGAAACAAAACAATATGAACAAATTTTACTTGTGTGATTCAACTATCTTGAATAGATCTCTATTTTAGAAATTGTGATATTTTTAACCTGTAAATAAGCTACCAATCTGGAAAATTAATGTAGCTAGCAGCCATGCAACTCCTGTGGAGTAAAATATTGAAAATGCTGTCCATTTCCAGGATTTAGTTTCTGCCCTGATCGCTCCAATAGCCGCTACACATGGTATATAGAGCGCGGAAAAAACCATGAACGCATATGCGTTGAGCGAGGTCCATCCCAGTTTAGTTGCTATTGTGCCACCCAGCATTTCTCCATCAACAGCAAATATTGTACCCATTGTACCGACAACAACTTCTTTGGCTAACAGACCGAAAATAAGGCTTACACTTGCCTGCCATTGTCCAAAACCACTAAGAGAAAATATCGGTGCAATAAAACTACCGATTCTGCCTATAAGGCTTTCAGCACTTGCATATTCTACTCCCCAGGGTAAACTACTAAGGAGCCATACCAGAATAACTGCTCCAAAAATGATTGTTCCTGCTTTCTTTAAGAACAACCTTCCACGTTCCCACATATGTGTCAATATGCCAGTAATAGTGGGTAAACGATAAGGAGGTAACTCCATAACGAAATGTCCGCTGGGACCTTTGAGAATGGTTTTGCGAAGTATTACCGCTGTGATAATGGCTACAATAATACCAATGATATACATTGTGAAGACAACAAGTCCCTGATATTTTACGAAAAATGTACCTGCAAAGAGTACATAAATTGGCAGTCTGGCGCCACAGGAAATAAATGGATTGATTAATATGGTGGTTAATCTGTCTTTTTTGTTCTCTATTGATCTGCAGGCCATGATACCGGGGACGTTACAACCGAAACCCAGAATCAAAGGAATAAAGGAACGACCATGCAAACCAATTTTATGCATTATACGATCCATTACAAAGGCAGCTCTTGCCATATAACCTGAATCTTCAAGGATAGTAACAGCAATAAATAGCAAAAATATCGGAGGAATGAAGATTAATACTGCACCTAATCCTTCAATAACGCCATCAGCCAAAAAGGAACCAAGCCAATCAGGTGATAGATTAGATAAGAGTGAACCAAGCCATCCAAAAAGACCTTCGATCCAACCCATAAGCGGTTCTGATACTGTAAATACAAACTGAAAAACACCATAAATAATAACTAAGAACAGCGGAATTCCCAACCAGCGGTTAACGACTATCCTGTCGATTTTATCAGAAAAAGTAGGTTTCTCATATTCTGGTTTCTTAAGTATGTCCTGAAGCAGCCCATGGATGAATCCATATCTGGCATCAGCAATAGCGGTTTCGGCGTCATCTCCTATAACCTTTCTCAAGTGTTCAGAGCTTTTATCCCTGGTTTTTAGTATTTCTTTACGACTCATGATCAATCTCTCCGATTTTTTCGAGAATTTCTTTGTCTTCTTCAAGAAGCTTTATTGCAAGCCATCTGGGAGGGTATCGCTTTGAAAGTTTCTCATCACGTGAAATAATTGAATCCAAATCTTTTATTTGCTTTTCTAATTCTTTTCCATAATGAACTTTTATTTTTCTTCGAGTGCTTTTTCTCTTAAATTCATTTAAAATCTCTTTAAGTATCTCTCTTGTTCCCTGATTACGAGTAGCCACCATTGGTACAACGGCGGCTCCTATTTCATTTGAAAGTTTCTCAATATCTATTTTATGGTGTCTGGATTTAGCAACATCAAGCATATTCAATGCAACTATTAAAGGCGCCTCCATTTCAAGAATTTGTATAGTGAGATATAAATTACGTTCTAAATTCGAAGCATCGACAATGTTTACAACAACAGCTGGTTTTTCTTCAACAATAAAGTTTCGCGCTATTACTTCATCCGGAGAATATGCCGTAAGACTGTAAACGCCTGGTAAATCAATTACTTTGATATGATAGCCTTCATAAGTGCATCTACCTTCTTTTTTCTCAACTGTAACACCGGGCCAATTGCCAACATGTTGACGCGAACCTGTTAAATTATTGAATAATGTGGTCTTACCTGAATTTGGATTACCAGCAAGTGCTACTACGATTTCTTCACCCATTTACTTTTTTCCCCCTTTAAATAAGCTTCCTAATATTGTTTTATTGCACATTTCACAGTCACTACAGACATTATCTGAAGATACCATTACTCGTTGTGCAATACCTCGACCTAATGCCACTCTTGAACCTCTGAGTTCAATAATAACTGGTCCTGGCATCTGACAATTAATTATTCGTATATGCACACCTGGAGTGAGTCCCATATCTGTTAGTCTTTTATGAATACCCCAACCTCCTCGTAAACCGACAACTTTTAACTTTTCGCCTGGTCTTGCCATTGCTAATGGCATTTTATGTTCACTCATTTTGTTTCATCCACTTTAATACTTGCAGCTTCTTCTTTGCGAAGAGTGAGAAAATACCCTTTAATTTTAATTTCTATCGGATCTCCAAGCGGTGCTTTTCTTTGAACAGTTACCTCGCTTCCGGTAACAAGTCCCATATCTAGTAATCTCCTATGAATATTGCCTTTACCTCTAATCTTGATAATTTTGCCTTTTTCTCCTTTTTTTAGATCACTTAACGTTTTTATGGCCATCTTTTCCCCCTCGTTATTGTTTTGATTAAATTCATTTACAAACTATTGCTAATTTGAACTTATTCTATGTTATTTGCATAATTAACTAAAATATGTTAGTCATGACTAACAATGAGATAAAAAAATTTGAATTATTCTTTCTTATCACATCTTTTCATGAGTTTTTCACTGCGTTTACCATGTTTAAAATAATAATCAAGGCCTTCCAGCCACTCCGCTTTACCGCGAGGACAGTTGAGAACAAAATCTAAAAATTTGGTTAGTTTTTCAAGGCTGGTTTTACTTACAACATGTTCCATCCTGCAGGCGTCAGCATCAGCGTATTCTTGATCAACATTAAGTATTTCAGTTAAGAAACGCCTTAATGTTTGATGCCTTTTATATACTTCATGACCAATTCTTTTTCCTTCTTTAGTAAGGGAAACATCACTATATTTTTCGTGTTTAACAAGATTAGCTTTAGTTAACTTTGTCAGAGCAGAAGTAACGCTTGGTTTTTTAACACCTAACATGTTACTAATATCAGTTACCTTAACCGTTTTTCCTTTATTAATGAGAACAGTTATCGCTTCAAGATAATCTTCCATACTTTCTGTTAAGTTAGAATTATCTGCTTTCATACCTTTTACTCCTTTATAAAGTTAGATAAGGCTAACATTATTTTAGCATTTAAGGGTTTTTTTGTCAATTTAAATAATGAGAACTGCGTTAATTGATATAAAATCAGGAAATCGTTTTATTGTTGGTAAAAAAGGAGCAGTTTAACAATTGGTAACGAAATAGATAGCAGAATTTAAAGACAAAGTTTAATCACTGTTAAGTTGCAGTATTTGAAAAAGAAGATTTATGAATAATCTGTTTATAACTGATATAACTAAAAAAGAGAACAAGAAAAAATATTTTTTATTTGAAATCGGTCATTTCTTATAACTAATAGATAAGCTCTCGCCCAAAAGGTTTTCCTTCAAATTGTAAGATACAACAGAAGTAGTTATTGATTCTCCAATTCTTTCATCCGATGAGCTAGATGCACTTAATGTAATATGTATTACTACCTTTTGATCTTGAGAGCCACTTAAATTAAAACACAAATTGTTGACAATCACATCTTGATCATCTGTTAGGTATTGAGGGTTAGATAAGCTGCCATTTGATTGCCTGGCCCATTTAATAATTCCTTCTTCCAAAAATATTGTTATCCAATTATTTCCTGCAGGGTTAATTGTTGTGGTAGCTTCTTTTGCCCATCGTAATTCTTCAGTAACTATCTCTATAACGTTTCTCATATTACTTTCAAGAAGAGCCTTTTTCTGGGAGTTACCATACACTTTCCAGCCAATTGAAAATAAGGAAAAACCTATTGCAATAACTATGCTTGATGAAATAAGGACGATTAAGACTTCCATCAACGATAAACCTTTTTTTCTTTGCATAATTAATCATTGCTCCTAAGAAACAAATTAATTTTCTTTTCATTATCAATTCCAAATTCTGCTGTAAACAATTTAATACTGACTGGTGTGCTACCTTCTGAAGTTTCAATGAACACTGTTTTAGTAGCATCGCTGTTATCCAGGACGAATGCGTCTTCCAGTTTTTTTTGCACTCTTGATAGTTCCTCGGTTAAATACTGGTTTTTGTTTGTTTGTTCGATACTTTTCATCAAAAGTGGAATTATTGCTGTAACGATAATCGCAATGATGAAAAGGCTAACCAAAACCTCAACAATTGTGAAACCATTTTTTCTTGTATTTTTTGAATTATCTTTATTCATAAGGTTACTCACCTGCTCCAAACCTCTATTTGTTCCTCAATTTCGCCATCTCCAGAGCCAATCCATTCCGGAGGAAAGATATCACCTGTCTCAGTTTCATAAATCACTCTGGAACCACCAGAAGCAAAAAATTGATCAGCAACTACTGCTCCGTTGATTTGAGCTCCTCCAGAAACATTTACTGTTGAATCAGGTGCATAAATTGCCATTACATCAGCGGAGGAACCACCAGAAAAATTAACAGTTGGACCACCACTAATTACAAGACCAAATATTTCACCGGAACCACCAAGATTGGTTTCAGCCTGAAGTATGTTAAGTAGTCCCGTATATCTCATGTTTCCAGTTAGATCTAATTCATTTGTACCTGCATAATATAGCTCAACAGCGTCTTTGTTACCTTCATAATTTAAAGTACTACCGCCACCCATATCGAAGTTGCCAGCGACATAAATCTCTAAAGCTCCTTCTTCTGAAAGGCTCATATGACCTTGTTGAAAATTAAGAGAATTGCAGTTTATTGTTCCGTTACTTAATCCTTTGATCTCTGCATTTCCATTAAGAGTGATTTCATTGGAAATTTCGAACGCCTGTCTTGCTCCATTTTGAAAATCAATTAAACCACTTGAAAACGATGCAGAAGAAGCTTTGATAAGAGCTTCTGATAAAACTCTAACAATTCCGTTTCCTGAAGTGGAAAAGGATTCGTTAGAGTTCATATAAAGGTTTTCAATTTCAATAAGACCGCTGTTTCCAAACTGGGTAAACCCTCGTGTGTACAAATTACTAAGCTCCACATCGCAGTTTCCTGAAGAAGTGAAATCTCCATCCACATACAAATTGTATTCAGAGTCATTAAGAGCGGAAACCCCATTGCCACTTATGGAAACATCATCGTCAATATACATGTTTAATATTCCCGGCCCCTTAACTTCAATACTTCCAGCTCCCCCAATATCCAGAGAATCAGCTCTAATGGAGAGATTATTTCCTTGAAGATCTATGATAAGCTTGCCGCTTCCAGAAACACTTATATTGTTATACATTGCGCCTTCGGTAACTGTTATTGTCTTACTGCCATTAACATTTAGATTACCTGAGTTAGGGAGATTATCGGGAAAAGATGGAAAAGTCGGAAAATTAATGGGATCTGGCGGGTCAGGAAAGTCAGGTAATTCATATTGTCGTACTTCTTCCAGATTATCTACTTGGTGGTTATTTAACCATGTGTTTTGCCATATACTTCCTCTTTCGATAACAGCTTCCGGATGTTCAATAGGCCACCAAGGTGTATCTGGATCTGGTGAAGGATTCACATTAGTATCACCATCAACTCCAACATAAATTGTATCGGTTATTTCAACTCCTCCTCCAGGCAAGTATATTGCTCCAGGTTCATTAGAATTCGTTCCTGCTTTTCCCTGTATTTCAGCGCCTCCAGTCATTTCTAAATAACTATCTGTAAAAACTGCCATGTCAAATATTGGAAGCTCAAAAGGACTTCCTGGAAGAGTTAAGTATAAAACGATACTTCTCATTATGCTGTTTCTATTTCCATATGATATTATTTTTGCTTCAGAATTTTCAGTGTTAGATAATAAAGCAAAAGCAATGTCGCAGGAAGCAGATTCAATTGTACTTTTTACATTATTTCTAATAGTATGTGTGGCATCGTCCCAATGTTCGCCAGGTGAAAACTGGGTAACCACTTCAATATTGGAAGTTTCGTCTATAGAGATATTGCCTTTAAATATTCCTCTAAGATCTTTTAGAGAATCGTTTTTCAGGATGGATCTTGCTAGCTCAACACCGGAAAGAGCTTTATAATGGGCTTCTAAACGAGCCTCAGTTTTGTTAAGCTGCATTGTTTCGTTAAGTACTAGAGAGATTGCACTTATTGATAATACTGATAAGATTAATACTACAATTAATGTAAATAAAAGAACATATCCATTCTTTCCGTTTTTGAAATTCATGGAAATCTCCTTTTGATACTCCCACACTGAAATGTATCTAATGATTGTTTACTCGTTTATATTATACACGAAGATAAAAGACAGCGTATAATAAGTGCTGTAAAAAGAGAAAAGCCCTGTATCCTAATAATAG
>CAYTVB010000049.1:0-12249 GCA_964441735.1 uncultured Thermotogaceae bacterium
TTTTTCTCGTGTTTTAAGGAAAGCTCTGTCAGAGCCTCTTGAGCGAAAGTATCATCAAGCGGCTGCAAGCGCCTTGCATTACCGGATCAAGCCTTACTCTTCTATCGCCAGGTAGTTTAGTTAATGTACCATAGCCACAACCCTGGCAATAGATGAATCCGCTCTTACGTTAAGTGGTAGGGCAATGACATCGAATTCTTTTCCAAAAATTTTGTCAAGATTGGTAAGATTCTCGCAAATAAAAACATTGTTTTCGAAAAATATTTTGTGTATATCAAAGGGGCTTTGATCTGGCGACGATGAATCGAGACCAATCATTTTTATTTCATTGTCAACAAGAAAATGCGCAAGGTCAGGTTCAATAATGGGATTATTGGTAAAATAGTCTTCACTGCCAAAATCTTTATCTTTTCCGGTATAGAAAAGAACGATTTTTTCTTTCAGTTCAAGTGATCTATAAGCATCTTTCAGTTTGATATTTCTTTTTCCTCTGACATCCAGCATTATGCCTTTACCAATGAATTTTTCTAAAGAAAATTCATTGAGATACTTGTTACTCATTCCAAAATGCATGGGACCATCTATATGGGTACCGGTATGCATATCAATTTCAAGTCTATGGCTGTTATAGCCATGTTTTTTATGTTCTCTGTTGTGTATTAGGTTAGTTTTTTCATTTCCAGGAAAAACATTTAAATTATCAACAATTGTTCTCGTTAAATCTACATAGTTTGCCATTTATAAAACCTCCATCAAATATCATTAACAATCTTTAGTATTTCGTTCCCAACTTCTTTCTTTGAAAGTTTAGTAGTGTCGATTAAGAAATCAGGGTTCAGCTCTTCAATCATTTTGTTATATTTTACACCATTCTTAATATCTGCGATTTTCTGGCTGTTTCTGTCTTTTAGCCTTCTTAACAATTCTTTTTCTTCACAAGACAGTGTTACATGAACAACATCAAATCCGTGATCAATAAGCTTATTCTTGATTCTTTCAATTTGTTCTTTTTTAGGAAAGGCAAAAGTAATTATTATGTTACTTATATTGTACTTAATGCAATTAGCGCACAACAAACAGGATTATCCTGAATTAGATTCAACCAGATTTTGGTAAGTTGATAAGGGACTATTCTTCCTACATCATCACCATCAAAGAATGCATAATCTTTTTTATAGTTGAATGTAACTGTTTTATTAGCGAAGTTTTTCCTACACCGGGTGCTGAGTTAAGAATATATAACTTCATAAAACACTCTCTAGATTACTACAAAATTAACATCAGTAAGCATTATAAGATGTTAGTTATAATACTATTGTATTATACATCTCTTGTTATTATATAATTGAAAAATTATAAGGGGGTTAAATATGAAAATTAGCGATGGTAGGTATTTCTTAAGTAATAATTTATGGGATGAACAAAGTGAATTTGTTCCAGATCAGAAGAAAGGCGTAGAAAGGCCGCCTTTTGAGAAAAAAATTGACGAAGATGCAATTTTAATAGAACTTCCTGATCCACATAAAATTGAATTGAAAAACAGAAATTTTTTAGAAATAGTTGAAAATCGTAGGAGCAGAAGGAAATTCACCAATGAAAACATCTCATTACACGAGCTTTCTTATCTTTTGTGGATAACGCAGGGTGTACAAAAAATCATAAAGAATTTTGTAACCTTTAGAACAGTTCCTTCAGCAGGCGCAAGACATCCCTTTGAAACCTATATTCATGCAAGATTTGTTACAGATTTGGAAGAAGGAATCTACAGATACCTTCCAGTAGAACACCAATTGGTAGTAGAGCAAAAAGGAGATTTTACCAGTAAAATCATTGATGAGGCAAACGGCCAACGTTTTGTGGGAGAGTGTGCTGCGACTTTTATCTGGACAGTATTACCTTACAGAACGGAATGGAGATACGATATACTTTCTCATAAAATGATAGCAATGGATGCAGGTCATATGATGCAGAACCTATATCTTGGTTGTGAAAGTTTGGGACTTGGAACATGTGCAATTGGAGCCTACAGTGGTAAAGGTATGGATAGGGTAGTAAATGTGGATGGAAAAGATGAATTTGTAATATATGTGGCCCCAGTGGGATATCAAAAAAGAAAAGTTTAGTTTTATATAATAAACCAATTAGTGAACGGTAAGGTGATGAAGAAATGAAGTTTTTTGAACTTGGTACCGTGGGAATGATGGGATATCTGGGTTATGGTGTTTTAGTACTCATAGGAATTATTTTACTTGTTTCGTTGTTCCTTACTTCTGGTAAGAAACGGATTTATACTTCAGTGTTTTTGGCCGGAATGTTTATTTTTATGTATGTCCTGTTGATTTATGGGCCTTCCAAATCTGGTGTGGTTGTGAATAATGACAATTTTATTGCAAGAATTTCTGCATTCAGAGAGTTCAGCGTCCAGAAGGAAGATATTAGAGAGATGTTTGTAGTGAATCTGGAAAATGATAATCAGTTCAAGCCAAGCATAAAAACTTTTGGGACTGCGGTTGATGATTATAGAACGGGTAATTTTAGATTGAAAAACGGAGAAAATGCAAGATTTGTAGCTAATGGTAATGAAGTACTGGTTGTCAAGCTGGATGAATTTTATGCCATCCTTGCACCAAGAAATTTTGAAGAATTCATGGTAGCAATAAAGAAAAATTTCAGCAGTTACTTTAGTGATTGAAGCTACATAATTTTACTAAGTAAAACTGACTTTCATTGTGATAATTCTTAGAAAATAAAGTAGTATTATTTGTTTCTGACAAATGGAATATTTCCTTTATTTATCGGTTACTTCACCTTTTTCTTTCCTTTATTAGTTAATAGTAAGTTTTAAAAATCTTCAATGATATCTAGCGATGTCTAAACATTTTCTATTTTTCATTGTAAATGAAAGCTAATTAACTTTTATTAGAATAAATCCCTGCTAATCCAGTCAGAAAGAATTTCACTTTTTGAAGTGAAATGTTATATCATTCACATAGATGATTATTTGTTTCTGACATAAATTAATTTGGGGTGTTTATGTGACCTATCAGAAATTAAATGTTGAAGCAGTTGGTTTTTCAAATAAAAAATTAGTGTTAAATCTTATAAGAAAAGGAAAAATCACGAGAAGAGACATTTCGAAAGTTTCTGATTTGAATCCAAGCACCGTGACAAAGATAGTGAAATTTCTAATTGAATCTAATTTATGTTCGGAGAAAGGTCAAACAAAAACAACAAATATTGGAAGAAAAGCGATTAATTTATCAGTTAACCCTAAAGCTTTTCAATCTCTTATTGTGAGAATTGGAGTACAGAGAACAGAGATTGGTAGAGGCTACTTTGATGGTAGTGTAGAAATTATTGAAACAATTAGGAGTACAGCAAATATTGCAGAATTTTTATCAAATATCAAGAACATTTCGAATAAAATAACAGAATTAATACCTGAAGAAAGATTTCTCGGTATAAGTGTTTCTGTTCCTGGCATGGTTGATACAGAAAACGCTTACATTATTGATGTCCCTCATTTGGGCTGGAAGAATTTGTATGTTCGAGATTACGTTGACACAGAAAAAAGTTTGTTTCTCGATAATGAAGCTAATTTATCTTTAATTGCTGAATCATGGAAAAATCCTTTAATTAATGATTTTAAGAATGTAGTATTTCTGTATCTTTCAGAAGGAATTGGTTGTGGAATCATGATTGATGGAAAGATTTATAGAGGAAATACATTTTCAGCAGCTGAATTTGGTCATATGTCAATACAGCAAGATGGACCACAGTGCTACTGCGGAAATTCTGGTTGCTGGGAAACATTGGCATCAACAGAGGCTTTTGTTAAGAAATATCGAAGTATTGGTGGAAAGATAGAAGGATTTAGTTACAATGAACAGTTTAATCAGATTATCAATAGAACCAAACAGGAGAAGTTAGCAAAAGAAACATTAAAACGAGAAGAAGAATTACTCGCAATTGGAATAGTGAATATTGTTAATTCATTTAATCCAGAGGCTGTAGTACTTGGAGGAATTGCCGGGAGCTTTTCACAGGATTCTGTGAAGAGAATTGAGAAATTGGTTAACGACAGGGTTTTATATGCCCTTAAGGGAAAGATAAAGATTTTAAAAAGTCAACTTGATAAAGATGGAAAAATTGTTTCACCTGCAGTTGGAGCAACATTGATGATAATTGATAGAAACATTAAAAAGATAATTTCTTGAATTATAAAAGCCAAGGAGGGAAGAATATGATAGAAGGAAAACTTTCTGGTTCAAAGGCAAAACTGACATATGGCCAGGTTGGCGGAGGACCAGGTGCATTTATTGGTCCAGTTCACAGAGCGGCAATAGCTATGAATGGTCAGGCAAAACTTGTTGCTGGTAGTTTTTCGAATATTTATGAAGAAACGCTCCAAACTGCCAAAGAGTTAGGAATTAGCGAAGAAAGAACCTACAAAACATTTCAGGAAATGGCAGAAAAAGAAGCTGAAAGAGAGGATTGTATTGACTTTGTGTCAATAGCGGTGCCCAATCACTTACACTTTCAGGTTGCCAAGGCTTTCTTAGAAAAAGAAATCAATATTGTTTGTGACAAACCTTTGTGTTTTTCCTTTGAAGAAGCGAAAGAATTGGTTGAACTGGCGCGTGAGAAAAAGGTTGAATTTATGGTTACATATACATATACAGGATATCCCATGATTAGAGAAGCAAGATCACTCGTCGAATCTGGTGAGCTCGGAGAAATAAGAACAATAGTTGCAGAATATCCTCAGGATTGGCTTGCTGATCCTATCGAAAGGACAGGTCAACAACAGGCATCCTGGAGGACCGATCCAAGATATGCTGGCATTTCAAATTGTGTAGGAGATATAGGCACACATGTTGAAAATCTTGTTCACTTTGTGACCAAACAGGAAATAAAGAAGTTATCAGCGAGATTGGAAACATTTGTTGAAGGTAGAAAGCTTGATGACAATGCAAATATTTTACTTCAGTTTGAATCAGGTGCTTCTGGAAATTATTGGGCTTCACAGGTTGCGGTAGGTTATGAGAATGGACTTAAACTGAGAGTTTTCGGTTCAGAGGGTTCGATAGAATGGTTCCAGGAAAAACCTAACAGACTTTTCTTCACTAAAAAAGGAAAACCCAAACAGATTTTCACAAGGGGAACAGACTATCTTCATGAAAATGCTCAAGCTTTTTCCAGATTACCCGCTGGTCATCCAGAAGGATATTTTGAAGCTTTTGCAAACCTATACAAGGTGTTTTGTGATAAATTAATTGCAAAAAAGGAAAACAGGGATTCTGATGAGATGTTTACAGATGTGATCGATGGAGCTCGTGGTGTGCAATTTGTGCATGACTGTGTTGAAAGTAGTAATAAGAACTCTACATGGATCGATGCATCGTTCAAAATATAGGAGGTGTTTGAATGAGACCAGTAACTATATTTACAGGACAATGGGCAGATATGCCCTTCAAAGAGATCTGCAAAAAGGCATCACAATGGGGATATGATGGTTTAGAGATAGCTTGTTGGGGAGATCATTTAGATGTAAAGAAAGCCGCAAATGATGATGGATATGTAAGAGAACGAAAAGAAATTTTGGAAAAAAATAATTTGAAAACCTGGGCAATTGGTAATCATCTTGCTGGACAACTGGTAGCAAGCAGAAATACGAAAAGATTTAATGCATTTGCTCCAAAGGAAGTGCATGATGATCCCGAGAAAATGAGAAAATGGGCGATCGAAGAAATGAAAGTCACAGCAGTTGCTGCAAAAAATATGGGAGTAGAAGTTGTCACTGGTTTTACAGGTTCTCCTATCTGGGAAGCCTGGTATTCCTTTCCACCAGTTAGTCAGGATTTTATTGACGAAGGTTTTCAATATGTGGCAGATTTGTGGAATCCAATTTTAGATGTTTTCGAAGAAAATGGAATAAAGTTTGCACTGGAAGTTCATCCAACGGAAATTGCATTTGACATTTATTCAGCAAAGAAGCTTTTAGAATACATGGATAGGAAATCTTTTGGTTTTAACTTCGATCCGAGTCATCTGTACTGGCAGGGGATAGATTCTCACCATTTCATTTATGAGTTTTCCAAAAGAATTTATCATGTGCATATGAAAGATGCCATGCTTAATCTTGATGGGAAAACAGGCATCCTGGGTTCTCATATTACTTTTGGAGACGCAAGAAGAGGCTGGAATTTTGTATCATTAGGCCATGGTGGAGTAGATTTTGAAATGGTAATTCGTGCTTTGAATGATATTGGTTATGAAGGACCTCTTTCAGTAGAATGGGAAGATTCTGGTATGGATCGGGAATTTGGAGCCAAAGAGGCTCTCGAATTTGTTAAGAATGTTGACTTTCCAAAATCTGGATTGGCCTTCGATGATTCCATGAAAAAATGATTGGAGGAGCTTATGGATGACGTTATCCTGAAAACAATTGATATCTCAAAAGAATTCTCCGGAGTTAGAGTTCTGGACAGGATAAACGTAGAAATGAATAAAGGGGAAATTTTTGGGATTATTGGAGAAAATGGTGCTGGAAAATCTACCTATGTAAAGATTTTGAGTGGTATTTACATACCAACTGAAGGTGAAGTAGAATTTGATAATGAAAAAGTGTTCATAAGAGATCCTATCACTGCCAAGAATATTGGAATTACCATAATCCCACAAGAATTCAATCTTATAAGCGATCTTAATGTGTATGAAAATGTCTTTCTCGGTATAGAAGAAACCAATGGAAAGATAGTTTTAAATTCAAAAAATATGGCTAAAATAACCCAGGAAATGCTCAACGAACTCGAAGCTGATATTTCTCCTTACGATAAAATTCAAGATCTCAGCGTGGCTGATAAACAGATGGTTGAAGTAGCAAAGGCTATGGTCCATGAATCTAAATTACTTATAATGGATGAGCCAACTACTGTTCTAACACCAAAAGAAATAGAAATATTATTTAATCTAATGAAAAAGCTAAAAGACAAAGGAGTTACAATAATCTACATTTCTCACAAATTGCAGGAAATTAAAAAAATATGCGACAGAGTCATGATCCTGAGAGACGGCAAACAAATTAGTGTTGGACCAACTGACGAACTTAACGAACAAGAAATGGCAAGAAGAATGGTTGGAAGGGAACTAAGTCAAATTTTCCCTGAAAAAACAACGCCAAAGAAGGAAGTAGTACTTGAAGTAAATAATCTAACAATTGAAGATATGTTTGAAGATGTAAGTTTTGATTTAAGAAAGAAAGAAATCTTGGGATTTTCTGGATTGGTTGGTGCTGGTAGAACAGAACTAGCAGAAGCAATTATTGGTATCAGGAAAATTGACAGTGGGTCAATTCACGCTTGGGGAGAAGAAGTTACCATAAAATCTCCTGAAGATGCCTTGAAACAGGATATAGCTTATTTGACTGAAGATAGGCAGGGTATTGGAATTCTTACAAACTTTGATATCGCAGAAAATATTGCACTGGCTTCTTTAAAAAAATACTCCAGGTTTCTTGTTAATAGCAAAAAAGTTAGGGAGAATACTCAAAAATATATTAAGGATCTGAACATAAAAGCTGCTTCAATCAGATCCCAGCTGGAGTTTTTTAGTGGAGGGAACCAGCAAAAAGTTTCTCTGGCTAAGTGTCTAGATACTGATCCCAAAATACTAATCCTAGATGAACCTACTCGAGGAATTGATGTTAATGCAAAACGAGAAATATATTTCATAATTCATGATTTGGTAAAGGAAGGCGTATCCTGCATCCTGATATCTTCGGAACTTGAAGAGGTAATAGGAATGTGTAACCGGGTTGTTGTAATGAGACAGGGAAGAGTAACAGGGATATTAGAGGAAGAGAATATAAATGAAGAAGATATCATGTATCACGCCACAGGACTGAAAGGAGCTGTTTGAAATGGCCAGAAGAAGATTCGAATATGAAAAGTATGGTGCATTATTTGCTCTGGCTGCGCTTTTTATTATTTCAGCTATTGCCAGCCCGTATTTTTTACAAATTCAAAATATTCTAAATATTTTAAGGCAAATCTCCTATACAGGAATAATCGCTCTTGGAATGACGTTTGTAATAATATCTGGTGGTATTGATTTATCGGTTGGATCTATGACAGCACTTGTAGGTGGTGTCTCAATATTAACTCTCAATAGTGCTATGTCAACGTTTGGAGAAGTTCAGGCTATAATTATCTCCATTATTGTAGCCATAATATTTGGTGCTGCACTTGGAGCAGCTAATGGTATTTTAGCATCCAAGGGCGGTATAGCTCCTTTCATTGTGACGTTAGGTACCATGGCAATTTATAGATCTTTATCCCTGTATATTGGAGAGGCAGGAGTATTCAGATCTCAGAGTTATTTGTTTCCAGAAGTAGGTATGGGTAGATTCCTTGGCATACCTTATCCTGTACTGGCAATGTTTGGTATAGCTGTGTTTTTTAGCCTTCTTTTGAGAAAAACAAGATTTGGAAAGTATACGCGCGCTGTTGGCTCTAATGAAAAAGTAGCAAAATATTCCGCTATTAAAACCAATTTTGTTAAGTTTTCCACTTACATGCTTGTAGGAGCTTCAGTTGGAGTCTCAGCAATCTTTCTTTCTGCAAGATTAAATTCGATCAGTTCGACAAATGGTGGTCAGGGGTATGAGTTAGATGCTATTGCTGCTGTTATCATTGGGGGAACAACGCTGTCTGGTGGAAGTGGAACTATTTGGGGAACAATAATTGGTGCTTTTATTCTAGGTATTATAAATAACATGCTAAATATGCTGGGTGTTTCTCCTTACTTACAGGGAACAGTCAAAGGTCTGGTTATTATAGGTGCTGTATTAATACAAAGAGGTAGAAGAAATAAATAAACCCCTCAGGGGTTCATAAACCAAACGGAGGTGAATTTACATGAAAAAGGTTTTAGCTTTGTTGATGATTCTTAGCTTTATTTTTGCCGGTTTTGCGATGGCAGAAAACTACAAAATTGGAGTAGCCATACCAAGTGCTGATCATGGTTGGACAGGTGGAATTGTCTGGTGGGCAAGAGAAGCAATAGCTGACTGGGAGGAAAAAACAGATAATATTGAATTCTTTCTGACCACAGCTCACTCACCAGCGGAACAGGTTGGTGACGTTGAAGATCTAATGATTAGAGGTATCGACGCTCTTGTAATCCTTGCACACGATTCTGCACCATTAACACCCATTGTTAAGGAAGCATATAACAGAGGTATTTATGTAGTTTCTGTTGACAGAGGTTTGACAGAACCCGTCCAGGATGTATATATTGCTGGAGATAACCCTGGATTGGGAAGAGTATCCGCTCAATGGATGGCAGAAGAAATGAACTATAGTGGAAAAATCGTTGTTCTTGAAGGCATCCCTTGTGTTATCAATACAGAAAGAGTAGAAGCTTTTATGGAAGTTATGGAACAGTACCCGGACATTGAGATACTCGACTCACAGCCAGCATACTGGCAAACAGAAAGAGGACTGGAGATAATGGAAAACTATCTCCAGAAATATCCTGAAATCGATGCTGTTTGGGCACAGGATGACGACGTTCTAAAAGGAGTTCTCCAGGCCTATAAAGAATCAGGAAGAGACGATATTGATATCATGCTTGGTGGAGCAGGAAGTAAGGATATTGTTAAGATGATCATGGATGGAAATCCACTTGTAAAAGCTGACGTCACATATCCACCATCAATGATTGCATCCGGTATTACTCTTGCTGTATATGGAGTTCAGGGCGAACCAATACCTGGTTTCTATCAGGGAAAGATTCCATCTGAAATAATCCTTGCTGCTGAGCTTGTAACAAGAGAAAACGCAGAAGAATACTATTACCCGGATTCACCATTCTAATCTATCTAAGTAATAGATAGTAAAAAACCGGAGAGCGTAACTCTCCGGTTTTTTTATTCTTTTAACAAACATGTTTTATAATAAACTTGTTGATATTCCACATTAACTAAGGGGTGTATTGTGAGGATAATTAGGATAATTGTTGGTGTTTTATTATTTTTATTAGTTTTAGTCCTTTTTAAAGTGACATTATCTCCTTCAGGATTCACTTTAGATAAAACCTGGATCATGGAACAAGGAGGAACAAAAGAAGAAATCACGATCCCTTTTTACACAAATATTGATTCTCCTGGTTTAATTACTTTCTATAATGAATTTCCCATAGTTGAAGGGAATACACTTGTTTTGCCAAGGGTTTCAAATCATGGTATGAAGATATATATTAATGATGTTATGGTAAAACAGATTGGTAATTTTGATCAGCCTACTGCCAACACATGGAATGCAATGCATATCATAACCTTTTCTCCTGACCTGCTTAAAGAAACAAATACATTAAAAATTGAAATGAACTGTCTTTATGATGCCGGGATACATGTAATTCCATACATAGACAACTACGAAAATGTCTCAATGAGAGTTCATTTCTTCAATTTTCTTAACAATGATATATATATGATAGCTTTTGGTGGGGCAATCGTTATAGGCATAATTCTTTTAGTAGTTGGAATGTCATTTGAAAATCAGAAAAAATCATATATTTTTATGGCTTTAGCAGCATTTTGTGCAGGTATTTATTTGTTTGATTTCCAGTTAAGAGCATCAACGGGATCTGTTTTTGCATTTCTTATATTTGAAAAGGCAATGTTTACTTGTTCTTTTCTTTCAACTACTTTATTACTTACAGGTACGGAATTTTATGTATCAAAAAAACCGCGATTCTATAAATATGTTTTTCCACTTACCTTATTATTGGTATTAATTCTGCTATTGCAACCTGATTTACTGCGTCTAAATAGGTTCGTTAATTATGCTAATTTAATCCATGTTTTAAATACCGCTTTGATATCTTTTTTAGTGTTCAGCAAGAAGAAAATCTATCTATTTATGCCAACCGCTTTCTTAATGGCAACTATAGTTTTTTCTGTTTTGATTTTAATTCCTGGCATTCCGTTATTTTTTAGTGAAGCAAATTTTGTATTAGTTGGTTACTCTGTTTTCATCACTTCGATAGGTTTTGGGCTGGCTTTGGTAGAGGCATATAGAGATTTGCACAAAAAAGTTGAAAAAACCCATCTTCGTTCATTAAAAGATCCGTTGACAGGTGCATATAACAGAGGATTTTTGCAAGAATTTTCACCAACATCCAACGATCTTTTTGTGTTAACAGATATCGACCATTTTAAAAAAATTAATGATGAATTCGGTCACGATAAAGGAGATGAAGTACTTAAAAAATATGTTGAAACTATCATGAACAGCATTAGGAACGAAGATTTCGTAATTAGATACGGTGGAGATGAGTTCTTGATTATTTTGAAAAATTGCTCTGAAAAAGCAGGACAAAGTATTATCGATCGCATTGTAAAGTTTTTAAATACTTATAAAGGTTTCACAATGCAAATTTCATATGGTATAGCACGATACAATACTTCAATTGAGAAGACTATAAGTGAAGCAGATAAAAGGATGTACAGCATGAAAGACAAAAAATAATGTTTGCTTACCTTCGTTACTCCTTTTTCATTTTTATCAAATTAGTTTATTTTACTAAGCAATTGACATATAATAAGAGATTGGCCTAGTTAATTTACTAAGAATAAAGCTGAAAGTTACTTATCCACTTAATGTAAACCTATTTGTAGCGTTAAAATTCTACTAGGGAGTGACATGATTGAGAGCTTATTGCGGTATAGAATGCTTAGAATGTCCTGTGTTTATTGCAACACAGACAAATGATGAAGAATTGCGAGAAGAGACTGCAAAAAAATGGGGTAAAGATTTTGGCCTGGAATTGACCTCCGATGACCTTGTCTGTAATGGGTGCCAGTCAGACCTGGTATTTTATTTTTGTAAAACCTGTCCATTTATTTCATGCTGTAAGGACAAGAATATTAACAATTGCGGAGAATGTGAAGATTATCCATGTGAAACCCTGGAAAAATTCTTAAAGCCTTTGCCTGACGCCAAAGAATATTTGGATAAAATTCACAGAAAGAACTTTGAAGAATAAAAAATGCACTCATTTCGAGCGCATCATTTTATATTATACCATGTAAATTGACTTCAGTCAATATTTATATATATAACTTATTAATAACTTCTAGGAAAAATCACGTTTACTTATGTGTTCTGTTCAAATTTCTTGATGCATTTACTCAACTTTGACAGCAAGAGAGGAAAAAGAGTAGAAAAAAGCTCTGAAAGGGGC
>CAYTVB010000050.1:0-11873 GCA_964441735.1 uncultured Thermotogaceae bacterium
TCCTTTTCTGGAATAGCACTTTGCCTTTTCAGTACATTCACGTCTTTCTTTTTTCTTTCTTTTTCAATGCTGGGAATATTAGTAAGGGTGGAATATAAAGAACAAAAACTGATAAAGGACTTCAAGGAGTTGTACCTCGATTACAGCAGGAGAAGTTATAAACTGATCCCTTTTATTTACTGAACCAGCAGAATTATCAATGGAATTGAAATTAATGAAAACAGGGTCGAAATGAAGACACCTCTGGAACCGAAATGATAGTCAGATTCGTACTTTCTCGCAAAAACTGCACTGTTTACTGCAGCGGGCATACCGCTTAATATGACAGGTATTGCCCTTACAATACCTGAAAAACCCAGTAATGTCAGAACTAAATACATTGCAGCAGGGATAGCTGCAAGTTTTATTACTGTATATATTTGCAGCTTCGGTTCTTTTAGAGCTTTGGTGATTTTTGTTTCTGCAAGCAGTGCGCCAACAACAATCATTGCCATGGGTGTTGTGGAATCACCTAAAAGAGTTATAGAAGACTGTAGTGCTGCTGGTAATTTAATGGAAAGCAGAAAAAATATAAATCCTGTTAATGTGGCGATAAGACCGGGATTGGTCAGAAATCTGGCATTAAATCTTGTGTCTTCACCTTTTACATATTTAATACCAGCCGTCCATAAGAATATGTTAAACCATATATTGAAAAGAGCAACGTGGAAGACTCCTTCTCTACCAAAGGCAGCATCCATTACCGGATAACCTAATAAACCAACGTTACCAAAAACAAGCATAAATTTGAAAACGCCCTGTTTACTTGAATCTATCTTTAGAATTTTTGTTACCGGTGAAGCTAAAATGACCATGACACCATAAAAAATCAAGCCCATTGTCATTACGGTGATGCCACTTGCAAAAATATCCTTTGAAAAGGGAAAATCCATTGATGTGAAAATCTTTGCCGGTAAAGTAACATATATGATTATGTTTGCAAGTTCTTTGGTAAAATCCGGTGAAATCAGATTTATTTTTCTTACAACAAAACCAAGTCCTACCAGCAGGAACAAAACGATTATTTCATTAACGACAATTTCTACCAATAAATTTTCTCCTTATCTCAATATCATTCCAGTAAAACCTTATTTTGTTAGATAGCTATGTGCTTCCTTAAGAAGTTCAATTACATTGAGATTTTGAGGACAGGCATCTTCACACTGTCCGCATTCTATACACTGAGAAACATCGCCTTTTTGTTCTTCAAGGTTTTTGTAATGTTTTGAATACTTCTTTTTTTCATTGTACATAACTGAATCATTGTACCAGGAAAATATAGTAGGTATCCGTACCTTTTGAGGACAGGGCATACAGTAATTACATCCGGTGCAATTTACCATAATCTTATCTTTATATACACTGATGACCTTTTCTATAATCTGTTTCTCGTTATCTGTCATTACATTGGTTTGCGCCTCATCAAAGATTTTAATATCTTCCTTGAGCTGCTCCATTGTACTCACACCACTGAGGATCACGCTGACTTCAGGGAAGTTATATAACCATCTGAAAGCCCATTCTACGGGTGTTCGTTTTACATTTGCCTGTTTGTAAACATCTTCAATGTCCTTTGAAGGGAGCTGTGCGAGTTTACCCCCGCGTAGAGGTTCCATTACTACAACCGGTATACCTTTATTTGAAGCATACTTAAGACCCTCCACTCCTGCCTGGTATTCCTGGTCAAGTATATTTAGCTGTATCTGGCACATGTCCCAGTTATATGAATCTATAATATTTTTAAAGGTTGGATATTTATCGTGAAATGAAAAACCTGCGAATTTTATTTTCCCTTTTCTTTTTGCCTCATCTAAAAACTTCAATGCACCGAGTTCTTTAATTTTGTTCCAGCTTTTCTCACTTAATGCGTGTAAAAGATATATTTCAACGTGGTCGGTTTGAAGTCTTTCCAGCTGTTCATCCAGGTATTTTTCAAAATCTTCATATTTTTCTATAAGCCATACCGGAGATTTTGTGGCTATATGTGTTCTTTCCCTATATCCATCTTTGAGAGCTTTGCCGAGTACTACCTCGCTCTCTCCGTTATGATAAGGATATGCTGTATCAAGGTAGTTAACACCATTATCAACGGTATGTCGTATCATTCTTATTGCTTCTCTTTCATCAACTTTGTCATCCCTTGTGGGAAAACGCATACAACCCATTCCAAATCTTGAGGTTTTTAGACCGGTTTTACCAAACGTTATGTACTGCATGATAACCCTCCTGATCAAACAATTTATTTTCAATACTATTTTATCATCAATAAAGTAAGTCAAACGAATCTAATGTTTTTGTTTTGTGTAGGAATAATGTTCATTTACTTAAATAAAAAATGAGTGCATTAGCAAATTAAACTGTAGCAGTGTTGTTACTATAAATATTCGGATTCGACTTCATAAAACGTTTCGAATAAATGCAGGCAGGGAGTACAATGTTGTTGTCAAAAGAGGAGGGGTAACAATGAAGAAGCTTTCCTTAGTAATAATTATGGTGCTTGTTCTATTTTTGCTGAGTGGTTGTCCATGGCTGTTTTTAAAGTGTCTGGACTTTGAAGGATTAACCATAGGTACTAAGTATTATGTAGGAGATAGTTTCAATGAAGGTCTTACGCAGGTGAAAGCAGAAACTTTTTATTATTATGGTGGTGGTTCAACAAACAATGGCTATGCTGAAGTCCAGGCCGGTGGAATGGCAGGTGGTTCAAGGAAAGAGATTTGGACAAATAATGTTAATCTTAAATTTAGGTTTCCGGGAGTACCTTCCAGTTTAGAACTGAATTATGGTTATTATGGAGGAAATGTCAATATAGAAATAAACGGTACGCTTAAAAATGAAACAGATATCATATCTTTTAATGGTTCTGTTATTTCAGGTGTTTCTGTTACTGTATCAGACCCTGTTAAAGGAATACTCACTTTGCAGGGTACAATCGATTCTTTTTCCATTGGTGGTCAGGAATTCGTTATAGATCACGTTTGTCCCAAGAAATAGCTGTTAATCATAATATATTTATGTTAGGTAGTTGTTAGCCTTGAGAAAAGAGGAACAGCTACTGAAAGTGTTACAAAAGCAAATATTGTTAAAGCAATAATATCTATCCTGATACTGGATAAAGAAGCTCCCATAATCATTACTTTTCTCAGTGCATCTGCAGCAAAGGTTAAAGGGAAAGCTTTTGATAGATATTGCATGAATTTTGGCATCTGTTCTACGGGAAAAAATACTCCGGAAAGGAATAACATGGGGAAAGTAATTGATGTCAATATCATCTGCGATGATTCCTGATCAGGTGCCCCAGCTGTAATAATTATTCCTATACCTATGAAACTGAAAATTCCGAGTATCAAAAGAAAAAATGTTAAAAGCAATGAACCCTGAATGGTAACGCCAAACAGGAAGATTGCAAGCAATAAAATAACTACCGCCTGTAACAATCCTCTCGTCGTTTGAGACAGGACTTTGCCCAGAACAATTGAAAAGCGAGGTATTGGAGTTGTCATTATTCCGTCCATGGTACCCTTTTCTTTCTCCATGGTTATTGCGGCAGCAAGGCCATTGACTACGCTCATTACAGCAACCATAGCCATTATTCCCGGAGCCATAAAACTGTAATAACTGAACTCGCCACCTGAAGGATTTTCAATTTTCATGTCAATTTGAGCCTGAGATCCATCCATACTGTTGCCAAGAGTGGACATGACACCCTGTGAAACAGACATCGCCATTTGTGGATTAGAAGGACTGGGAATAATCCTTACAGTGACTTCGTTATTCGCTAAAACACTGCCAAGGAAATTTTCGGGAACTATCATGCCCGCATCGGCTTTTTCTTCGACAAGAAATGAACGTAATTCCTCCTCACTTGAGACGGAGGTAAAGCTTTAAATTTCATTGTCGTGCATCATTTTTTCAAAACCATTATCATGTGAAAGAACAGCTACGTTCATATCTCTATTTGACTGCATTTTTGGGAAGATATAACCGGTCATGAGCATCATAAAAACAGGCATTATTATAAAGGCTATAAGAGCAAACCGGCTTCTAAAGAAATAAATCAGGTCTTTTACAGCAATGAATAATGCGTATTTCATTATCTGATCCTCCTGTTTTCGAACCTATTTTCAACCTTTTTTCCGGGATTATCCCTCATTTCATGACCTGTAAGCTTAATGAAGACATCTTCAAGCGTTGGTTCGATTGTTTTTATACCTTTTACAGGTATACTATTTTCCCGAAGCAAGGTTATAAGAATTTCCAGAGGATCATCAGAGTTCATATACAACCTTATCTCATCAGAAGATTTATTAACAATTTTTTCCACACACTGCAGCCCGTTTATTATAGAAAACATTGAATTTGTGATATTTGGTATATCTAGATCGATTATCCTTGTCTTATTGTTTTCTATCATGCGTTTGAGATTCTTTGATGTGTCCATTGCAGCGATTTTACCATGATCAATTATTGCTATCCTGTCTGATAAATTATCTGCTTCAACCATTATGTGTGTTGTTAAGACTATCGTTTTACCCTGTTCATTGAGTTCCCGTATGAATTCTCTTATACTACGTGTGGTTTGTGGATCAAGTCCCAGTGTTGGTTCGTCAAGAAAGATAACCTCAGGGTCGTGCAGCAAAGATCTGATTACATTTATTCTTTGCTTCATACCGGTTGAAAATCGGCCTACCCGGGCCTTTTTCCATTCGGACATTTCAACCATTTCAAGAAGCTCTTCACATCTTTTTTTTGCATATGATGTATCCATGTTGTTTAGTCTGGCAAAGAACATCAGGTTTTCCATGGCTGTAAGTCTGTCATAAAGTATGGTCTTTTCGGAAACCAGTCCTATGTTTTTTCTAACCCTTTTTGCTTCTTTTACGACATCATGACCATTCACATAAGCTTTTCCATCAGTAGGCTTCGTAAGAGTAGTTAACATTCTTATAGTTGTCGATTTACCTGCACCATTAGGGCCAAGAAGTCCAAATATTTCACCTTTTTTTACTTTGAAACTAACATTGTCTACCGCAAGTACCTGTTTGAATTGTTTTGTAAGATTTTTCGCTTCAATTACTATTTTCTCCACTGCTACTCACCTCATTTGTTTCTTTTATAATTTTATTTATTGTTTGTGTCAATTTTATACTCAAATCCATTAAATCATTGAGTGTTCTGGGATCATCCCAGTTAGTTTCCAGGATTTTATTGTACAGATTGTGTAATTGTTTTTTTACACTTATTGGGATATTTCTTATAGCTTCCGGGGGCTTATGAAGTGGTATATCTTCATTGAAATATTCTGAAAATAATTTAGAGAGGCTCTGAAGATTCTTTTTTGTTTCCAAATGTTTGTTTCTAAGATCATTGTAAGCAGATCTACCTTTTTTTGTGGCGGCGTATGTTTTTCTTCTTCCATCTTTGGTCATTAGAAGATAGCCTTTTTCCTCCAGGTTTTTTAGTATTGGATAAACTGAACCTGGCGAGGCGTTGAACCCCGTTTTATTGGAAATAAGGTTCATCAATTTATATCCATGCAATTCACCATGCTCTATAATCATTTCCAGCACAAAATACTTTAGAAAGCCATACTTAAAAATAATATCACTCCGATATATCGTTTTCGATATATTATATCATAATAACCGGTATTATAGTTTGAAAATTACTTATTTTTTAAGGTGACGTAGTGTTTTAATTGATGATATAAACTTTGTTAAACAACGGTAATAACGCCATTTTAGCTTAGTTTATGGAATAATAAAATGATATAATGTTTATTGCCTAATTCTCTTATGGAGGTGAGTTTTTTTATGAAGAAACTGCTCCTTGTTATGTTATTTTCTTTCTTGCTGGTAACTCTTGTTGCAGCTGATTATACCAAGAACGTTATTCTTTTAGTTGGAGACGGAATGGGAATCAATCAGGTGCTTCTCACGAGTTTTATTGAAGGAAGAGATCTACACATGATGAAAGCTCCATATTTTGGAAGTGCGACAACATATTCCGCAAACAGCAATGTAACAGATTCTGCAGCCGCAGGGTCGGCTTTATCGACGGGGTTTAAGACAAATAGCGGAATGATAGGTATGTTGCCTGATGGTACTATTATACCTAATATTGTTGAAATTGCAGCGAAAAATGGTGTGAAGACAGGTATAGTTGCAACTTGTAGAGTAACTCACGCTACCCCTGCTTCCTTCTATGGTCATGTAGAAGATAGAGGATACGAAAACGATCTTGCTGAACAGTTAGTTAACAGTCCTCTTGATGTTGTTCTTGGTGGTGGTTCAAGACATTTTGTGTCAGCTGGTGGTAATAGAACAGATGGAAAAGACCTCATAACACTTGCAAAATCGAAGGGTTTTGATTATATAACAACAAAAACTGAACTCGAGAATTATGAAGGAGACAGGCTTCTTGGACTCTTCTCATCAAGTCATCTTGATGCAGTTACAGAAAGAAGTGGAGAACAACCGCTGCTTCCTGAAATGACAAAGAAGGCGCTTGATGTATTGTCAAAAGATGGTGAACCTTTCTTCCTCATGGTTGAAGGCTCACAGATAGATTGGGAAAGCCATGGAAACGATGTATATGGTGTTTGGAAAGAAACAATCGAATTTGACAACGCTGTAAAAGTAGCACTTGATTTTGCTGAAGAGCATCCCAACACACTTATTATTGTAACCTCCGATCATGAAACAGGTGGACTGGGTCTTTCTTCTGGCGGTTACACAGTAAATCTTGAAAAAATCAGAAATGATTACACAAGAACCGCAGATTGGCTTTTCTACAATTATGGAGATTCTGTTGAAAGCTTGAAAGATGCAATGAAGAAATACTGCAACGTTGAAATGACTGAAGAAGATGTTGAACTATTTAAGAAGTTGAGTGCAGAATCCTATTACGGTGGTCCCAATTCAATTGGTACAATTCTCAGTAAGCATGTTGATGTAGGATGGACAACATATGACCATACTGCTGCACCTGTTCCTGTATTTGCTTTTGGTCCTGGAGCAAATAATTTTACTGGAATTTACGATCTAACAAATATTCCAAGAATGATAGGCATACTTGCAGGCTATGAATTGATCTATCCGGTTTATCAGGTTCCTGCCATTGGTGAACACTAATTAAAATATGAGAAAAAATATGCCCCCATTATTGGGGGCATATTTATTTGATTGTATAATTATCTTGAGGTGAGTTTATGAAAAGAATTATTGGGATAATTGCTGTTTTATTTGCTTTTTCGTTTTTGTTTTCTGCATCATATAGCATTGAAGCGGATTTCCAACCAGAGGAGCTTACTGTAAGAGGAACCGCTACTATTGTACTTGCTGGTGAAAAATCAGAGTTTCTTTTATTACCAAATTTAAATGCAAAAGATAATCCCTATCTACATAACTTTTTTGAAAGCGGACGGACCAAAATGGAAATTACAGGAGTCTTCGATTCAAGTTTTAATAAATTGAATTACAGTATTGAATCGTACCCTTCAACACTCCTCGCTGACAAGGTATTGAGAGAAGAATGCTTTCTCGTGACAGAAGAGAGTGATGTAGTGATAATTGGTTTTAAGACGATCTTTGAAGAGAAATTTGAACCTGAAAATGTATTGCAAAAGGATCTTTTTCTGTGGCGTTTTGCCTGGTACCCGTTACATGTTTCAACCACTGATTCATTTATCTTAAAACCGCACCAATGGAAATTATCTTTAGAGTACCCAAAAAATTGGGAACCAGTAGTGAATGCAAAGGAAGTTGATAAAGACGTTTGGGAATCAGAAGAAGAGTTATCAGCGTGTCCTCTAATATTTGTAAAGAAAGATAAATATAAAACTTCTTCATTAAAGGGAGAAAATTACACGGTTAACGTCATTCATAAAAAGGGCTTGACAGGAGTAGGGGCTTCCATAGCTACTTATACAATGCAGGTCCTTAATGTTCTTGAAAAAGATTTTGGCAGTCTTCCATACACTGATGTAATAGTCTTACAAAACCCCTATCCTGGTCTTTATGGAATGACCACAAGTGGAGTGGTAACACTGGGTGATGGTTTTTTTACTACGGTTAATCTCTGGATAAATGGACTTCTTGATCCATTGAGTTTGTATGTTGTTGCTCATGAAGTTACCCATCTATGGTTTGGTGTTGGAACAAGCACGGACTTTCTCAGAGGGAATTTTCTTAGTGAAGGAATAACAGATTACATAGCTCACAATACCTTCAATGAATTATACGGTAGTGATGATTATTTTAACTGGGATGCACCCGATTTGTTAATGTCAATTATCAAGGACCTCGGTGTTCCGGAAACATTATCTGAAGCTGATCAATACCTTCTTCTTGATATGAAAAGATCAAATGTCGAATCAGCTGTTGCCGATGATGCTGGAGAGATACCGGTGAATTTCCAGAGTATTGTATATTATCAAAAAGCAAAAAGAGCTTTTTTGATGTTGCAGGATTATCTTGGAAAGGATAAGCTGTATGATATTCTGGCAAAATATCAGGAGGAATCTTTTTATATACCAATGAGTAAAAATTCATTTGTTGAATTCATGAATGAATATGTTGATGAAGGCATTATAAGTGATTTATTTTTGAATAAAGACAATTTTGATGCAAGTGTTTATAATAGTTCTGAAGGAATAAAAATCGATCTTGATGGCCGGAATGTACCTGTAAAGGTACAGATAATTGGTCCCGAAGCAACAGAAACATTTATTGCAACAAAATCCACAACATTAGATAACTCCATTGACTTCAAACAGATTAATATAGATCCTGATTATCATAGTTACGATATTGAGCGTCATAATAATCACTGGCCACCTTTAATAAATAATCCCTTTAAACTGAAAAAAGAATACAACAGACTGGATGCCTATGAACTGCAGTTAAATACCTTCATTTCATTTAGCAATAGTGGAGTAATTCTTGGTTCAGGACTGTATTTTTCGAAGTATCCTTATTATACTTTTGGCTTATTGCAAACCACAGATTATTCTCAAAATATTACATATGAATACTTTGGAGCTCTGGTCCAGTATTCGCCCGATAACTACAACAATTATGAGCTGAAATTTGATTCTCAGGTAGGTCTTGAAGGTTCATTGTCATTATCATTTCCTGAGCAAATTAAGATCGGAGAAAGTGCTCCATTATATATGCCAAGAACCTCGATAGACATGAGAGGTTTGTATTCAATCAATTATGACCTGTACCTTCTTGAAGCAGGGTTTTCGTTTGACAATGTTATAAAAACTGGAATGTATACGGGACTTGCAGGACTTTATGGACATACTGAAACATATGATCCGGCCCTTTTGGAATTACAATTTGGCTACATTCCAGATCTTAAATCACCCATCTCCCCGCATATGTCAGTTTTATATTCTGCAGATCTTTATAATCAAGAAATAATCAACCCCTTCTATGACCTTACCACCCTTGTAGCTACTGATAATTCAACGGATCCGCTGTTTTCCAGTGTTGATGGTTCACAGGATTTGCTAAAAATTGATGCTGGTTTTTCTGTGTCTCAGGAGTTGCAAGAAAGAGTTAATGTATTAAATCTGTTTTCCTTTGGAGGCATAGGTTTCACTCTGGAAGGCGGTTACAGATATTTTAATACCTCGAGTGATATCTTTAATATATTTGAACTCAGCACAACGTTAATGACAAAGTTGTTCATCATCGGTGATACTCCACTAAATTTTGGAATAACCGTAACAGTTCTGGGTGAACCATATAAAGACCTTCAGACTATTGCATTAAAGGCGTCCCTTTCTTTGGGAACAGGGATGTATTACAGTACCAAATTTTCCAGTTTAGTAGAAAAATTAACTGATAACTGGTGGGTGGAACGATGATTTTGATCAAAGGAGGAGTTGTTTATACACCCGAGTATTATGGTAAAGCAGACTTATTAATAGCAGGCGACAGGATAGTTGCACTCAAAGAACAAATATCTCTGAATAAAGAAAGTGTATTGTTTGATGAGATATTCGATGTTTCTGGAAGTGTTATAGTTCCCGGTTTTGTTGATGGTCACGTCCACCTTATTGGTGGGGGTGGGGAAGGTGGTTTTACAACCAGAACATCTGGAGCGAAAGAGGAAGATTTTTTAAAAACAGGTACCACTACGGTTGTTGGCCTGCTTGGCACCGATGGAATAACCAGAGATCTCATATCACTTCTATCTGCAGTTAGAGCATTTAATAAAAGAGGATTAAAATCTTTCATGCTTTCTGGTTCCTATGGTTTTCCTGTAAAAACTATTACAGGTAATGTAGAAAAAGATATCGTTCTAATACCTGAAATTTTAGGAACAGGCGAGCTGGCAATATCTGATCACCGTGGTAGCGGTGTTACAGGGGAAGAATTAAAAAGGCTTGGACTACAGGTCAGACGTGGAGGAATGCTTTCCGGGAAAAAAGGCACCGTTGTTTGTCATATGGGGGGCTCATCTGATGGCATGATTCCTCTTTTTGAAGCTGTGAAAAGTGGCGAATTGCCACCCTCAGTTTTGTTACCCACACATGTTTCAAGAAATGAAAATTTGCTTAATCAGGCAATAAACTGGGTGGACAAAAT
Source organism: uncultured Thermotogaceae bacterium (assembly GCA_964441735.1). Taxonomy (GTDB): domain Bacteria; phylum Thermotogota; class Thermotogae; order Petrotogales; family Kosmotogaceae; genus JASMTM01. The sequence continues at coordinate 10,641 of CAYTVB010000050.1, forward strand.
TAATGGGTACATTGATTTTACAGCGAGTGAAAAATCGCTGGATTATTTACAGGACCTTATGAGGAAAGAGCGTTTGATAAATAATATAACGGTTTCCACTGATGGTTGTGGAAGTTTACCCGTATTTGATAAAGATGGGAATTTGAAGGACATAAAATCATCTCCAGTTGATACCCTGGTGAAGTTGTTTAGAGAACTCCTAAAAACTGATTTGCCTTTGGCAACAGCTTTAAAACCTTTTACATATAATCCAGCAAATGTATTTGGTTTGTTGAATGAAGGAATAGGTCAGATTAAGGTTAATGGAATAGCATCTTTTGTAGTTTTTTGTGGAGACACTTTTGAAATAACCCATGTTTTTGGTTCCGGAAGGCTACAATACAAGTCTATTGGACATGGACCGGTGTAAAAAAGCAGTTTCTATAAAGAAAAAAAGAAAAAACATTCGAAATTCTCATAAGTGTTCTTATTAGAGGGGCCTATGGTGTTATAATGAAAATACATTTAGTTATGCAAGGGGGGACGGAGTTATGAAGAAAGTGATGACCCTTCTTATCATGTTATCACTTGCGGCGTTTTTATTTGGTTTTACAGATTTAAATGAAGACCACTGGGCTTATTCAGCTGTCAATGAGCTTTACGAAGAAGGCATACTTGAAGGTATCTATGAGGAGGATGTTTTTGAAGGCAGTAAAGCTGTTTCAAGATTTGAACTGGCGTTAACTTTACAGAATATTATGGATTACGTTGACGATGGTGATAAAACCAATGCTGAAAAACTTGTTGCTCTTGAAACAAGGGTAAAAGCGTTGGAAAGCATTGAAAATTCATTTGAAGACCTGGATGTAAAGACGGAAAGCAATCTAAGGTTACTTACAGCGCTGGAAAATAAGGTTGAGAAGAATTACAGCGAACTAACTAACAAATATTCTGAACTTGTTAAACAGTTTGGAAATCTGGAGAGCAAAATGTCCGGGTTTGAGGATAGGATTTCAGCTTTAGAAGATAAAATTGGAAAGATTGATGAAAATGAAAAAGAAATAAAAAATCTAAAAAACAAGGATTTCGATCTGGGTGAAGAAATCAGCAAAGCAAATGAAACAGCAAAAGAAGCAAAAAAGATAGCTCAAAACGCCCTCGACAAGGTTAACGAATTAACTCCTGATGTTGGAGAGAATTCACGTTCAATAAGCAATTTACGAACTACAATAAATATTTTGATCATTGCAAATG
>CAYTVB010000051.1:0-11803 GCA_964441735.1 uncultured Thermotogaceae bacterium
CGGATTTGCGCCTACGGCGGAAAGACCTTAAAAAGCGGGTTTAGGGTATGGGGTATAGGGTCTAGTTAAAATAATAAAAGCATTTTGTAATAGACAGCAAGGAACCATATACCCCCCCTCAGGAAACTTTAGGAACGTGGCCCAGAGAAAAACTTAGATAGTTTGATTATGCAAAATAGTTGTTTTATATTTCTGATTATGTTAAAATATTTTTGCAGTTAACTCAACAATAACTACCATAAAAAATCTTGCATTGTTTGCGCTCTACGATACCATTCAGTAATATTTGATTTTCGAAAAAATCCTGCAAAACTATTTATTATATGACAAATTTTCTTAGTACTCCCAATTTATGAATCATTTCATTCCGAATATTGGTATGCCTCCTTTCTTGTATGATTGGTGATTTATCCATTGTTTCTTTGGGTTCCAAATTTTTTAAAAACAAAAGGAGGTTTCATCATGGAGGAGAAATTCAGAGATGAATTTGAAAGGAATGAAATGAACGAAGAGCTAGAACGTAATGAGGAGGCTAAGGACATCCTTGAGAAAGCTTTAAGACGCATAGAAGAAGCAGAAGAATCAGGAAGCCAAAAACCGGAAGATTTTAAAAAGGCAATAGCAGAAAACATTAAAATCTATATGGAAATGAAAGGGCTTACCAAGGATGAGTTAGCAGAGAAAATCAATGTTTCAATGCAGGAATTAGAATGGATAATGGATGGAAAATGGAATCCCACACTCAACGAGTTCTTTAGACTGTTCGAGGCACTTCAATGGCAATTAAACATTCTTATTATGATTAACGGTGAGGATTCCAGTGAAGAATTAGATCAATAACTTAAACAATATGCCCGGCTTGCGTCGGGCATATTTGATTTATTAAACAAAACCAGAATTATAAGTATATAATTTATCTTCTAAAAAACAACATTAGTCTTTTGTCGCGGATTGACCCTGCGGGTTACAACAGTTATGTGTGTTTTTATTACTTCAAATAGAGTATAATCAAGATAACTACTTTTCAGGAAAGGAATTATTATGGGCGATTTCAATAACAAAGCATATCCTATGATCTCGAGTGAGCATGCCAATGAAGGTTTTAATGCTATAAGTCACCTTATTGCTGCTCTCATTGCTCTTGCAGGTCTTGTTCTTCTGATAGTGTTTTCTGCTATTCAACAGAAATGGATTCATTTGATCAGCTTCTCAATTTACGGGGCAACTGTTTTTATTTCAATGACAATGAGTAGTATTCTTCATTTCTTCTTATGGTTCAAAAAATTCAATAAGGTTTTTGGAATACTTGATCACAGTGCTATTTATTTGCTAATAGCCGGTACCTACACGCCCTTTTGCCTTGTTGTAGTTAGAGGTGCTCTGGGTTGGACCATATTCGGGATTATCTGGGGACTAGCAGCAATAAATATCATTATTAAATCCATTTATTTTACTAAAGTCCCTTTGTGGTTTTCCATGGGTGGTTACCTTGCCATGGGATGGTTATGCATTGCACTCATTTATAGCGTATATAGCAAACTGGGACTGTTGGCAGTTTTTTGGATATTGCTGGGAGGTCTTTTCTACACATTTGGTGCAGTAATATTTATTAAAGAAAAACCAAACTTCTTCCCTGGAAAATTCGCCAATCACGAATTGTGGCATATACTTGTTATGCTTGGAAATATCACTTTCCTTGGTGTTATGTTTTTCTATGTACTACCATTCTAATAAAACACGTTGTACGTATTAAAACAACGTCCATAGTCAATCGACTATACAACATAAAATCGATGTTGGATGTTGGGTTTTGGTAAACCATAAAAATGACGCTTGAAGGCGCAGTCTGCGACCGCTCATGACGCTTGAAGTCGTGGCCTTTGGCCACTCACGACGCTTGAAGTCGTTACGCTTCGCTTCACTCAATGAGGCTCTGACAGAGCTTTTTTAAAAAACGAGAGCCCGAGAAGGACCGAAGTGACGAGAGTCCGAGAAAGTTCTTAAAACATAGATATGCGAGCTTCGCTCGGATTTGCGCTTTGTGGAATATAATCAAAAATTCGGGTTTAGGGTATAGGGTATAGGGTTTGGCTAGTACAAAAGAAAAGACAAGATCAAATGTACACCTTCCCCCTGCTTCGCAGGTACCTTCCTCAAGGAAGGAATCTTAAAACACGTGAACCGTGAACCGAAAAATTCAAAAACAAATGAACACACCTCCCCGCTAACGCGGTACTCCTCTGGTAGAGGAGCATTAAGTGAAATCACGTTGTGCATTAGTTGGTTGTAGGTTGTACGTAAAAAACCAATGACGGACTCTCGGAGAGTGAGGCTTGCTCAGGTGGTACAAGCCGCTTGGAGTCGTTCCGCTACGCTTCACTCAACGACGATCTGAGAGTGCAAGAACTTTAGAAAAATCGGGTATGGGGTATGGGGTTTGGTAAATTCAAAAGAAAAATTCAAGATCAAATGCACACCTTCCCCCTGCTTCGCAGGTACCTTCCTCAAGGAAGGAATCTTAAGAATCAAAATACGAGAAAAACCAAGACAATCGGAGAGTGAGGCTTTTCTAACACCCGTAGCTAAGTACAGATAGTAACCTTCAAGGGAAGAATTAATAGTTAGATGCATAAAAGCGGGTTTGTTGGTACACATGTGCTGAATGAAATGCATTCAATTATTCACAAAAACAGCTGATGTTTTCTCACATTTTCAGTTGATGTTTCTTCACATTTTTGGTTGATGTTGACATCAGGTTTCGAAAAATTTAATGCCCTCTCGTGAGGGCTGCCCAAAGACTGAGTGTGTACATTTCAACGATTACTTGGACAATCGAAATAAATTTATTAGCCGATCGAAGAGGGCTACTTGGAGATGTCTCCTGCGTAAGTTAAAGACACTCTAAATAAAAAGCGTTGATGTAAGTATGTTGTTAAAACTCACTGTTATTGATAAAGCAGTAAAGAACTTAACATTAAACTTATACTGAATTACAAGAAACTCTTCATGTAAAAACCGAGTAATTCTGTCAGAGACTGTCGACAAAGCATTGTTATGCAACTACTTAATGATAGGATTTAACAAAGGAAATTGATGAAATAAAGGTCACTTTGAATGACTCAGATATAGCAGTATATAACAATTCTATTTGAACAGATGAGAATTCCTTATTTCACCTAACTTTATGAAACAATGTTATCTCAATTGAAATTAAAAATATATAGCCAGTTCCTATGAAAGTCGAACAAACTACTAGAACATAGTTTTCAAATTTAAATAAACCAGAATGCTGCTAGATAATAAATATCCCAGACAGGATGAAGTTTATAGAATATCAGAGTTATGTTGCATTCCGGAATATTTTAGAGGTGTCATAATGAATAGAAATCCAAAAGTTTTTGATGCAGCGATTGTTGGTTCAGGTCAGGGAGGCAATCCACTTGCTGTTTCGCTTGCTAATGCAGGCTGGAAGGTTGCACTTATAGAACGAAAAGCAATTGGCGGAACTTGTGTTAATGAAGGTTGCACTCCAACAAAGACGATGATTGCCTCAGCGCGATTGGCTTATTTAATGAAAAAAGCGGAGCAATATGGAGTAAATGTTAGTCCTTCAGAAGTCAATTTATCTAGGGTAGTTCATCGCAAGAATGAAATTGTTGAAAGTTTCAGGAAAGGTAGCAAAGATCGTTTGCTTTCTACACAGGGAGTTACTCTGATTGAAGGAGACTCCACTTTTGTCGGTGAAAAACTCCTGAGAATAAGGTCTAAAAATGAGAAGAATGAACTAGTAACCTCTAAGACTATCGTAATAGATACAGGTACTAGCCCTGCTAAACCTTCTATTCCAGGCCTTGAAAGCGTCCGAAGTCTTGACTCTTCATCAATAATGGAATTAAAAGAGATTCCCGAGCATTTGTTAGTTATTGGTGGCGGCTACGTTGGTCTCGAATTTGGTCAGATGTTCCATCGTTTCGGAAGTAAAGTTACCATAATCCAAAGAAACAAACAACTTCTTCCTCGAGAAGACGAAGATATTGCTAAAGAAATTGAGAAAATTTTACGAGATGAGGGAATAGATATTCTGCTGAATTCAGAACCTGTGAGAGCTGAATCTCATGGTGAAACAGGCATTTCTATAGAAGTCAAGACTTCCCAAGAACAAAGGAATTTACATGGAAGTCACCTGTTAGTTGCTGTAGGACGTGTTCCAAATACTAAAGATCTTAACCTGGATTCAGCTGGTATAAAAGTTACCAGTAGAGGTTTTATTCAAGTTAACGAACATCTTGAAACATCTTCTCCGGGCGTTTATGCAATTGGAGATGTTAAAGGCGGTCCTGCTTTTACACATATCTCATATGATGATTTTAGAATTCTAAAACGCAAACTTCTTAATGGAGAAGATGCATCTATCTCTGGTAGATTTGTCCCATATGTTGTTTTCATTGATCCGCAACTGGGGCGTGTTGGTATGTCAGAAATAGAGGCAAAAGACAAAAAGCTTCATTACAAAGTTGCCAGGATTCCTATGACCAGCGTTGCACGTGCAATCGAAACGGGTGAAACAAGAGGTATGATTAAGGCACTAGTTGATTCCAATACACATAAGATACTTGGTGCAGCTATTCTTGGTTTTGAAGGTGGCGAAATAATGACAGTTCTTCAAATGGCGATGCTTGCTGGAATGTCTTATAAAGATATACGAAACGCTATCATAGCACATCCAACACTTTCTGAATCATTAAATAGTCTTTTTATAGGTTTGGATTGATGATTTTAAGAATGCAATATGCTTGGAGGCTAGCTAAAAAATCGCTTGAGAAGTGAGGATGATACATAGTTCAATCTGATTTCTAAAAACAAATTTATTGATTGTTGATATCAACATCTAGTAGCTTATAGCTGTAAAGTGGGGGTTCTTGCTTTCTTTAAACTGTCAAGATTTTTAAGCGACTTTTATTGTTTGATTGCCAATCTTCAGCAAAAGAGGTGAATAATGTGAAGATAGGAATTATAGGATTGGGCAAGATGGGTGTGGTACTCTCCCAAAGACTTTTGGATCATGGCCACGAAGTTGTAGGCTACGACAGAAACCTCGAATCTTCGAAAATAATCCAGAACAAAACTTCTTTTACCATAGCCCATTCTCCTGGTGAGCTTGTTAAGAACCTTTCAGAGCCTCGTGCCATATGGATAATGGTACCAGCAGGAGATGCAACTGAAAAAACCATAGAAACCCTTGGAAAATTGCTTTCTGAAGACGATGCGATAATAGATGGGGGAAATAGCAACTATAAGGACACAATAAGACGAGCTCAAAAGCTCAAAGAAAAACGTATACAGCTCCTGGATGTAGGCACTAGTGGTGGTATTTGGGGAAGAACTGAAGGTTTTAGCTTGATGATTGGAGGCGACAAAAAAACGGTAGAAAGACTCACTCCGATTTTTGAAGCCCTTGCCCCCTCTGCAAAAAAAGGATGGGGGCATGTAGGAACAAATGGTGCCGGTCATTTTGTTAAGATGATCCACAATGGTATCGAATATGGTTTGATGCAGGCATATGCCGAGGGCTTCGAGATAATTAAAGCGAAAAGTGATCTAGATCTTGATCTACACCAGGTTGCTGAAATCTGGCGCTTTGGAAGTGTTATTAGATCATGGTTGCTTGAACTAATAAATGATGTACTGGAAGAAAATCAAGATTTGCAAGATATTAAAGCATGGGTTGCTGATAGCGGTGAAGGTCGCTGGACTGTTTTTGAAGCAATAGATCTGGATGTTCCAGCTCCGGTAATAACTCAGTCTCTTCAAGCACGTTTTGCCAGCCGAAGAAAAGAGAATTTTTCAGCAAAGTTGTTAGCTGCAATTCGAAATAGATTTGGTGGACACACTGTGATGACTGAGGAGAATAAGGAGGACTTCTCAGAAGAGGATGTTGAATCATGAGCAAAGTCTATATGGTAATTTTTGGAGCATCAGGTGACTTAACTTCTCGTAAACTTATTCCTGCATTGCATACGCTTAGTTGTGAAGGATTTCTTTCAAGTGAATTAAAGATCATTGGAGTGGGACGTACTCCATTATCAATAGAAGATTTCTCTAACAAACTTTTCCGGGGTGTTCAAAATTATTCTCGTGCAACTCCAGAAGTGTGTAACCGGTGGAATGAATTTGTGGATCGACTTGACTACGTTGTAGGTAAGTATGATGACCCAGAAACTTACAGAATCATTGGAAAAAAACTCGCTGGTCATAGTCGAGTTTTTTATCTAGCCACACCACCTTCTCTATACAATACTATAGTTGAAAAACTCGGCGAAGCTAACTTAAACAAGAGCAAACAAGGATGCGGAAGAATAGTTGTCGAAAAGCCATTTGGCAATGATCTTGAAAGTGCACGTGACTTGAATATTAGAATTCATAAGGTTTTTGACGAAAGCCAGATATTCAGAATTGATCACTACCTAGGTAAAGAGACAGTACAGAATATCCTTGCTTTTCGTTTTGCCAATGCAATATTCGAGCCACTATGGAACAGAAATTACGTTAATCATGTTCAGATTACTGTGGTAGAAAAAGAGGGAGTTGGACATAGATCAGGTTATTATGATAGAGCAGGGGTTGTAAGGGATATGTTTCAAAATCATCTGATGCAGCTATTCAGTCTTGTTTCGCTTGAACCACCGGTGCGTTTTGATGCTAATTGTATAAGAGATGAGAAGGTTAAGGTTCTAAGAGCTTTGCAACCTGTTGAACAAGTTGTCCTTGGACAGTATGAAGGATATCCAGAGGAAGAAGGAGTTGATAATAATTCTAAAACTCCCACTTATGCTGCGTTAAAATTATCTGTTGACAATTGGCGTTGGAAAGGCGTTCCTTTCTTTTTGCGTTCCGGGAAAGCTATGAAAGACAAAGTCTCGGAGATTTCTATTCATTTCAAAAAAGTTCCTCATTTAGTTTTTGAAAAGACATCGGGAGTTCCACTCGCTCATAATATTCTATCTTTCTGTATTCATACTGATAAGGGAGTTCATCTTTTCTTTCAGTCAAAAACACCCGGGGCTGGTATGCAAACATCTATTACAGATATGAAATTTCAATTTTCTGATTCCCAGGTCTCGCTTCAAGATGCTTATGAAAGGCTTCTTCTTGACATCATCCAAGGAGATGCGACTTTATTCGCTCGCGCTGATGAGATTGAAATTTCCTGGAGTATAATAGATCCTGTTATTCAACGATATGAAAACTCAACTAAACCTAATTTATCTATTTACAAATGTAATAGCTGGGGACCAAAAGAAGGAGATTCGCTTTTGAAAGAGGTAAATCAAAAATGGCAACTTTGTTGCGATTGAGACTATGTTGTCAAAACTAAAAGCTGGTTAACCATGACAATTGACAGGAAGAATCTTTTTGTAGCCAATGACCAAGAGGAAGTAGCGTCCTATATTGCAAAGGAAGTAACAAAATTAGCTCAAGATTTTGTTGATATCAATGGGGTTTTCTCACTCGCTCTTTCAGGTGGATTAACACCTAAGAAACTCTATGAATTACTCGGTGAAGAACCTTGTTCTCTCCTTATTCCATGGAAATTTGTTCATTTCTTTTGGGTTGACGAAAGGTGCGTTCCGCCTGATAATATCGAAAGTAACTATGGTCTTATTAATAATATACTGTTGAAAAAGCTAAAAATTCCTGCTGACAATATACATCGCATTCACATAGAATTAGGATATAAGCGAGCTGTAGATCTATATCAAAAAGAGTTGCGAAGGTTCTTCAATGATGCCGAACAGTTGTTTGATCTTGTGATCCTTGGATTAGGTAAAGATGGTCATACTGCTTCGATCTTTCCAGATTCAGACTTCACAAAACAGACTGGGAGGCTCGTTTCTTTTACTGAAGGAAACTATGAAGATCGTCCCGGAATACGAGTAACACTATCCTTTGATGCTATAAATTTCTCAAAGAACATTATCTTCATGGTCACCGGGTCTGAAAAGGCAATGATAATGAATAAAATTTTCCATGATAATAATCAAGAATTACCTGTAAGCTACGTGAATCCTAAACGGGGTTCTATAAAATGGGTAATAGATCGCGAAGCTGCAAAATTACTTTGATCAAAAAATTATTAACATGGAGTGCTTGTATCATGCCTCTGTAACTTGTTGTAATTCCTCTCTGTCCAGGATCACTATCTTCTTTCGAGACAGTTTAACCACCCCTCGTGTTTGTAGCCTATCAAGAATGTTGGTTACCGTTTCCCTAAACAAACCAGTTGAATCAGCCAGTTCCTGGTGTGTCATCTTAAGACGCGATGTCTTTTGCGAAATCCTGAAAAGCGCTCTACAAACTCTTACCGTGGCATTATGGAGAGCAGTTTCTTCAAGTTTAAAGCGAGTTTCCTTTAACCGTTGACTCATAGCATCAAGTAATCTAATGGCTACCTTAGGCTTCTGTAAAATAAGCATCTCGATATCATTTCGGTTAAGCACACAGATAAGCGAATCTTCAGCTGCTTCAGCAAATAATTCGTGCATACTTTGTGCAGTTAGCGACATTTCTCCGAAAAAAGTACCAGGTGTTATGTTTTCAACTATCCGACGCTTGCCTTCTGGACTAATTGTGTAAACCTGTACTTTTCCTTTCTTTAACATAAATAACACTTCCGCTTTTTCTTCTGGGCGAAAAAACAAGTGACCTTTTTTAATGGTAACCATTGTAATCATTTCCTCAATTTCCATGATTTCATCATCAGAAAGGTCGAAAAATATGTCAAGTTTTGAGAGAAGATTTAGCTTCATAGATGGTTTTAGTGCAGTAGATGTTCTCGAATCTAATATATCTTTACTCCCCATATTTATCACCTTCATAAAACTTGTCGCTTGGCTCTGTTCCGAGTTAATTTGCTGTTATATTTTCTTAATTATATCATAAAAGCCGAGTATTGTAATCGAGATTACAGAACTAAGATGCTATCTATTGATAATATCTTTATATCTTAACAAGGGAGGCAATAAAGATGAAAAGAAAACTGAATGTAAGTATTGTATTAGCTCTAATTACCGTATTAATAGTATCAATAACTGGATTTGCACTAACTGCACCTGAAGGATTTGACAAATACCTGGTCTATATGGCAGCGGGAAGTTATGATCCAGACATTGAACCAGCTGAAGGAAATCTTGGCATGTGGTTTCACAAAGAAATAATGGGTAGAAGCGATGAAGAAATTGCTAGAATCCGAGAAGAAGCAGATGTCTATTTTTATGAACAGTTTGGTCCGGGACTTCCAACCTCGATGCCCTTTGGTGTTGATCCCAGAGAAGAGTACAGAGCTTACGTCAGTTCGGCAGAAGAAGTCCCTTCTGAAGGCTGGGTTGTTCGTGATGGTGGTTTCATGGTAATGATCATGGAAGACACGATTCTTCATGGTGAATACGGTGGTGAAGAGGGTAAGCCAGTGCCAGCTGGATCCATGTTGGTTTATGGTGAGTACAACATCGATAGAAGTCCCTCAGGTAAAGATCCTCTGATTATCCAATATTATTCAGCATCACCAATTATCATGCATCCACATGAATCTGGATTCAAGTTCGATTGTATTATCGTTTCAGAAGAGTTTGGGGTTGGTAGAGCGCAGGGTCTATCCAATCCTAAGACCGTCGATGGAATGAAACAGGCTAACATTCGTACACAGCTTACATTTCCAGCCTATGGTCCTTCTATTCAACACTAAATCCATATAAACAAAGAAGTATAGTTTCAAGAAATACCTCCTGGTCTAGAAAGAATATTTCTTTGGACCAGGGGTTCTTTAAATACATCTGACAAACGCATTCAAAATTAAGGTTCGAAAACCAATAAAAGAATAATATTTGATCGAAGTGAGACGTTTAGAGCTGTTCCTCTTTGTTTCACTCAATATTACTTAAAGCCTCTCTCTACGTTTACTCTTCTAATCTATTTATCGTTATCGTGTAAAACCTGATCGATAACTATAGCCAATGCCAGAATAAATTCTGTATTATCTGTATCATAGACTTTTATGCCATATGTATCCGAAAGGGAAAACCATTTTTTTGAAACGTCTGCCATGGTGTAGTTTACTCGTTTTATACTGAATTCATGCTGCCAGTAATTACCGTCCAATATTATTTCACCGTATTTACTTGTGATATCGAATCTTGGTCGAAAACTGAATTTTCGTTTTATAGTCGCAATTTTTTCTTCATTTTGGAACAGATTGTATTCTGCGAGTAATCTCCAGAGCTTCTGTTCAATATATATCAGCGTGTTTCCTTCCATATCCTTGAAATACAGTTTGTCTCCGAGAGCCATTATTTTCCCGGTCACCTGGTAACAGTCGTTGCCAAATTGATCCTTAATGGTGAAACTGTCCCTCAGTGAAAAGATTTTCTGCCTAATTTGATAGCGCATTTTCCTTCACCTCTATTCTTTCTCTTTCTTTTTCACTGTCAATATTAAATAATTTCCTTGGTTTTAACCTGCTTAACTTACATACAAAAAAGTCAGGAAATCTTTCCAGCCTTGCATTATAAAAAGAAGCTATTTCATTATAATAACCTCTTGCCAATGAAATGCGATCTTCTGTATCTACCAATTCTTTTTGCAATTTCATAAATGAACTGTGGCTTGTTAACTCAGGATATTTTTCAATAATTATGTTCAGTGTCTGCTCAGTATCTTTTTTTGACAAATGACTTCGCAATAAAGTAAGTTTCTCAAGCAGTTCTTTTTCATATTTAGCAATGCCTTTAACAACATTTGCAAGCGAAGGAATAAGGTCTCTTCTCCGTTTAAGCTGAACATCAATCTGTGATTTCGCTTGATCAACCCTGTATACCAATGATTTTAAACTGTTATGAACAACCCAGAACCATCCTAAGAAAAGAGTTACACAAAATATTCCTGCGTTTATAAAATATGGTTGTAATGGTTCAGCCGCATAGAAATATCTGTTTATCGAAAAATATGTTGTTACCAGTCCAGCAACAAAACCAATTGCCAGGAGCAACCAGTAATAAAATCCATAGCTACGGCTCACCTTTTTCTCTTCTTTTGTTGAGATTAGAAACATAGGTGCCTCTTTATCATATGCAATTTCTGGTGCGACAACATCTTCTCTTTCGTGTGATTGTCCAAAAACATATAAAGAAGTTTCAGGTGCAATAATTTCTTCTCTAAAACGTCTTCTAAAATCTGAATTTGGAACTGCCATAGAAGGTCCCTTGCCATAATATAAAGGATCGGAAATTCCACAGGTATAGTTCATTACTTTAGTGGCTTCAACTTTTGCTTTATTTGGTCTAACCAGAACACATCCCGTATCATCGCAAAGGTCGAAAGGTTTATGATTTCCGCCAGAAGCGACTGTTTTCCAGCCACTTTCTGTTTTTGTTCTTGTTTTAGTATGCCCCTTTGAATCTGTATAATGTTCTGTTCTCGTTCTGGTCCAGTGTTCCTGTACAGACCACTTATAATAAACACTGGGTTTTTCTGTCAGGTAACTCCTCAAGGGATTATCGCACTTTACCTTCCCTTTCATCTCTACAAGACCAATAAACACACCTTTTGCTTTTGATGTCGGAACATCGTCAACAAGCCTTTTCTTCTTTAGATTTTGTAAAGCGAAAAAGATACACAAGAACATTACGCCAAATCCTAAGATCCAAATGTATTGCATATTGTGTTCCTCCATTAATTATCAAAAATATTATACATGATTTGTTCAAAACACGAGAAGGTGAGAATCCGAGTTCAATTTTGAGGGGCGATG
>CAYTVB010000052.1:0-11469 GCA_964441735.1 uncultured Thermotogaceae bacterium
CGTTCCTTTACCAGAAGGTTCGAGCATGGTTAATGTATATTTTTCAGGTGGAATTATTTCGAAGAACACTTTTACTTCTTTATCTGAATCCATGGTTAGGGTAGCTTCTTTTTCATCTGAATAGAATACTTCATTTACTTCCCACTTAACAAACTGCCATTCATCTGCAGGTGTTGCAGTAAGAGAAACCTCTTTGTTTTCTTCAATACTGTATTCACCAACAACAGGATCTACTATTCCTTCGCCAGAAGGTTCAAGTATGGTCAATTGATATTTAACTACTGTAAAAGGACAGGCTGTTAGTAGAAAAATAACTACCGTAATAAACATCAAAAAAATTGAAATTTTTTTCATAATTATCCCCCCAATAATTAATCACTGCATTATTTGGTTCTTGAAGTAAAAAATAGATGTAGGAACTACTCATACTGAACAATCGTATAATAACATACACATGGCTTAGAAGCTTATTATCAAAAGCTCCTTACAAAAAAATCTTAGAGTAATTTTATCATTATTCGAATACAGAAACACTAAAAACATGGAAGTTCAATTTAGTTCTTTGTACGATATTTGAAGCCACTGAATGCGTTTATTTAAGCGGATCATTTGATATAAGCCATAAAAAAACACCTTCATTTTTTGAAGATGTTATTGATTCTATTAAGTTAAGGAAGTAAAATCAAGGTTTATTTATGTACGATGAGATTGTTTTGTAAAGTGCCTTTTAATGGTCCCGCTGATACGCTATGAATTTCAATTTCAACTTTCTCACCAATTAGTTCTTTTGGACCGGAGAATAGAACGATTTTATTTGTAATAGTTCTTCCGTAGAGATTTCCATCCTTTAAAATTCCTTCGACGATTATCTCAACGTTTTTTCCAATGTATTTTTCGTTCTTTTCACGATTAATAGATTTTTGAAGTTCAAGAAGTTCATTTAAACGCGCGGTTTTGACTTTGTGAGGCACATTGTCTTCATACTTCTTCGCTGAAAGAGTACCATCGCGGGGAGAATAAATAGCGAAGTTGACTCTGTCAAAACGTACGTCTTTTAGTAATTCTTTCGTTTCCAGGTAATCATTTTCTGTTTCACCTGGGAAACCCAGTATAAGATCGGTGCTTAATGATGCTTGAGGTAATTTTTCTCTGATTTTTTCCACTAAATTCAAATATTCTTCTTTTGTATAACCACGATTCATGGCTTTAAGAATTTTGTTGCTACCTGATTGTATGGGAAGATGTATCGATTTTGATATTCTATCTGATGAAGCAATTGTTTTTATAAGTTCTTCTGAAAAATCTCTTGGATATGAAGTGAGAAACCAGATTCTTTCTATTCCCTCAATCTTCAATGTTTCTTTTATTAGATTTGATAAAGATATGTCATCATCAAGATCTTTACCATAGGAGTCTACGTTTTGTCCGAGATATGTGATTTCTTTGTATCCATTTGCAACGAGTTTTTCTACTTCAGAAAGCACGTCGTGCATCTTTCTGCTTTTTTCTCTACCTCTAACATATGGCACTATACAATAACTACAGAATTTGTCGCAACCATATATTATTGTCACCCAGGCGTGATGTTTGCTCTCGTGCACTCGAGGTGTTTTTGCGTCTATTTCGTTAAGTTTATCAGAAAAATCGGTGAAACGTTCTCCCTTTGATGCCCTCTTAATAAAATCACTAATTTGTGAAATATTTCTGGTGCCAAAAACGAAATTTAGTTCATCGTGAGTTTTAAGAAGTTTGTTTTTTTCTTTTTCAGCGACGCAGCCACAAAAGCCTATAATAAGGTTGTTTTTCTTCTTTTTTAAAGCCTTTAGTCTACCAAGTTTCCCATAAGCTTTCCTTTCTGACTTGCCTCTTACAGCACAACTGTTTATTATAACAACATCAGCGTCATTTTCACTATCAACAATCTCATGACCGGATTTTTTTAGTATACCAGCCATGGTTTCTGTGTCATTTACATTCATCTGACAGCCAAAGGTTCTGAAATATATTTTCACATTCATCTCTCCTGTTCTTAACTCATTAAATTTTACAATATTTGTCAGCTTTTTTCATCCAGCCTGTAAATCAAAAAAAGACTGCCCTAAGGCAGTCTTTTTCTATTTTGTGTTTAATTATAACTCGTCTTCATCTTCATCGAGATTATTGTCTTCGTCGGGCAAATTATCTGATGATTCTTCTTCGGCAGCTGCTACTTGTCTTTTCTCTTCAGTATCTTTAACTTTTTTCTCTTCTGTTTCTTCGGTCTTTTTTTCCTTTTCTTTTTCAGCTTTTTCTTTTGCTGGTTCTTTTGGTTCTTCTGAAGCACCTGTATCAAGTCCTTCTCTTCCTTCGAGAATGGCGTCAGAAATAATACTTGAAATAAGCTTTATTGCCCTTATTGCATCGTCGTTACCGGGAATTAAGAAGTCAAGTACATCGGGATCACTGTTGGTATCTGCGATTCCAATTACCGGGATATCCAGTTTATTTGCTTCAGCTACAGCGATTTCTTCTTTTTTGGTATCGACAACATACACTACATCAGGCAATCGCTCCATGTTTTTTACACCGTTTAGATTTTTTCTTAATTTGTCGAAATCCCTTCTGAGCATACTCTGCTCTTTTTTGGGCATTTTATCGATTTCTCCGGTTTCTTCCATTTCTTCATAGCGTTTTAAAACGTTGGTTCGTTTTCTTATTGTTTCGAAGTTCGTCAACAAGCCACCAAGCCATCTATTGTTAACATAGAAAGCTCCGCAACGATTTGCTTCTTCTTCAATGATTTCCTGAGCCTGTCTTTTTGTACCCACGAATAGAAAATTAGCGTTTTCCTGGGACTTGGTTTTAACAAAATCGTAGACCTGATCTATCCATTTTAGGGTTTTCTGAAGATCAACGATGTATATGCCCTTTCTTTCACCGTAAATATAGGGCTGCATTTTAGGATTCCATCTTCTGGTTCTGTGACCAAAATGGACTCCTGCTTCAAGCAGTTTTTTCATGGTTACTACTGACACTTAAAAACACCTCCGTTTGGTTTTCCCTCCAACCTGTTAATAGCCGACCCACTATGGGCACCGGGGCTATCAGTGATAAGGTTGTGTTAGATTATTTATTTAGTATTTCTTCCAATTTATAACTTTTTGCATTGAGCCAAAGATTTTCCAGTGAGTAAAATTCTCTTCCCTTTTTGCTGAAAAGATGTACTATGAAAAATCCACAATCAACAACCATCCAATCATAACCTTTACCATGGTCATAATAGATTACAGGAATATTATCTTTCTTTACATATTCCAATATTCTGTCTCTTAACGCTTCCATATGTGGATCTGAGTTTGCAGTCGCTACAATAAAATAACTGGTTAGATTGGAAACATCCTGTACATCAAGCACCATAATATCTTCAGCTTCAGTGGTATCGAGTATTCCTACAACTTCAGTTATCTCTTTATCCAAAAATTCACCTCCTATATTAAACGTTTTATATTTTTATTATCAAATCAATGAAATGTTTCAATTTATTCTACCGTTACACTTTTCGCCAGGTTTCTTGGTTTATCAGGATCATATCCTTTTAGCACGGCAACATGATAGGCAAATAGCTGCAGATAAGGTGACATAATTAGTGGATATAATGGTTCACTCGCAATTGGCGTATCTATTCTACTGTTTACAACCCTGCTTACATCTCTATCGTTTTCCGAGCAGATTGCAACAACTTTTGCATTGCGTGCCCTTGTTTCCATAACATTGGATAACGTTTTTCCCTTTAATTTATCGTCTGGTACTATGGCAAAAACAGGGAATTTACTGTCAAGCAATGCAATGGGTCCGTGTTTTAGTTCCCCTGACTGATATCCTGACGCATGGATGTAACTGATTTCTTTAAGTTTTAGTGCACCCTCAAGCGCTGAGGCATAGCTGTAACCTCTTCCGATATACATAAAATGCAAGTATTTATGATATTCTTTGGCCAGTTCTTTGGCTATATAATCTGCCTTTGATAAAACATTTTCAAAAAGTGTTGGCATACTTTCGAGTTCATTGGTTAGTGATTTTAGTTTTTCAATATCTGCACCACGTAAATATGCAATATATATACCTGTTAAGAGCAAAGCCATTAGCTGAGAAACGTATGTTTTTGTAGCTGCAACACCAATTTCAGGACCGGCGTTCAAATATATAACAGTATCTGATTCCCTTGAAATCGTTGAGCCAACAACGTTTGTAAATGAAATAGATTTACCATTTCTTGAGTTAACCTGCCTTATTCCTTCAAGCGTATCGGCGGTTTCTCCGGATTGGGAAATTGCAAAAACCAGTGTATTCTCATCAATGTTTATGTTCCGATATCTAAATTCTGAAGCCACATCAATCTCTGCGGTTAACCCGGCATGATCTTCGAGAAATCTTTTGAATACAAGGCCTGCATGATAACTTGTTCCACATGCCACTATTTGCACGGTTTTTGCATTTTTTATTTGATTTTTCATTTTTTCCAGCTCTTCAAAGTAGGCCAGATTGTTTTTTATTCTTCCAGCCATTGCGTTCCTCAATGTGTTGGGCTCTTCAAATATCTCTTTAAGCATGAAATGAGCGAATCCGCCCTTTTCGGCTGCTTCTTCAGTCCATGAAATATGGGTAACAGAACGGTTTATGTTTGAACCATCTATTCCTGTGAAACTAACCTCACCGGGTTTAACGAGCGCCACATCACCGTCTTCCATGAAGTAGACATCCTTAAGATATGAAAGCAACGGTGTAACATCTGAAGCAATAAAACCACCTTGAGAAGTAGATGCTACCACTAATGGACTACCCTTTCTTGCCGCAATTATTTCATCTTCATTGTCCGCATGAACAACACCAATTGCGTACGCTCCAACAAGATCGACCAGGGCGTGTCTAACAGCGTCGACCAGATCACCATTGAAGTATTCTTCGATAAGATGGGCTATAACTTCTGTATCAGTTTCAGAATCAAATATATGCCCTTTATCTTTCAAGTAAGATCTAATCTCTTCATAGTTTTCAATGATTCCATTGTGAACCACAGCAATTCTTCCGGTGCAGTCTGTATGAGGATGGGCATTAATATCGTTTGGCGCACCATGTGTTGCCCATCGAGTATGGGCCAATCCAGTCTTAATATTTGTATCAATATTGTCTCCCAGCTCGTTTATCAGTTCCTTTATTTTTCCAACAGATTTGATCACTTTTACTTTATTTTCGTTTAGGTAAGCGACACCAGCGGAATCATATCCTCTGTATTCTAATTTCTTTAAAGCTCCTACCAGGTTGGAGATGGAAATTCCATTTCCTGTCATTCCAACTATTCCACACATAGTTTAACTCCCGAGACTATCTTTAAGTTTGTCAACAAGTTTTCCTGTCACTCCTTCAAATGCAACATTCAAAGCATTTTCAATTCCAGTGGCGTTTGAGCTGCCATGTGCTTTTGTTACCACTCCATTTACGCCCAGCACAAAGGCACCACCATATTCATTGGGGTCAAGCTTCTTTTTTAGTTTGCTAAATGTGCCTTTCAATAATGCGCCGCCAAGTAATCCTAAAGGTCCGGAAGATTTTATCTCGTTCTTAAGCAATGTAGATATATACTTTGCAGTACCTTCAATTGATTTTATTGCAATATTTCCAAGTAGTCCCGAAGTGACTATTACATCGACATCTCCTGCAACAATATCCCTTCCTTCAACATTACCAACAAATCTATCTTCAAATTGTTCTTTGAGAAGCACGAAGGCTTCTTTCAGTAAATCTGTTCCCTTTTCATCCTCTTCTCCAACATTGAGTAAACCAATTGTTGGATTATCAATCTTCAATATCTTTGCGTATTCTGCTCCCATAACTCCGAAATCTTTTAAGTGAGAAGCTCTGACTTCAAGATTTGCACCTGAATCTAAAAGAATAGTGAATCCATGTTTTGAAGGAATGGGCGTGGCAATAGCTCCTCTTTCAATACCTTTTATTCGTCCAACAACGAATAAAGCAACTGCCAGAACACCACCGGTGTTTCCTGCTGTTACCATTGCGTTAGCTTTTCCTTCTTTAACCAGTTGTGCAGTTTTATAAAGAGAGGTGTTCCTTTTACGAATTGCAAGAGAAGGTTTTTCCGCCATTCCAAAAACATCAGATGCATCGATTATGCTAATAGATTTTCCCGTGTAACCTTTCTGTTTCAACAATTCTTTGATATCGTTTTCTTTACCTACGAGAATTATCTCAACATTATCAGAAACCTTATCTAAAAACGAAATGGCGCCATCAATGTTAATTTCTGGCGCCTGATCTCCACCGTATGCATCAAGGGCAATTATTACCCTTTCCATATTATTCACCTATCTCTAGAATTTGTTTTCCTCCATAATATCCACAACTAAGGCAAACTCTATGAGGTTCTTTTGGAGCGCCACAATTAGCGCATGTAGAAATTGCAACTTTTTTTGCCCTGTAAATTTTCGCTCTTTTTAAATGTGTTCTTGATCTTGAACGCTTTTGCTTTGGTACAGCCATGATGTCCCTCCTGTTCTATACTATCCGTTTCGTATGTTTTCCTTTAAATCACTCAACAATTTATGCCATTTATCTTTATTATCTTTGCCCTGTTCACAGCTGTGTTCCGGGTTTTCATTTAGATTAGTACCACAAACAGGACACAATCCTCTGCAATTTTCTGAGCAGAGTACTTTAAAAGGTATCTCTACTATTATAGCCTCTAGTACTCGCTCTGACAAGTCCAGTATCTCACTATCTAATGGCAATGTGTTTTCAAGGTCCTCTGTGGGTCCGCTATCTACTTCCTTAAAGAATTTTTTGGCTGGCAGAAATACTGCCTCAACAGTACCGTTTATATCGACGACAACATCTTTCAAACATCTTGCACATTTTTCAATAACCTTTGTTTTAACAGTACCATTGACAATTACTGAATTTTTCTCCTTATAAAGAAAAATGTCTACATCAATGGGATCTGCACATCTTATTTCGGGGTAAATATTTTCAAAGCTAGCACCCAGTTGTTTTGTCTTTTCGAAGGAATTCAGTTCTACAGCCAGTTCTTTGATTTTAGTTCTCATTTTATTTCACCTCTTGACCAGCAAAATAATATATTACTATAAAATTGCCAAAGAAATATGGATTTCTCACGAACGATTTTAACAGAAATTAAGTTACAGTCAATGATAATTCTAATATATGGTAATTGCTCTAAAAAATGGAAATTAATTTTTTCTGCGGAATTCAATATTAGCCAAGGACTTTTTTAAGTGTCTTCATAAGTTCATTTCTAATTTTTGAATTGTCATTTTCGTTTCTTTTCAGAGGATTACCAAGCTCGTGTGTTTGTGTTTTGGTGAAGTTTTTTCCTACAACAAGTACTCTAGTGGATAATTGAGCAGCTTCATAAGGATTATGGGTTACATTTATCGCAGCAAAATTGTGCTTTTCCCACAATTCAAGGACAAGTTTCATCATATCTTCCCTGGTTATAATATCGAGGGAGCCAAAGGGTTCATCGAGAAGGATCAAATCTGGTTCTATGGACAGAGCTCTGGCCAGGGATACCCTCCGTTCCATTCCACCGCTTAGTTCAGGTGGATATTTGTTGTAATGCTCCTTCAAACCAACTTCTGAAAGTATGGAGATAGCTTTTGTTTCACCAGAAACTATACTGATATTGTAAAGAGCATTCTTCCAGGGTATTAATCTAACATCCTGGAAAACAAATCCCAGTCGTTTAAACTTCCTGTCTATCGTTCCCGAATCAGGTTTTTGAAGATTGCTTACAAGTTTTAACAGGGTTGTTTTTCCACAACCAGAACTACCCAGTATGGAAAGAAATTCACCTTCTTCAAGCGTTAAACAGAATTTTTTAATTATGGGTTGTGAGTCAAAGGATTTACTTATATCCTTAAGTTTAAGAAGCACGGATCATCATCCTTCGCGACCATTTATCAAACAACTTTTCACTGATAATTCCAAGGATTACCAGTAAAACGGTGATTGCAAACACGTCTGTTGTATTTAGCGCATATTTTGAATCAGAAATCATACGTCCCAGTCCAGAAATACCTACCATAAATTCAGCAACTGCCACTGTTTTCCACATCATACCGGAGCTAATTCTTAGAGAGGAGATAATAAAGGGTATAGCTGAAGCAAAATATATGTCTTTAAATATGATTTTTCTGGGAAGATGAAAAACTCTGGCCATCTCAAGTAATTTTTTATCGACATTCCTGACCCCTTCAGTAATGTTCAGGGTTATTATCGGAAAAAGGGTAAGAAATACTATATAAAGAGGTGAGCGAAAGCCCACACCCCACCATAAAATAGCCAGGGCAAGCCAGCTTACTATAGGTATTGCCTGCAAAGTAATAATGATTGGCTTGAATATTTCATACAAAATCTCAATTAAACCCATGGCAAAACCTACAATTAATGAAAAAAACAGAGCAAGGGCCAAACCTCCAAGTGCTTTAAGAGCAGTAAATAAAAGCGGCGATAGTATTTCGCCGCTTATAAATAACTCAATAAGCCTCTGTACAGTTTTAGTTGGTCCGGGCAAAAGGAGTTCTTTGCCTACTAAAACAGAACCAATAAACCAGAGGCTAAATATTATTGCAGTTGAAATACATAATCTAAAAAACTTCGCTTTCATAAAAGAACTCATCAAAATTAACGTCACCTATAAGTGATTCATCGATTTTATTTATGCCTTCGATATATTCTCTTACTGCTTCTCTCATTTCATTATCAGCTTTGAACTCATATTTTGTCGATAAAAATGCCTTTTTCAAGACGGGAACGGGAAAGCCTCCCATCTTTTCAGATACAAATGCAGCTGATCTGTCAAGATTTTGCAATGACATTTCCAGTGACTGGAAATATAGAAGCAAAAAGCTGTCTGCAACTGAAGTTTCCAGATTCTCCCTAACAAATATTCCTGATGTTGGAACTGAAAAATCTTTACCGGTTAGTTCTCTCCACATCATTTTAATGGGTAGTGATTTAGTTGATTCAGGAACTTTTGTAACAGATAATGATGCGAACGGTTCTGGGAGTAGAAGAATTTCTGCTTTGCCAGCTGCAAAAAGTTGAACTGATTCAGGCCCCGCTACATATATAATGTTAACATTATTGATATTTTTTCTTTCCAGTAATCCCTTTAATATTACATCTGCTGTTTGTCCGGGAGCCTGTAGAGTATAAACGGTTTTTCCTTTTAGTTCATTTATATCAGCAATTTTCTCTTTAGAAACAAAGTAGAATCCATCCCACATTGAAACAGCAGCAAGTTTTATGGGGACACCTTTTGCAGCTAACTGTGCTCCAACTGTAACAGGTAAAAGAGCAGCATCTACTTCTTCTGATACTATATTAGCAATAGCTTGATCCATTGAACGCCAGAAATCGATTTCGAAACCTCCTGCATTTACCCCTTTTTCAGTAAATAATTCAGCTATTGGAAGGAGTGTCGGACCAAGTGGATTTATAAAGGTATGTGCAGCAAATGATACTGAAAATAAAATGACAAGAATTAGAATTAAGATTAGAATTTTCTTCATAAAATGACACCTCCTGGTATAAAATTAGTTAAAAGACGTTATTAAGCTCATGACAATTATATAACAATAAAATATACTTTAAAACATGCTTAAAAAACGACACCGATTTTATTTTAACAGAACTAAATCGGAACCCTGTTAAAAAGTTGCAAAGAACGAAACAACTATGATAAGCTTGTTTTGAAGTAGAAAGAAGATGTAGTATATTTATTCCATCTGAAAGGGGGGGTATTATGAACAAAAAGGAACTTGTAAATGCATTAGCTGACAAAACGGACATTACCAAAAAGGAAGCTACTGAACTTTTAGACACGATTATAGATACTATTGAAGAGAAGCTATCAAAGGGCGAACTTGTCCGTTTAGTAGGATTTGGAACATTTAAGGTTGCAAAAAGAAAAGCAAGAAAGGGTGTAAATCCAAGAACCAAGAAATCCATAACAATTCCAGGGGGGAAGGTACCGAAGTTTGTTCCTGGAAAAGAATTAAAGAAAGAGGTAAAGTGAATTTCACAGGGGCAAGGCTTTCCTTGCCCTTTTTCTTTCAATTTTAACTTCATTTAATCTATCCAATTTATAGTTATTTGCTTTTATTAATGTTTGAATTTTAAGAAAGAAAATGATTCTTCCAAAAGAATCTTGTTATAATTATCCTAATAGACTATTCCTTCTTGAAAGGAGTAATTACACTGAAGGTAAGAATTTTTATATTAATAATTGTTTTGATAATAATGCTTTTTCCACTTTCAAGCTGTTCGATATGGTGGATAACAAAAGAAGAGTTTGATAGAGAAATGACCACCGTTAAGAACAAACTGGATAACATATCCGGTCAACAGGAAGATGTAGAAAAAATAAAAACTGAAGTCAAGCATTTGTCAAATGATTTAAATGAAATAGATAAACAGTTGAAATTGATTGAAGATTTGATTGACGATTCCAGTGACTACGAAAAAATTGAAAAAATCCTGAACGAGATGGAAGAAATAAAGAAAAAACTCAATGAAGTCGAAGTTGTTAGCAAAAATAACAAAGCTACTATTATTGAAATTGACAGGAAAATAGATGAATTTATCAACTTAGTGGAAGAAAAAATTATTATAGATAAGGAGCTTCAAAATTTAAGAGAAATGATTGAAAATCTTATTGAGCAAATGCCTGACGAGAAAGAAGAAAAGATTTCCTTACTGGAGTCAAGAATTGAGTACCTTGAACAGGCCTATTCAGATGAAGCTTCTTCTCTTTCTTTAAAAATCTTTCTATCTGAAATGGCAGATATCCGGAGTAGAGCCAGTTCTGATGTGTTGAAAAAGGAACAAGATTTCGTAAAATACACTGTTCGCAGTGGTGATTCATTATGGAAAATAGCCAGAGCTTATGATATTGATCTTGAAAATATACGGTCAGTTAACCCTGAATTAAAAGACAACGATATAATTCATTCTGGAGATGAAATATATATTCCCGTAAATCTTGAAGATTTTTTACAACCCTATAGGGTAAAAGAGGCTATAGGTTTTCCTGATAATTATGAGGAGATCACATCATCTGTTATCTCAACCTATGGAAGTTATGATAATGGTTACGCAAATCCCGGTATCGATCTTAATATAGAGGCCTTTACTTATATTAAAAATATGCTGCCAGGTAGGGTGGTCGAGGTTAAGAATATTAACGAATTTTATGGTCTGGCGGTTTTGATTGATCATGGTGATGGTTACAGAACTGTTTATTCAAGACTTGGTGAAAGTGAGTTAAAAAAAGGAGATTTTGTCAGGGCGGGAGATGTTGTTGGGATTACCAAGGAAGTTGATATAAATTTGCATTTCGAATTCTGGAAGAATGAAATTCCGGTAAATCCTGCTGATATATTGTTTAGTAAT
>CAYTVB010000053.1:0-11450 GCA_964441735.1 uncultured Thermotogaceae bacterium
TACATTGTAATTAATAAATTTGGATGGACTGATCCACTGCTTTATTTTCTCGGGACTGTGTATGAATTTAACAAACCTACCCATTTCTTTTCTGTTTACGGGTGTTTTGTGTCCTTTAATTTTTCTTCCAATTTTTCCGCAGGGAACCATTCCCCATCTTGTTGCAACCAGATCGAGATAATTTAGCGATCTTTTCAGGCCACTCCCATTTGTTGTTGCCAGGCAAAGGATGGGTTTCTTAAGTAAATCGCTTCTGTGATACCATTTTAATGGAAGATGAAGTCGTCACAAATTTTTCCCAATATTAATCAATTCATATCCTTGCTTTTACTGAACTTCGCGGAATAAGATAATTTTCCATAATTTTGGAAATGGGGCGTTTTCTTTTACCTTTAATATACTCACTTAATAGTTTTGCACCTTCAGCTCCTAACTCATACATTGGTTGTCTAATTGTTGTAAGAGGAGGATTAAAATATTTTGCAAAAAATATATCGTCGTATCCTGTAATAGATAGATCTTCTGGGATACTAAAGCCTTTTTCTTCACAAGCATGCATTGCTCCTAAGGCTATCATGTCATTAGCACAAACTATGGCTTCTGGGTGTATTGCATTATTAAGCGTTTGAGATGTTTTTTCAAATCCCCACTCATAAGTGAATTTACCATGGAATAACAATATATATATATCATTTTTCTCATTCGCAAAATCAACAACTGCTTTTTTTCTTTCAATAGAACTAGACAGATTTTCGGGGCCACCCAAATACCACATTTTCCTATGCCCCAAGTCATAAAGATAGTTTAACATTTGTCTCATACCACCATAATTATCGGAAACAACACTAGCAACTTTTCCCTTATTTATTCGATCAAGAAATACTACAGTAGTTTTCTCAAGAAGAAGGTCAATTATCTTGCTATCTTCTCCAGTACCAGTAAACAATATACCATCTACCTTTTTATCAATCAACATTTTTGCTGCTTCATGTTCTGTTTTAAGATTCTGGTCAGAGTTTATAATAATAAGAGAAACTTCTTTTTTCCTAAATGTTTCTTCTGCGCCACGCGTAATTAGCGGAAAGAAAGGATTTGTGAGATCAGGTAAAATCATTCCAATTAATGAGGTCTCCTTTTTCCTCATACTTCTAGCAAGATTATTTGGCCGAAAACCTAGTGTATTAATAGCTGTTAAAACGCGTTTTTTTAATTCTTCGGAAACAGGAGTACTCTTATTTATAACGCGAGATACAGTTGCTATCGATACTCCAGCCTTATTTGCCACATCTTTAATATTACAGTCCATAATATATGGGTCAAAAGCAATTCGACCTTTTACCTCCCTTATATATTCATTTTGTTTAACTCTAACTAGATTCGTTCGACAAGTCTATAAACTGAATTATTCAAGCACTTTATAACAAAGTTTGAATTAATATATTTTGTTATTACAAATTCATTATAAACTTATCCCAGTTTATTCATCAAGCAAATTAAAAACATCTTGTTAAATATTATATATACCAGGTTTTTGAGTGAATACTTTTTAAATTATACAGAAACTCAGCGAATAAAAATTATCATTAGCCTTTGGTTATCCTTTTTGTAGAATTTCTTACTGATGCAACGGTTTTATTGGCCAAAGACCTTATTGAAAGTTCTTCCATTCCTCTCATATAAGTTTCCAAGACATCTCCAATGGGTTTTTTCCATTTATCAGAAATTGCATCCAAACCTCCAAAAATGCCTAACACAGCACCAGCTTGAGCAGCATTGCAATCAACGTCAAGCCCACACCCTGCAATGATTTCCAGGGTTCTATCAAAACATCCATTTCCAAACCATAACCCGATTACTTCAGCTGTTGCATTAGGATATGCATGTATCCAATTATATTTCTTATATTTAGTTCTACAAATATCCCAGACAGACTTCCAATTTGTGGAATCTTTGCATAAAGCCAAAACATTATGAATTACTGAATAATACTGAGTTCCTATCGGCAATAATGATTCTGTAATAAGTAATAGTTCTCTGATATCTCGAGTAACAAATGCTAAAGAACACAACATTGCATTGAAAGTTTCTCCTAGAACACCATTTCCAGTATGTGATACTATTCCATCCTTCCAAGCAAGTTGTGCAGCTTTTTTGGGATCACCTGGAGAAATCATGCCTGCAATAGAACCTCGCATCTGTGCTCCAATCCATTCAGAAAAAGGATTATTTCTATTACCACTTTTTGGAGGAAAGACACCTAATTTTATGTTACTGAGCGCACAATATTCTGCAGACCATCCAAATGGTATTAAAGAAACCCATTTTGCTGCAATATCTTTTGAAGTAATACTTTCACCTTTTTCATGATAGGCTTCAAGAAAAGCTATTTCATAAGTTATATCATCATTATAAGTATTTGGAGTTCTTAAATATGTATTCAGTTTTTCAAAAGAATCAAGAACTGTATCACTAGAGAAACCTTCTATTGGTGTGCCAAAAGCACCTGCACATATCTGACCTAACCAAGAAGCTAAAATTCTTTCTTCAAAATCACTTTTTGAAATATTTACAACGTTTTTTGGCCAATTTTTTACAACGGATTTATGCTCTTTCCAAGAATTTATTTGGTCAAAATTCCAGTAAGTAGAACCTGAAAGTTTTTTAGCACTATCCAAATTTTCAAAAATTAAAGAGGTTATCATATGTAGTTTTTGCATATTCTTCTTACTATAGGCACCTAATCCTTCATGAAGCAATTTAGTAGCTTCATTTACATCCAGTCCCTTATTTTGAGATGCTTGTACTGCGCCTACCATAAGACATTCAGGAGCACCCGAACCTGGAACTTTACTGTTCCAAAAAAGCTTTACTCGATCATCCTCATAGGTAGTAATGTTTTTGATAGCTTTCCAAGTTTGTTCTTCCTCAGAAAGCAGTTTTGGGATAGCTTCATTTCTAATTTCCAGTTCTATTTCCCAAGCTTGTTTAATAATAATTACCTCCTTTATTACTTAACTGATGATTTACCATCGGAAATTTCCATTCCTATGGTTCCTGCTTTACTCATCCTGTTTGAATGCATAGTTTTTTGTCTAGCATAAAGAGCAAGAATAACTACCGTAGAAACATATGGAATCATTTGAACAAATTCGGATGGTATTCTCAGCATAGACATGTAATTTGATAAAGCATCTGTAGAACCAAAAAGAATAGAAGCTAGCATAACGCCGAATGGATTCTGTGAACCAAGTGCTGCTGCGGCAAGTCCGATAAATCCTCGACCAGCTGCCATATCTCTAGAGAACCATGAAACATAACCCATTGAGAGATATGCGCCACCAAATCCTGCCAATGCTCCACTAATTGCCATAGCCAAATATTTTACTTTAATAACATTCACTCCTACAGAAAGAGCAGCTTCAGGACTTTCTCCAACAACTCTTATTCGTAAGCCAGTAGCGGTTTTATACAATAAAAACCATAGAAATATTACTGCGAGATACGAGAGATAAGTCAGAAAATTGTGACCCGAAATAATTTTACCAATAACAGGAATTGTTTCAATTAGTGGAATACTAATATTTGGAAGTGTTTTACTCATGAGAGAACTTGATATTCCCCTATCTCCCGTTATTGTAAACAACATAAATACAGTTCCACCACTTGCCATAAGATTCAAGGCAATTCCTGCTAAAATAATATGTGTATTTAGTTTCAGATGAAACCATGCCATAAAAAGTGCTGATAAACTTGAAAGGGCTACCCCACATATTAATCCAACAAACGCTGAACCACTAAAAGCGCTCATAATGACAGCAGTTAATGCTGAAATTAGCATTAAACCTTCAAGCCCTATATTAATTATTCCGGCTTTTTCTGAAATAACACCTGCCAAGGCTGCAAAAAGTATAGGTGTGGTAACCCGAAAAATAGAATAACCAAACTCTGGTGTCAGGAAATCACTCAGAATCTCTAACACGTTTTTGAGCCTCCTTTTTCACAATTCGTTGATATATTCCAGAAAGGAAGGCTTCTGCAGTTACTAAGAGAATAATTATTCCCTGAATAATCGCTACCATTTCTGAAGAGACATCACTCATTCTTGACATGATACTCGCACCATTCCGAAGATAAGAAAGGAATAATGCTGCGAAGGGGATAGCGATAGGATTGAATCTTGAGATTATTGCAACTATTATTCCATCAAAACCGTATCCAGGAAGTGCCTGCCATTCAAATCTGTAGAAAATGCCAAGAACATCCGAAGCACCAGCAAGTCCGGCAAGTCCTCCAGAAATTGCGTGTGAGTATATTATTACTGAAAAAACATTGATTCCAGCATATTTTGCAAAACTCTTGTTGTTACCAGTCATCCTTAGAGCGTATCCCCATTTTGTTTTGTATAAGAATAGATAAGTAGCAACAACAGAACCTATAGCGATAAAGATACCCCAATGAATCCTTGTAGGTGGAAAAAGTCTCCCTAGTCTTGCTGTTTCTGAGATGTAGTAACTTACCATGGTTCCAGCACGCAAATCTCTAAAGTGGTGATTCACAAGATAAAGACCTAGACGAAAAAAAACGTAGTTTAACATAAGAGAAGAAACAAGCTCACTAGCCCCCCATTTTGCTTTTAAAAAACCTGGGATAGCCCCCGCAAGGGCACCAATGATCATTGATGTTATTATCGCAAAAGGCAAATGAATATACATTGGCAAATTAAAAATTATTCCAATTATTGCTGCAAAAACCCCACCAATAAATAATTGTCCTTCTGCTCCAAGGTTAAATTGTCTAGCTAACAAAACAACTGATACCGCTAAGCCTGTTAAAGTTAATGGAATTGCTAATTCTATTATATTACCCATTCTCCTAATCGTTGAAAATGGCCCTAAAATTAGTGATCTAAAAGCTTCATAGGGTTCTTCACTGACTAGTATTGTTATTATTAAACCTATTGCAAAAGCTATTCCTACCGCAATAAAAGAGCGAATAATTCTTATTTCTCTTTCGCTAATTCTCACAGAAGACACTCCATCATTTGGGTATTGTCTTGTTTTTTTAATCCCAGCATATAAAGGCCAAGTTCTTCTTCTGTTAAGTTATTAATATCTGAGAAAGCTGCTACAATTTCTCCTTCATACATAACAACTAGTTTATCACTCAAAGAAAGGATTTCTCTCAATTCTGATGAAACCATAAGAACAGCAACACCGTTACGACTTGCATCAACAAGTTTGCTGTGAATAAATTCTATAGATCCAATATCAACACCTCTAGTAGGTTGATTTGCTAAAATTAATTTGGGATTTGTAGATAATTCCCTAGATACCACGACCTTTTGTATGTTACCTCCTGATAGCATTGAAACTTTATTTAAGACAGAATTTGTAGCTATGTTGAAATCATCTACTAACTCAGATGCTATTTTTCGGCTCTCAGATTTTTTTGTAAAGATGTGAAATATTTTTGAAAGTTTGTCATATCGATTGGCGATTAAGTTTTCTTCAATTGTTGCTTCTACTGCAACCCCTTGACCAAGTCTATCTTCAGGAATATGAGCAACGCCTAAATCACGAATCTGCTTAGGTTGGTAACTAGTTACTTCTTTATCATTAATAAATATGTGTCCATTTTGGGGCTCTCTAAGCCCAGCAACCACATCAACCAGTTCTCTTTGCCCATTTCCTTCAACTCCTGCTACTCCTAAGATTTCACCTGTCTTAACATTCAAGTTTAATGACTTTAAAACGTGTTTTCCCTCTTTTGACCAATAGTTAAGATCAGAAATATTAAGCATTTTCTTTCCTGGGTTACTTGAAGTCTTTTGTACTTTGAACATCACTTCTCTACCAACAATCATTTTTGAAAGTCCCATTTCATTAGTCTCTTCTGGGCTAGTATTGCCAATAGTATGGCCTTGACGCATTACAGTAATTTTATCAGAAATTTTTAAGACTTCTCTTAGTTTATGAGATATAAATACTATTGTATAGCCATCAGCTTTGAGTTTTTCAAGTGCTTCAAAGAGTTCTTTGATTTCTTGAGGAGTAAGAACAGCAGTTGGTTCATCAAGAATAAGAAATTCAGCTCCTCTATAGAGTATTTTTAATATTTCTAATTTTTGTCTCATGCCTATAGGTACATCTCTTACTATCGCCTTTGGATCAACATGAAGACCAGAATTACTTGAAAGTTCATTAACAATATTCTCTGCTTTTTTTCTATCAAATTTAAGTTTTCTTTTTGGTTCTTTACCTATTACAAGATTTTCTGCGACAGACAATGAATCAGCTAAGGCAAAGTGTTGGTGAACCATACCAATACCCTTAGAGAGAGCCTTAGAGGGGGTAATTCTCTCGAAAGATTCTCCATTGTAAAGTATTTTACCAGAGTCGGGAGTAACTAACCCAAAAAGGATCTTCATTAGAGTAGTTTTTCCTGCTCCATTCTCTCCAACAACGGAGTGTATTTCCCCCTTTTTAACATTGAGACTTGCTTTATCATTTGCAATTACTCCGTTTGGATATATCTTAGTAATATCCTTCATTTCTAGGATAACTTGTGACACTTTTACCTCCTTATAGAGGAGCGCGACATTTTTGTATCGTCACGCTCCCAAATAAAATAATTTAGATTGTACAGATTTTTATGTCTTAAGGCCTAACAGAATCTTTTAATTCATTTAGCTCTTCCGCACTCATCATCAAACCACTTTCGACATCAATTTGACCTTTAACAATTTTTTCAGATATGTCATCAAGCTTTTTAATAAACTCTTCTGGAACATTACGTCTAAAAAATTCATTATCTGCAAGGCCTACAGCCTTTTCTTTTAAACCTAAAGCTTCAACTGTTCCATATGGTAATTCATTCTGTAAGTGTAATTTAATAGCTCTAAATAAAGAATTGTCAACTCTCTTCAACATTGAAGTCAGAGTTAGTTCAGCTTTTAAAGGATCACTTTCTGCAAAAAGCATGGCTTGATCAGAATCAACACCTATTACATATTTATTTGCTTCTTTAGCTGCATCTAGTTGACCCAATCCCGCTTGACTCGCAACATTGAATCCTATATCCACGCCTCTGTTATATTGGGCAAGAGCCATCTCTTTTCCTTTTGCTGCATCAAAGAAGTCCCCAATATATGAGATCATTACTTTAATCTCTGGATCTACATGGGTAGCTCCCTGTATATATCCGACTAGAAAGTCGTTTATAACGGGAACATCCATACCACCCAAAAATCCTATTAGCTTTCTTTCATTTGCATAAGGCATATCTGAATTTGTAACCATTGCTGCAAGCGCACCAGCAAGAAAAGATCCCTCATTTTGTTTATAAGTTATTGAATAAACATTATCTAAATTTCCAAGAGAATAATCAACTGAACTGTCAAAGATAATAAAACGTTTCTCTGGGTTAAGTGGAGCAATTTCCTGTAGATGATCTGTCATTTGCCAAGTACCAACAATGATTATATCGTAGTCAAGATCAGCAAAGTCTGCTAATATAGGACCGTGAACACTAACGTCAGGGCCCATTTCTACGATTTTTGCCTCAATTCCCAATTCTTCTTCTGCCCTTCTAACGCCAGCTGCAGCTGAATCAAAGAATGAAAGGTCACCAAGATTTCCATTTAGTAATAATGCGACTTTAAGAGTATCTGCTCCGAAAAATGACCCACTTAAAGCAACTAGCATTATTAACGCAAATACAATATACCTGAATTTCAATATGCTCACCTCCAAAATTATAATAGAAACACTTATTGAAAAATTATTTAAGAATATTGCTCAAAATTTTTCCATCTGTATCAGCTGGTTCGCGAATTCCAAGGATTGAAGCTATAGTCGGTACTATATCAACCAAAGCAGCATTTTTAGGAATAATTGCATTGGGTTTTATGGAAACTCCACCAGCTGCGAAAAGACATCTTATATCTCCACGTTCTTCAGGAACTGTTCCATGAAGAAATCCATGCTGCCCATTAAAGTAATCAATCATAGTTGCCACTTTTTGACCAGGGAAAGCTGCATCAAATTGATATGGTGGCTTTGCAAAGGCTACAACATCACCAGTAGTGGACTCGTTATACATGCTGAATGATCTTTCAGAAATTACTATGTTTTTGGTTTCTTCCTTTGTAAACACCTCAGCCATAATTTTTGTGTCTCCATCTTTCCAAGATTTAAGTAGTTCAACGATCTGTTTTTGAACTTTAGAATACTCTTCCTCACTTACTACGCCTGTAGGTTCTCTCCCCTTTAGGTTAATATAAATTTGTGCAGCACCACCTGCAACATAAGCAATTGCTTTACTTTCTTTAGGATTAGAGTAGTTATAAAGACCTGCTTCGGAAAGTTTTTCATTAACATTGGCTACTTTCCATACAGATGCAAAACCATGATCGCTTACAATGAAAAGATTAGACTCTTCGGGACCTCCAAAACTTTCCCATAAAGCATGTGTAGATTTATCCAATTGTTGGTAGACTTTTCTGAACATTTGAAATCTATGTTGATATTCTTCAGCACTATAAAAAGGTGATTCTTTATCAAGAAAACCAAACATGCGATGAGCAAATTCATCAATTTGCCAAAACCAAGCAAAAACTACATGGGGGTCAGTTCGCTCGATAATATAGCTATATGCTTTTTCATACCACTTTATTTCCATTATGCAGCTTTCAAAAAAAGTTTCTTCATCAACAAAACCACCAATAATTGCATTTCTATCGGCATTAATAGGTATAGGTAATTCTTCTGCCATTTCTGCTTGTAACCATTCTGGGAATACTTGAGGGTCTTGAATGGCTGAAACAAAAATTCTGAACTTTTCAGCATTATCATCAAGATTGATCAATTTCAAATGAAGGCCTGCTCTTGATTCTCCCCAAAGTCTAACCTCTAATGGAAGCCATTCACCAACCTCAATACTCCCAGTTGATTTTGTCCATTCCTCATTAAATGTTACGAGTAAATCATAATTAACTATCGAATCATTTGTAGTGTCTACGAAAACAAGATTCCATGTGAACTCTTCACCATGATAACAAGGAATAGTCATTTCAAAACCCTTAAGTTCAGAATAAAATTTAATGCCTAACTCACTAGCTTTCTGAGCATTAATTTCTTCTAATTCTACATTGAAATAATCCATATACAGATATGGCGCAAGATTTGCTCCTTCAATTTTGTAGTTGCTGATAACAGTATTTTTGCTATACCAGTTTCCCCAACTCATTGTTGGTCCTACTAGTCCTGCTTCTTCTGGGGGCCAGTTAGACCATGGCCCTCCTAGCACTGCAGTTCTAAGTCCTTTTGTTTGTGCAACCATAGCAAAACTTTCTGCTTGCAACAGTTTAGGTTGACTCCAAGATCCTTGATTAATTGGATTATCTACAATGTGGAAACTATTGTTTGTGAATCCGTGTGTCCCGGTATATGCTCCTGTAATAACTGAAGGCCAAGATGCACTTGTGTTTGAAGGGATTACAGGAAGAACTCCATTAGTCTTAAAATTTCCATTATTAGTCATCCAAGAAATCGTAGGCATCATCCCTTCAGCTGAGAAATTACTTACCATTTGAGGCATAGCTCCATCCCAGCCTATAACCATTACTTTTGATTGCCCTGCAAATACTAATGCAATTGATAAAACCAAGAATAAAGTTGTTAGAATTGCTTTTTTTAATAAACCATTATTAGCTTTCATATATACACCTCCTTAAGTGTTTGAAACTTAACGAACTTAGTTTAATCTTTAATTCTTTCAATTTCATGCATCATCTCCTTTTTGTGATTTTTAAGAACTTTGAGAGTATCATTGATATTTGGTAAGCTTGAAACAGCGCCAGAACGTGTTACACATATTGCTGAAGCTGCTACCGCAAAATTTAGAGCATCGAACAATTTTTTGCAAGAATCAAGACCATATGCAAAAGCACCATTAAAACTATCACCCGCTCCAGTAGTGTCTACTACTTTATTCACTTTGATTGCGGGTATATGAACAAAATCTTCTTCAGATACAAAATAACATCCTTTATTACCCATCTTTAGTATGAGATTTGTCTTAATACTTCTTTGAAAACTCCTTACGTTCGATAGAAAATTTTTATTGTTTTTTCTTATATCTAAACCGCTTAATTCTTTAAATTCTGTTTCGTTTGGAGTTATGTACTTGACTTTATGTAAATTTTTCAGCATGTCAACATTTGGGGGTGCTGGATCAAGGATGATTGGTACAGTAGGTGAGAAATTATTTATTATATATTCATTTGTTTTCCAAGGTATTTCTCCCTGAATAAGAATAACAGAAGCCTCTAAAATTAAACTAGATAATGACGAAACATAATTTGCAGAAATTTCATCGTTAGCCCCAGCATTTATTATAATTTTGTTTGTACCAGACTCATCTACTTCAATGAATGCTTCTCCAGTGTTATGTTCTGAGCAAAAAGTTCTGGTGATTATTCTCTCTTTTGAGATTATTCGAGATGCTAACTTTCCATTAGAATCGTTACCTAGTGCATTTATGAACAAAGTCTTTGATCCTAGTCTGGAAGAACTAATAGCTTGATTTGCTCCTTTCCCTCCAAGATTTCTTTTTAATGATAGAGCTTTCACTGTTTCCCCGGATGCAGGAAATCTTGAAACCCTAATTACTGTATCTATATTTGTACTTCCTATAACTACTATCATAGATAACTCCTTATAATAAAAATTACGAGATGACTGTAAACTGTAAACCAAATCTAATTCAAAATTTTAGTATTGAAAACGTTTACGAAAACGTTTTCATAGTTATTCTATATTACAACTAATGATTTTTACAAGCATCGTTTTGTAGGACTATATGCTTTAAGAGGTGATTAGCCTTTTCTAAATGGAAAGAGATGTATATCTTTAAGCAGCATTTGAATTGTCTATTCTTTTTATGTAATTTTATATATATTGTAGAACAAAAATGATGTTTCCTATAAAAATAATTTGATAAACCAAAATACTGAGCTTTAGTCAAAGTAAAATTGGAGCTGTAAAAAGTAAAGGAACTTGTATCATAATAGTGGGCAAACCTTTATAAAGGCAAGATATATACAGCGTAAAAAAGGGAACTGTAAAAGAGAAAAACCCAGCCTTTTAATATGGAAACCATATGATGGAAAATACAGCGCAAAACTCGTAAATATTTAACGACAGATTCTAGTTTACATGATTTTGGATTACTAGAAAGTGATTTATAAAATGAAATCTAAACTGTTTTAGTATTCAAGACATTTTACAGTAGATAATTAATTCAAACAAACTAAAAAGACCCTTCTCTCGAATTTTCGTTTTCTTTCAATACCTTTGAAAGCAATTTGAACAGGAATTTTCCCATTAATAGTGAAAAAGGATCGGTGAGGTAAGGGTAGTAATAACCTTTATCGATTCCTTTTTCTACCC
>CAYTVB010000054.1:0-11390 GCA_964441735.1 uncultured Thermotogaceae bacterium
AAAAACTACAGCGGATGGATTTATGGTGATGAAAAATATAAGAACTGGACCCAGACGTTTGAATATGGAAAAAAGTCCCGTTTTTACAATCCCATCTGGCAAAATAAGGGGCATATCAGTGCATTGAAATCTGTTTTGGGAATAAAGTCGGATGATTTTTACAGGTCTTACATTGTTTTCAGTGAACGATGTACACTTAAAAAAGTGAACTTTACTTCACCAAATGTAAGGGTTTTAAAGAGAAATCAGCTGTTTAGAATAATAAAGGAAGAGATCGATTACTCTCCCAGTATGTTTTCACAATATCAGGTAGACAAAATATATAGCAAACTTCTTGATTATTCTTACGCGGATGAGGAAACAAAAGGAAAACATATAAGGTCTGTTGGTCATAAATCTCTTTAATAAACACTTTTTTCCGGTTTAGAAATTAAAAAGTTGCATTTCTTGATTCATTCTTTCCTGCCAATATTTTAGAAAGCAATTTGAACAGGAATTTGCCCATTAATAGTGAGAAAGGATCGGTGAGGTAAGGGTAGTAATAACCTTTATCGATTCCTTTTTCTACCCAGAATTTTCTGTCTATTTCAAATAAAGTAAGCGAGATCGCTCTTTGTACATTGTAATTAATAAATTTGGATGGACTGATCCACTGCTTTATTTTCTCGGGATTGTGTATGAATTCAATAAACCTACCCATTTCTTTTTTGTTTACAGGTGTTTTGTGTCCTTTAATTTTTCTTCCAATTTTCCCGCAGGAAACCATTCCCCATCTTGTTGCAACCAGATCGATGTAATTTAGCGATCTTTTCAGGCCACTCCCATTTGTTGTTGCCAGGCAAAGGATGGGTTTCTTAAGTAAATCGCTTCTGTGATACCATTTGCAATTTCTGTCAATAAAGGTTTTAAGTATGCCCGAGATGTTTTCCATATATACAGGAGTAGAAAGTATTATTCCGTTTGCACGAATGAGTTTTTCATTAATTCTGTCTACATCGTCATCTATTGGACAGTAGTCTTCCCAAATGCAGGTTTCGCAGCCTTTGCAGTAATCTATTCTGTAGTCATGAAGGTTGATTATTTCATATTCTATTCCTTCACTTTCAAAGATAGACTCCATGCTTTTTAAAGCTCTATATGTATTGCATTTTCTGTGTGAAGTATTAAGTGCCACAACACTCTTCAATTGTTCGAGCCCCCTTCGATCAATAATAACAGAACTTATTGCTTTGTTTTTAATAAGAGTGCTGTAGTTTCATTTATAAAAAGATTTTCAGAAACAATTTATCTGTAAAAAACCCAGCTCATGAAGAAAAAAACGAGAATTATTAAGGAATATAATATTTTTTACTCTCTTTTTGTGTAATTGAGTAATTCTTCTTTCATCATTCTTCATTAATGCTAGTCATTTTTAATAAGATCTGAACACTTTTCAGAGGATTTCGTGTATAACTCTGAAAAATGTATAATGTAATCGATTACATATGAAATCGATTACATTCTCATGGAAGGTGAACTAATGAAGCTAAATATCTCTAAAGTAGCAAAAAAATGCGGTGTTTCTACTGCTACTGTATCAAGAGTAATCAATAATCCAAGCAAGGTTAATGAAAAAACACGAAAAAAGGTTGAAAGAGTTATTAATGAACTTGGATACGTTCCCAACCAACAGGCCAGAAGTCTTAGAAACCAAAAAACAAGAATGATAGGAGTTATTATTCCGCATAAAACAGACTACCTATTTGAATATCCTTATTTTTCAATATTTTTAAAGGAATGCTCTAAAAGATTAAGGCAGGATAATTACCATTTGATTCTAACAACTGATGAAAATGAATCGAATTCCATTGAAACATATCAAATGTTTCTTAATAAAAGAATTGTGGACGGGTTCATCGTTATGGATGTTACTGAAGATGACAGGAGAATCGAATTTCTTAAACAGAAAAAAGCTAAATTTGTTGTAATAGGGAGAATTGCCAATTCTAACAATATTGTATATATTGATACAAATAATGAACATGGAGCTTATGTGGCCACTAAATATCTGGTTGAACTTTCGGGGCCAAACATTCTTTTTATTAACGGTCCAAAAGATCATAGCGTTTCAAAATGGCGACACAAAGGTTATGAAAAAGCATTAAATGATTTTGGTTTTAGTGTAAATAAAAATTTAGTCAGTATTGGTGATTTTAAGGAAGAAACTGGAGAGAAGATAACTAAAGAAAAGATTTCAAATATCGATATTGATGGTATATTCGCTACTTCTGACCTAATGGCTATTGGGGCGATGAAAGCACTCAAACAGATGAAAGTGAATAAACCAGTCATTGGCTTTGATGATATACCAATAGCCAATTCATTTCAACCCTCTTTGACAACCGTTCGTCAGCCTATAGAAAAGGTGGGTTATCAGGCAGCTGAAAAAATCGTGAAACTTATTGATACAGGATCAGCTGAATCAGCAGTACTGGATGTAGAGCTTCTAGTTAGGGAATCAACGGGGTTTTATAATGAAGACTCTTAAAGATGGCAACCTCATGGTTGTAACAGATGATTTATTTAATATTGATTCCAGCAAAGAATCTGCAAGTGGAATATACCTTGAAGATACTCGTTTTATTTCTGAAATGAGACTTGAAACCAATCTCAAGCTTAAGCAGATCCAAAGTTATCATTCATGGAATATGTTTACCATCCGGTACTTGAGTAAAGATAAACCGATTTCTATTCATTACAATATTGAGGTTACTGAAAAGGGTTTTGTTCAAGGGAATAAGTTATATATTGATTTACTGATAAGAAATTTTTCAAAAGATGAGTTTCAGTTGAATGTTTCCTATTTCCTTAAATACACATACGAAGATATTTTTTCAGTACGCAGTAAAAATGAAACCTATATGGATATTTCAAAGGATTCTTTGCATTCAGAAACTGAACTCCTTAAGAATTTTTTTGAAGATGAATTAACCAAATATTTTGTTGAAAACAATCTTCCAGAAGGTAATTACAGGATAAAACCTGGGGGAAACCTAAGGCTTAAAGGAAAACTTTATTTAAAGAAAGAAATAAAGAAGGAATCTGATTTCAAAAAAATACTGGAAGATAGAGCTACAAAATTTAAGCATGATCCTGAACGTTTTTATAACGATATTGTTAGAAATGCGATTGAAGATTTGAGAAGCTTGATGATACCAACAGTTTTTGGGGATTTTCCAGGAGCGGGATTACCGTGGTTTGCAACGATTTTTGGCAGAGACAGCATTATTTTTGCTTTACAAACGTTGAAGGTGTTTCCGGAGATAGCTAAAACTGTAATGCTTGTTCACAGTAATTTTCAAGCTACTGAAGAAGATAATTTTACAGATGCTACTCCCGGAAAAATTGTTCATGAAATACGTTTGAATCCTTTATCTCTTAGCAACAAACTACCCTTTACCTCATATTATGGAAATATCGATGGAACGCTTCTCTATATTGTTTTGGTTGGTGAGTATCTGAGCTTCACCAGCGATATTGCAACTATTAAAAAGATAAAGCCTAATATTGCAGCTGCAGAACGCTGGATTGAACGTTACGCTGATATCGACAATGATGGGTATATTGAGTATTCGCCTTCATCTGAAACAAGTCTAAGCACACAAGGATGGAAGGACTCAGAAGACTCAATACATTTTTCAGATGGAAAGTTAGCTGAAACTCCAATTGCCCTGGTTGAAGTACAGGGATATCTTTATCTTGCCTATTTATCTTTGATGAGGATATATAAAATTTTAGGTGACTCTGAAAAAAGCAAATACTATGAACAACTTGCATCAAAACTAAAAGAAAGGTTTAACCATGATTATTGGTTATCAGAAGAGAAATACTTCGCCATGGCTCTTGATAAAAATAAAAAGCAAGTAGATGCAATTGGTTCAAATCCTGGGCATTGCCTATATGCAGGGATCATTAGTGAAGAAAAAGCGAAGGATGTTGTTAATAAATTATTTTCAGACGATTTATATACCGGGTGGGGTATAAGAACTCTCTCAAAGAAGATGTCACGCTATAATCCCTATTCATATCACAACGGTACTGTTTGGCCTCACGATAATTCGCTTATCCTTCTGGGATTGATGAATTATGGATTTAAGACAGAAGCTGTTAAACTGGCCAGTTCACTTTTAGAAGCAACAGAAAAGCTTCCCAACAGAAGATTACCTGAATTATTTTGCGGTTTATCTAGAAAAGAAAGTGATGATAATGTCGTGGTTTATCCAACAAGCTGTTCCCCTCAACTATGGTCTTTAGGAACAATATTCACTATTTATGAAATATTAAGTGCTTAGGTTTCTTCGTCCATGACGGATGAAGGAAACAATTTGAAAAGGAGGTTATTTTATGTACGGAAAATCATTTAGAAGAACTTTTATCATGTTGACTGTTTTTGTACTTTGTGCTGCCTTATTGACCTTTGGCGCAACTAAAGTTAAAGAAATTCGAATTGCTATTGAAGCTACAGGCCAAATTTCAGAAGAATTTGCCAAGCAGCTGGAACGTTTCAACGAAGCTCATGAAGATATTCATGTAAGTGTAAGAACATTCAGTGGTG
Organism: uncultured Thermotogaceae bacterium; assembly: GCA_964441735.1. Taxonomy (GTDB): domain Bacteria; phylum Thermotogota; class Thermotogae; order Petrotogales; family Kosmotogaceae; genus JASMTM01. The sequence continues at coordinate 4,595 of CAYTVB010000054.1, forward strand.
GCGATGCTTATAACCAAGCTCTTATGGGACAAATTGCTGGTGGAATTGCCCCGGATGTATTTCTTGTAGATGGGGGAGAAAGAATTAAGATGTTTGTTGATTACAATGCTCTTTTGCCCCTGGATCATCTAGCTTCAGGAGCTGATCTTAACCTGGACAATTTTGAAACATCACTTCTTAACGCATTTGTTGTAGACGAAAGAATTTATGGTATCCCAAAGGATTACAATACCACAGCCCTTTTCTATCATAAAGATCTCTTTGAAGATAAGGGATTGGCTATTCCAGAAACCTGGAATGAACTTGAAGTTGCAGCAGAAATATTGACAGATGGCGATGTTTACGGGTTAGGTATGTATCCCCAGATAAATTATTTGCTACCATTTATTGAATCTGCGGGCGCACATTTTGTTACAGCTGAAGGAATAGATATGGATAAATTTCTTTCTGAAGAACACATTGAAGCTCTCAAATTCATACAGAGCCTTTATGTGGACAAAGAAATTGCTGTTTCTCCTCAAATGATTGGTGCTGGCTGGGATGGAGCCATGTTCGCTAACAAACAGGTTGCAATGGTTTATGGCGGAAGCTGGATTCCTGGAGTAGTCCTTGGTCAGAAACCCGATGCACCTATTGGCGCAGCGCCACTACCAATTAAAGAAGAAAAATCCAGTATGCTTTACACAGCAGGATGGGTCATCTCAAATAGGTCCAGATATCCAGAAGCAGCAATGACTTTAATTAAATTCCTTGTTTCAGATAAGGAATTAGTAGACGGTAATTTAGTAGGGCTGATAGGTTTACCACCTACTGAAAGTGCAATGAACAAGTTAATTGAAGTCAAGAAAGATGATCCATTGCTTGAAACGTACTCAGAAGTAGTAAAATATGGAACTCCGTTTGGTTGGATGGAACCAGAATTTGTCGATAAATACAACCGAATGCTGGAAACGCTTATTTACAGACCAGAAACAAAGTCAGTTGAAAAAGCAGTAGAAGACCTTGCAAAGGAGATTGAATAATAAAGATGTATTTGTGTATTTCCCCAAAGGAATGGGAACTCCATAGAGCAAACAAAAATAGCAACAAAAAAATTTCAAAGATACTCGGAGTTAATATCGAGGAAGTAGAGAAAAGATGCAAAAATGCTGTCTATGGTTTTCTGGAAAAACTTTACGATGAAAATGAAAAAGCGCTCCATCATTATTACAGAGCTGACAAAAAATATCTTTCAGAAATGGACAGTGGTAATTTTCTTATGGCACTAAACTACCTAACTATGTATGATCGTTACAATGATGATGGAATGCTACAAAAAGCTGAAAACTGCTTCCTTTGGGCTTATAGAAATACAACAGAAATACATCCCATGTTCACCTGGCAGGGCGGTGTTAGAGATGGGTTTAAACCACATGAGCTATATGTCAAATATACGGGAGATGCTTATATAACTAGTTTGGGTCTTTATCAAAGAACACAAAATGAAGAATATTTGTTTTACGCAAAGCAGTTTCATAATTTTATAAAGCAAGCTCAAAAAGAAGGTTATAAATACAAATTTAACACCAACACTTACAGCTGGCTAGAAAAGGGTTTTTGCTGGTGGAGTTTCGGTTACCCTGTAATCTCATATTTAGAACATTTTTATCTAACTAAAGATGAGAAATATTTTCAGCGAGCTGTGGAATGGGGTGAACATGGGTTATCTCTTCAATCAAGAGATGGGGCTTTCTACTTGATTGATGGAGAGTTCTGGAATTCTGATCTAACTGCTATGGAATTACGGGCTCTTGTTTTCCTTTACGAAGTTACAAAGTCAGAAAAATTCTTGAATGGCGCTGAACGTTTCGCGCAGTGGTTAATTAAGAATCAAAGAGAAGATGGCTGTTGGCCTATTGGAATAGATAGAGACGGAGAGGTTTGTGCTCCTAATGTTGGTCCTGGAGATACCCCTAACATCGGGATCAGTTTTTTGAGACTGTATCATGTTACAAAGAACACTGAATATCTGGATACTGCCATTAAAACTGTAAGATATTCATTGCAAATGCAGGCTATTCAGGATGGGCGGTATCCTTATTATCTTGAGGACTCTCACGTAAAATGGGGATTTTGGTCATGGGAACCTCTTTACGATTATTCTCTTTCTGGAGATCAAAGTGTACACCATATAAGGGGTATGCTGTTTCTCATAGATTATCTTTCTAATAACTTATAAAACGCTGGGCTTTTACAGTCCAGCGTGTCTATTTCGGAGGTTATATGAACAAAGATAAAGAAGGTAATAAAACCAGAAAATTTATTAACAGCAAAAGAGAATTTAGAGAAAATCTCACGGGGCTGCTTCTTTTTGGACCTTTTTTATTACTTGCATCAACCTTTATTTTATATCCTATACTTTATTCCTTTTTCATTAGTTTTAAAGAGTTCAGTTTTCTAAACTCTGCAGCTGCTAAATGGGTGGGAATAGGTAATTACTTTGCACTATTTCAGGATTCAAGATTTTTGACAGCCCTCTGGAATACAATTAAACTGGTTTTGCTTGTTGTGCCTGCACAAACCGCAATAGCCCTTTTACTCGCCAATGTTTTAAATTCCAAAATTAAGGCCAGAACATTTTTTAGAACAGTATTCTATCTCCCATATGTTACTTCTCCTGTAGCTGTAGGGGCAGTTATGATTCATCTTTTCAAAAAAAATGGGATAGCAACTGAGTTTTTTGCGCTTTTTGGATTGGAAAATGTTGCATGGTTTACAAGCGGAAATTATGCTTTTCCTTTGATTACCATGGTTATTGTTTGGACTCAGATAGGGTTTTACACGGTGATTTATCTGGGGGGTTTACAGAGCATTTCTCCGCAGTTATATGAGGCAGCATCACTTGATGGGGCATCGAAATTCAGACAATTCTTTCATATAACTTTACCTTTGTTAAAACCAACTACTTTTTTGGTTTTGGTTATGGGTGTTCTGGCAACGTTACAAATATTCGAACAACCTTATGTTATTTCTACGTCAGGTGGTGCCCTGCCCGGTAGTCCAGGAGACACAACGCTTACACTAGTAATGTACCTTTACACCCAAGCATTCAGATATTTTGAAATGGGATTTGCGTCAGCCGCAGCTTTTGTGATATTTACTCTGATCTTTATTATTACTCTTTTCCAATATAAGCTGTTCGGATATAAAACTCCTTAATAAGGAGGAAGCAATGAAACCTAAGAGAATTATTTTCTATGTTGTGTTAATTTCTGTTGCACTGGCTATGTTAATACCATTTTTCTGGAGCATCTATGCATCTCTTGTTAAAAACGATCTGGATGTTCCTGATTTTCCATTATCAACTGATAAGTATGGTTTTAACAATTATTCATACATACTTACAAGCAGCAATGTTGGAAGATGGTATATTAACAGTATTATAGTCACATTAACTATAACTGCAAGTAACTTGCTTTTGAACAGCATGGCTGGTTATGCTTTGGCCAGGATACGCTTTATTGCTAGAACTTTTTTCTTTCTCCTTACTCTGGGTATTATGATGGTACCCGTTCAAATACAGCTTATCCCTATCTTTATTATGATGGTTAATGTTGGTTGGCTTGATACATATTTAGCTTTAATTATACCTTTCATGGTAAATCCTTTCGGTGTTTTCTTGATGAGACAATTTTATCTGCAATTTCCATCAGAGTTAGAGGATGCTGCAAGAATCGATGGTCTTTCTCGTGTGGGCATTTTTTTCAGAATCGCTTTTCCTCTGGCGAAACCTGCTTTGGTTGCTCAGGCAATTTTTATATTTGTTTGGAACTGGAATAGTTTCATATTCCCGAGTATTCTTGTTTCCAGCCCTAAAATGTTTACGTTGCCGGTTGGTATTTATCAGTTGAGTAATACTGCTTATACTGCTTCAATCACAAAATCTATGGCAGGAGTAGTGTTGATGACCATACCTACTGTCATGTTCTTTATAATTTTCCAGCGTTATTTTGTCAAAGGAGTAACTGGAGCAGGTATTAAAGGATGATTATTAGATATCCTATATATTGGCATTGTTTTAGGGTGTCAATGGATAATAACCTTTCATAAGAGAGTGAATAAACAATAGAGATATGAATAATTTTTTAGTTATTGATTTAATAAATTATTTACTAAGACTTCTGGAACTTAAAAGATTATTTTGTTTATTAGACTACCTGTCTATCTTTAAATAATAATTATATTTCGCAACATATTTTATAAACTAGTTTTCACTGATGGTTTATTTCTGAACTTTGTTAATCAAGTATTTTCGGAATTCATCCAGATTGTCTAATTTGGTGATAGGCACATTGGTGCTTTCAAGGAGTTCAACAAGCTCTTTTTCATATCTTGTAGTTGCTTTTTTCAGTGGTTCAAGATTGGAAGGGTCATACTGTCTTAGAGGTTCCAGTTTTGAAAATCTTTCTTCAATAAAAGCATCACCCGCAGCGTGCAAACACTGTTTAATCTCGTTCTGAAGTATTGCAGTAGAACAAAAAGCAATTTCGGCCTGATTTTTATCGCACGCTGTTTCTATTTTAAGAAATGTCGAGCGCAGTTCTTCGTAAAAATCCTCAAATACATCTTTGAATGAACTATTGGGCCGCAATTTGTCATGTTCATTGTTTAGTAGACTGGCCGTTCTGTTGGTTAGGCTTTCTAGAGCTTCTAACATTTCATTTTTTGATTTGCTGTTAATTACCTGATACACCAGCTTTTTAAGTCCATCGGGTTGTAATTCTAAGGAAAATATCTGTTTGAAATTCTTTCCCCAGCCGCTCTTTAGGTATGTTTGGTTGATCAATACAATTGACTGCAGGATGGTGGACAATGCGTTGAAGGCTTCTGTTCTCTGCTCTGATGGATCTTCTGCTTTTCTAAGATTATAAAGTTGATGATATACATCATGAAACTCATTACTTGCTTTGTCGAGCATAACTTTTCGTTTTTCTGGTTTTTGATAATCTCTGATTTTTTCTTTTAAGGACTCAAGCCGTTCTTTGTCTTCTTCTGAGCGTGCGTAAAGGAGTTTACTATCAGCAATAATCGAGACGATGTTTTCATCAAAGTTGGCGATGCGCTCAGCACGCTCCCAGGAAATTGGAAAGAAGTCGATTCCGATTCCGTCCAGAATGATGCACTTGCCAAGTTCCCTGCCATTTTCTGTTGTCGGAACGAAGAAGAGATCAAAATCAGAATTTGGATTTTGCGTTCCACTGGCATACGATCCATAATAAGCTACAATAGCTATATCTTCGGGATATTCACTTTTGATATGTTCGACAAACAAATCAACCATTTCAAAAAAATCCACCATCTTAATCACTCCATTTAAGAACAAGTATGTTTTAGTAAATAAATTTGACCAGAAGCATTTGCCACTTGTTATTCTATCAGGATAACTCCAAATATTCTCCCAGAAAATAAGGGACAGACACTAATAATTAATGGTGTCTGTCCCCAATTTACAATTTATCACAAATTACAAATTATCAATTAATCTGGCAAGGTTAAAATGTAGTTTTAAAGCTTTGCAGTAAGTTTGGTCTAGCTTGAATTCTTTTACTGTTTAAATTAATCTGCAGTTGCATTTACCACTGTGAATTTAAATGTAGTTGGAACCACAGGTATTTTATCAGGTCTTATGCCAAGTATTTCTGAAACGGGTGTAGGTTCTGCTTTAGCCCTTAACTCATTTTCTAAATGCACATTCCAGCCCATTTTCTCGAGTGATTCTTTAAAATATCTGTCAATATGTAAGGTTTTATCACCAACATAAGCCAAATTGGGATCTCCTTCTTCCATAAAGATACACAAAGCGATAAGTTTATTCGATATTCTATGTAGCTCTTTGAATACGGGTGTGGCGTTTTGCATATTCTGGAAACCAACAGAAGTCGTTACAACATCTATGGATTTATCTTTGAAAGGTAGCTTAGCAGCGTCTGCTACAATCTGTGTTACTCTCCTATCCCAGTCTTTATAACTCAAGTATTGTCTGAGACCAAAACTGCTGGTGGGGCTTATATCCACCGAAATGAAATCTTCTGGATGTTCTTCAAGCAAAGAACGAAGAAAGCCACCCATGCCTGATGCCAGATCAAGGATTACTCCCTTTTGCTTTTTAATTAACTCGACTGCATAACTTACGGAGTCTTTCATTGCATCGTTGTACTCTTCTGTATAAATAGCGGGCTTTCCTTTGTTCGTAATTCTTTCGTATTCTTGAAAATCTCCTTTATACCACAGCGCAACTGCTTTTATGAGAAGGTCTGAAGGGGAGAGTTTGGATTCGTCGCTATTGAGAAGACGTTTTTCCATTTCTTCCTGGTTGTTCATAAATCCATTGCCCAATTTTGCCCACTGATCTTCTCCAGAAATGAGAAAATCGTATATTCCTGCCTTCTTTTCATATTGTCTGTCACAAATAGCACAATAGAATTTTTCCCGTGAAGTAGAGAGCTCTCTGTGACATTCTGGGCACCTAAGGATATTGCTTATATTCATTTATCTTACCTCCTGGATTATTTTTATAGGTAGCTAAGGAAAAAGTTTTTAACTGATTGTTCATTCTAACAATGTTTCTTTTGTGATTAGATAAATGTTATTATCATTTTTTAGTCAATAAAATATGCGTTTTTGGAAACACAAAAGCTCCTCATATCTATTTATAGCTGATAAGTCTTTCATGAATGAGAAGCATATGTAAAAATAACTTATAGGAAGAAATTTGGTCCCGAGTTCGACATGAAAAAGGAAAAATAGGCAAAAAAAG
>CAYTVB010000055.1:0-10870 GCA_964441735.1 uncultured Thermotogaceae bacterium
AAGTAATTATCATCGAAAAGATTTGTTGGAATACACCCAGAAAGTATTATCAAAACGGCAATTAATACAATTATTATTTTCATTTTATCCTCCATTTTTTGTGATTTCTTGCCTGAGAGCTCCTGCTGAATACAATATTACCAGCTATGCCTTTCTTTATTAGTATATAAATAGACTTTCATATACAAATGGTCTTAATAAGTATTTTTCTGTAATGTCATTAATTAATATAGCAAAAATTTCTAAAAGTCCGTTATTTTTGTTATTATCTTATAATGTGAGTTATTTTTCGGAATAGAGGTAAGCATGGATAAACTATTCGTTGGTATTTATTTCATTGTCGCTTTTATTTTCATCATATTTTCAAAAGAGAGACGTGTGCTACTTGCCTTCACCGCAGGTATGCTTCTTGTAGCGTTGAAAGTTTCGGAAAGTATGCGTATTGAAACAATCTCAGAATTTGTTGACTTCAACGCGATATTTCTTCTTATTGGAATGATGGTAATTGTAGCGATCATAAAATCCACAGGATTCTTTCAATATGTAGCTGTCAGAACACTTAAGTGGTCAAAAGGCAATATTATACTCCTATCTACGTTATTTGCAGTATTGATTGCTCTTTTCTCAATGATCCTCGATAACGTAACAACAATGATCATGTTTATGCCTATAATTTTCTTTGTGGCCGATACAGCAAAATTCAATCCCTTTGCTTTTACCACAGTGATGATTTTTGCTTCAAATATCGGAGGATGCATGACCCTCGTCGGAGATCCTCCCAACATAATCATAGGTAATGCTTCAAAAATACCCTTTATGACTTTCTCAGCCCTGATTTTTGTTCCTCTTGTTATCTCCTTTGGAGTCCTTTTACTAATGTCAAGATTCAGTTTTCTTAAAGAACTTTCCAGGTTATCCAAAAGAAAACGAGAAACTGAAGAAATGAAAACTGTGGGACTCATCTCAAATAAAAAACTGATGTGGGTTTCACTTGCCACACTGGGAGTAGTAGTCACAGGTTTCATTATTCATAATGTAGTGGATATTGAAATGTCATTGTTTGCAATACTTGGAGGATCTTTTCTGTTGTTGTATACAAGTAAGAATTTCGAAGAAGTTTCCACAGAAATCGATTGGAATGCAATATTGTTTTTCATAGGACTCTTTGCTCTTGCCCATTCGCTGGAAAGCTCAGGTATAGCAGGTGATCTATCCAACATCATTCTAAAACTTTCAAATAATCCAATAATGTTATCCACAGCTATTTTGTGGATAAGCGGTGCCATAGCAATGGTTACGGGAGCAATTCCGGTGGTTACGATATTCATACCAATAGTGGCAAAACTTTCAGCCCACTATCCTCTTTCCTATGACCTCTGGATAGCACTTGCACTCGGCGCTAATCTTGGTGGAAATGGAACCTTAACCGGACATCTTGCAAACATTATGTGTTTCGAAATGGTCAACAAAGAAGCCAGGCAGAAGAATGCTTTTTTAGATTTCTTCAAGCTCGGTTTACCGGTGGCAATAGTAGCACTTGTAATATCCAATGCTTATCTTTTTATGAGGCTGGTCATCTTCGCTTGAAATTTTATTGTCTTCTACTACAAGAATAACAGCACTAAATTCCCGGTTTATAGTTATCTATTTCAGAATTTTTCCGGGTTCCGTTAATCATAGAATCTAAAATTTCTATAAGTTCCGAAATCTCCGGAGAATCTGCTGCTTTTCTCTTAAGTATATCCTTTGCGGAAATATACTCACCATAAAACTCTCTATTGCTATCCCTGTCATTTTTTACAAGAGATCCCTCCAGCGTGAATCCTGCATAAAATCCTCTGCTTAATGAGTAGGAAAGAATTGCCTGCAGGGTATAATCAAAATCAGCGGAAAGACTTCTACCAATTGGACCTGCCGATACACTCAAGCTACCACCCAGAGTGATGTTATCTTTCGTGAAACCTTCGAAGCCGTTATCATTCATTATCAAAAGTATTAGTCCAATAGATTGAAGCCCAATCTGAGGACCGTAGCTCACTTTGTAAAGCTTTAGAAATAATGGGCCATACCATTGATCTGTTTCTTTGTCTCTTTTAAGAAGAAAACCTTCACCGTACTGTCCTCCAACCACGAGCCCTCCTCTAATTACATTCGGGTAAAAAGCAATACCTCTGGCTTTTTTAAGTAACCCTTTGAAGGCTCCGCTATCTGGCTTTTCAACTAATTCTTCCAGAACAGTTTGTGCATCATAAAATTTCTCAGCTGGTTTTTGATTCGCCATCATACTCACTCCTGCTAAAATAGTAAAGGCCACAAATAATAATTTTTTCATAAAATCGCTCCAGATTTTGCATTGTAAGTATTTTACTCTAAAATAGCGCATTTGTATTAAAGGAGGGCAAAAAATGAAAAAAATAACCATTTTGTTGATACTATTACTGATCACAGGAATTATATTTCCAGCATCAATGGGAGATTTCATAAACCATAACGAACTGCCAAAAACACTTGATGAAGCAAATTACTCATTGAAGATGCGTGGCGAGACATCCAATACCAGTTATGAAGTATTTACATTTGAACCTTTTATCTGGAAAGATATCCAGTGGAAAAATCACCTGCTTGTAATCTTCCCTGAAGAGGTTGAATCGAAAACAGCGCTTTTATTTATTACCGGCGATTATTCATTTGACAGAAATTTCCTTTCGATTTTTGATTCGATAGCAACTGAAAACAAGGCATGTGTTGCTGTACTTTTTGATATTCCAAATCAGCCTTTGTTTGGTAATCTAAAGGAAGACTGGTTAATCGCGTACACATTTGATAAATTTCTAGAAGCCAGAGATTTTACATGGCCAATACTTTTACCCATGGTCAGGGCTACGATAGCCTCAATGAACATGGTTGAGTCCTACGCTACAAACAATGGATACTCTGTTGATCAATTTATACTTTCAGGAGCTTCAAAACGGGGGTGGACCACCTGGCTCACATCTGCCTTTGATAACAGAGTGAAAGCAATAGCTCCAATTTCTTATGATAATCTAAACATTAAAGAACAAATGAAACATCAGCTCGAGTTCTGGGGATCATACAGTCAATCCATAGACGAGTATGTCCGTTCAGGTATACTTTCAAACCTTGAGGATAAGGATCGTAAAGACTTGCTCGAGTTTGTCGATCCCTATTCATACATAGAGAGAATAAATATTCCAAAACTCATTGTAGTGGGAACGAATGATCCTTACTGGCCTGTTGACGCAGTAAAACTTTACTATGACCAGCTTAAGGGAACAAAGGGGATGGTTTACGCCCCAAACAAAGGTCATGGAGCAGAGACGCAACGCATCATTAATGCTGTTAATACTTTATTTATTACAGTAGAAGAAAATAAGTCGCTTCCGAAAGTAGAAGCGACTTATGAAATAACCAATAGTAATTTATTAATTAAAACTGAAATTACCGAGAACGACTGGAAAATCAAGGAAAAAAGGTTATTTTATGCTCACTCAAATATTCAGGATTTCAGAAATGCATTTTTCCATTCCAGAGCATTTGAATCAAGTGAAATAATGCTCGAAATAAATAACTACACTGCCTTTTATGTTGAGTGCACTTTTACAAGCAAAGATACCATAATAAATATTTGTACACCTGTTGATATTGTATACTGATCAGTAAATTACTGTTCAGTTACTTAATCTTTTCATAGTGTTCTTTAATTATCTGCTCTTTCTTTTCTATAACTTTATCAAAATTCTCAACGGGTTTATATGCTTGATCAATGTACACTCCAAATTCAAAGTTTGCTTCCGTTTGGCCGCCTGCAGTCACCGAAACAGTTGATGGAGAACCATCATCAGGATCTCCGCCTGAATATCCGTAGTAACCAAAGAGATCACCATAGCTTATTTCATCATCATTGTCAAAATCCTGCCAGACAAAGACATAGGAACTGGCAATGTTTACCTGTAACTCATATGAACCATCTCTGTTTACAACAGAAACTGAATCAATGTTCCACATTGTATCTGTATTATATACTATAAGCGGTTCCCATCCATCTGAATACGTTACTGCAGAATACGCATCTATGAGGCCATATCCGTAGTAATTGTCAAATCCGGGATCTCCAAGGTCTCTTGCTGTATCTTGAAGTATAGATCTAATTTCTTCTACACCGGTCAATCCATTAGAAATCATGAGGGCAACCACGCCTGCTACATGAGGAGCTGCCATCGATGTTCCCTGCATGTAAACATATGTATTTCCAGAATTTATACTCCAGCTTGTACTTAGAACACCGTCGCCATTACCATCGCCATTTTGGTCAACAGTAACGTCTCCACCGGGAGCAACAAAATCCAGTTCCGGTCCGTAATTTGAGTAATAAGCTCTTTGCCAATCATACCTTACTGCACCCACTGCGTATGTTTCAGTATATTTTGCTGGATAACGTAAACCAGAATTATCATTTCCTGCCGCAGCTACAAGTACAACATCATTTTCATAACCGTACCGACAGGCATCTTCTACAGAAGCGTTTGCACCGGTGCTACCCAAACTCATATTAATAACCTTTGCTCCGTGTTCAACAGCATATACAATTCCCTGTGCTACAACAAAAGAGCTTCCACCATCGGGGCCCAGGATACGTATGGGGAGGATCTTGGTACTTCCACTTCCACCCCAGTTAACGCCTGCTACACCAATAGAATTATTACTCAAAGCAGCAATTGTTCCGGCTACGTGTGTGCCATGACTGTAGTCATTTGGAGCTGATGTAGTACCCGGATCGGTAGGATCAGTATCATCATCAACGAAATCATATCCTGTATCCCAGAAAACGCCATTTAGATCGGGATGATCAAATCTAACTCCGGTGTCCAGAACTGCGACAACCACATTAATACTCCCAGTTGTTTTGCTCCAGGCCGCAGGTAGATTTATGGTTTCATAGTGCCACTGATTATCAAAAAAAGTGTCATTGGGATATATTTCAGGAATGACTTCCGGTTCATACACATCCAGCGCTTCATAAACATAATTTCTCTCAATATTTTTTACCCAGCTAACATTCTTTAATTCATTTTTCAACTGGTTAAGTGTCATCTTTGATTCTACAAGTATATAGGCAAAAGATTTGTCTGCCGTTTCTAAAGTATCTTTAACAGAAAGTGATGTTCCGAAATTCTCTTCCTTTTGAATCTTATTCATTGCATATTCTAAATCATAATTTCTATTAACACCAATAATATATTCACCATCAATATATTCCTGTGTATTTTCTGATGAAAAATTGCTTAAATCTGATTCAAAAACTTCATTTGAGCTGGTTATATAACCATCATAGGGTTCAACATTTCCATATATCTCTCCGTAAGACCCTTCGGTGCTGAAATTCCAAACAGAACCTGTTGTTTCTCCTCCATTACCATCCTTTGCTTTTATCTTCCAGTAATACGTTTTCCCTTCATCAAGAGTACCTGGGTCATAGTTTTCTGATGATTGATTTGAAGATACTTTAGGTGGTGAACTTGATTCACCAAAGTAAACATCATAAACCAGTGAATCACCGTCAGGATCACTGCAACTCCAATTTAAATCCGTGGTAGTTGAAACATCGTTTGATCCATTTGCAGGTAAAGGACTTGATGGTGTTTCTGGTGGATAATTATCAGATTCCGTAGTGAAATGCCACACCGGTCCTTCGGTTGATGCACCATTTTCATCCCATGCAACGATTTTCCAATAATACGTTTCTTCGTATTCTAAAGTACTCGGGTCATAATTTTTTGATGATTGTCCAAAGAAAACAGCAGGTGGATTACTCGATGTACCAAAATATATGTCATACGTCAAATCGTCTCCGTCAGGATCAGAACATGTCCAGCTAAGGTTGGTATCAATTGATTGGTCCACTGAACCATTTTCAGGAGAAGGATTTGATGGTGTATTTGGAGGATTATTTCCCGCTTCAGTTTTAAAAGACCATAGCTGTCCTGTTGTTTCCCCACCTTTTCCATCCTTTGCTTTTATCTTCCAGTAGTAGGTTGTATCAGGATCTAGAGAACCAGCTGGATCGTATGTTTTGCTGGTTTGACTATACGCTACAACTGACGGACTTGTTGTTTTTCCAAGATAGACATCGTAGGTTAATGAATCACCATCCGGGTCACTACAATTCCAGCTTAAATTTGTATTAACTGAAATATTCGTTGTTCCATTTGCAGGGGTAGGATTTGATGGCGTATTTGGCGGATTATTATCCCCTTCTGTCGTAAATGACCAAAGAGTTCCCGTTGTTTGTCCGCCCTTTCCATCTCTTGCTCTTATTTTCCAGTAATAGGTTGTATCAGAGTCGAGTGTACCTGGATCATAAAAAATACTTGACTGACCGGATGAAACAATACCGGGATTGGTGGTTTTTCCAAAATACACATCATAGACCAGTGAATCTCCATCCGGATCGGTACACCACCAGCTTAACCACACATCAACTGGAACATCCTGTTCATTATTTGATGGATCAGGAAGGCTGGGAGCATTGGGATCTATATTAACGTCATTCACTGTTATTTTAAAGGTTGATTGCGCACTTGCTATTCCATCACTTACGCTGATTGTAACGTTATATGTACCTGAATCATTGTACCCAGGATTATATGTATACGATGAGCCACTTACATTACCAACACCTAACACCCTGCTAAAATACAAAGTATCTCCATCCGGATCATTTGCAAAATTATTCAGATTAAGGTTTAAAGTACTTCCTTCGTCTACAGTTTGGTCAGGAATACTAATAGTAGGTGGATTGTTTATCGGTATACACCCCGCAAGAAAAACGAGGAATAACGAAAAAATAATATAAGCCACAGTTCTCTTTTTCATAGTTATCACTCCAGTGATCAGTATTTATTTCTAATTCAATAAATGATTACTTTGAAGATGATTTTTCTAAACACTAATTATAATGATTTCTATTAATTTTAACACGCTAACTATTGCAAAAATAATACTCTTACAAAGTCACTGGTTACAACATAATTAGAAGTTATGCAGTATCTTATTAAAATAATGCGATTCTATGCATCAACATTCTTTATTTCTGCTATCTAACATATTAAGCAGCTGCAAACAGCAATTACCAGATATTCTCTTACTCACACTAAGAAGTAAAACAAAAACATTGTATTATAGTAGAAAGAAACATTTATATACGGGGGGGATGGACATGAAAATATTTCTTTCGTTTCTTGTAATCGTTTGTTCAGTTGCGATTTTAGGATTAACTCCAGTAACAATTGATATAACTGATGACTCAACATTTTTGTATTTTGAAGAATTCTTTGAGGTTTTTTCTAAAGATAAAATCGAGTATTTTGATGATGCTGAAGTTTATAACATAGTTGATGGAAATACTGTTAGAGCAAGCATCGACTTTTTATTTTCAAATATTAAAATGCTGGGAATAAAAGGCTTTGAAATTGATAAGGAAAAAGAATTAGGCAGCCATTTTATTAAAGAGATACTTCCTGAACATGTAAATATAAGCTATGAGAAAACAAAGTTTGATACCTTTGGAAGGTTACTGGCATACATCTGGTTACGTATTGAATACAATAATAATGAAATCTACATACTTTCAAACATCGCTGTAATAGCAAATGGTTTTGCACGGGTAGATGAAAACCATTATATTTCAGACGAATACCTGAATTATTTTAAGCAAGCAGAGGAGTATGCCCGTAAAAATGAACTCGGTTTGTGGAAATATGTTGAAACAAAAGAGGCCACTGAAGAAATATCTCGAGATTTTTTCGCAGACAGAAAAGTTGTAATATCATACATAGATTATGGGGCTGATCCTGAATATGTCAAATTAAAGAACATAAGCGAAGAAACCGTAAATCTTGCGGGATGGAGAATAGTTAGCAGAATAGGAAATCAGGAGTACCGATTCAAAAGTCTGGAATTGAAACCGGGATTTGTAGTAACCCTCTATTCAGGACACAGCGCCACAAAAAATGTCTGGACCAATCAGTTCATATGGAACAATGAGGGTGATGTTGCATACCTTTATGACGACGAAGGAAACCTTGTGGATATTTACCATATTAACTAATCACGAAACTAATTAACTATACTAAAACCTAAACATTTTTATTAAAGGGGGGATATTCATGCCGAAAAAAAGTCGAAATTTGTCATTTTTACAGGCAACATCAATCGGAGTAGGCGGCATGGTTGGTGGAGGTATTTTTGCAGTTCTTGGACTTGCTACACAACTGGCAGGAGCCGGTACACCTTTTGCCTTTGCTGTTGCGGGAGTAGTTGCGCTTGTTTCCACATATTCTTATATCAAGCTTTCCTTAAGGTATCCTAATAAAGGCGGAACTGTCATTTTTCTGGACAAGGCCTTTGGCAAAGGCCTTTTCTCTGGAAGCTTAAATATTCTTCTCTGGTTAAGTTATATAATAATGCTTTCTCTTTATTCATCTGCATTTGGAAATTATGGAGCATCTTATTTTCCCAGCAACTTAAGACAGTTGGGAACACATATTTTGATAAGTTTGATTGTAATAGCAGTAACTCTACTTAACACTACTGGAGCCAGTGATATTGGACGGGCAGAAGAATGGATAGTGATAGCAAAATTGAGTATACTACTGCTTTTCATAGTCGTTGGTTTGCCTCTTATTGATTGGTCAAGATTATCACTATCCAGGTGGGAAAGTCCAGTAAGTTTAATATCCGGTGGAATGATAATTTTCGTTGCATATGAAGGATTCGAACTTATAGCAAATTCTGCTGGTGATATTAAAAAGCCTAAAAAGAATTTGCCAAGAAGCTTTTTTACGTCAGTTATTTTTGTTGTCATTTTATACATTTTGGTTGCGTTGGTTACAGTAGGGACACTGCCTGTATCACGAATAGTTGAAGCAAAGGAATACGCTCTGGCTGAAGCTGCAAAACCTGGATTGGGAGCGATTGGTTTCAATCTTATAACAATAGCCGCTCTCCTTTCAACGACTTCTGCAATAAATGCCACATTATATGGATCAGCGAGATTCAGTTATATTATTGCTAAAGAAGGCGAATTGCCAGAGTTTATAGAACATAAAATCTGGCGTAAACCATTAGAAGGCTTATTTATAACAAGTGGAGCGGTGCTTTTCGCTGCTAATTTTTTCAATTTGAGTGATATATCCATACTGGGTAGTTCGGGTTTCTTATTAATTTTTGCAATGGTGAATTTTGCCAACGTCAAAATGGCAAAGGAAACCTCAAGTAAAAAATGGCCTTCGATGTTTGGAGGAATCGTTTGTCTTGTAGCACTCGCCTTACTGATAATAAAAATCGCATCTGACACTCCGAAAAAAATATTAATAATTGTTGGAATGCTGGTATTATCCCTGGTAATAGAAATGATTTATAGATATTTCGTAAGAAAACACAGGAAATAGAATTACTTTATGAAAGTGATGATACGACAATTTTTCCAATTGGCTTTATCCTTTCCCAAAAAACTTGTTTGAAAACTAAACAATACTGCTAGTGAGGTGCGCAAATGGTCAATATTTATCCTGTTAAATTCAAGAATCCCGTTATTGAAAAAGCTAAGGAGAAGGATGATGTAGCTCAACGAATTCTACAGGAAATTGAAGATAATGGAATAAAGCTTAAAGACAGAGATATTCTTGTTGTCACATCAAAGATTGTTTCCATACTAGAGGGAAGAATGTTCAACAAAAGTGAAATCTCCATAAAGAAGAGAGTAAAATTGCTAGCTAAACTATTCAAACTGGACCCTGCATTATTGCAAAAGATATTTGATGAATCGAGAATTATTGGTATTCTTCCTCAAAAACATATCGCTAAGATTAAAGGAATCCTCGAGCATCAAATGCAGTTCTCCACCAATCCTGAAGAAACAAGAATATCTGTAAAAGAGAGATTAGCATATGTAGTTATGACCAAAAAAAACAATATCATTATGGATAGCGCCGGCATTGACACTGGAAATCTTCCAAAAGACCATCTAGTTTTGCTTCCTAAAGACCCGGTAGAAAGTGCTAGGAAAATTAGAAAGGGAATAAAAAAACAACTGGGCATAGAGGTAGCTGTAATAATTACTGACACATTGTATTCTCCAAGAAGAAATGGTGCTATGGATCTCTGTCTAGGGAGCTCAGGAATTTTCCCAATGACACTAAATGAAGCCAAGCTAGACCTTTTTGGTACCACAAAAATGGGAGGAACAGATGTCATCGTTGACTCAATTGCTGCAATGGCTGGAAGTGTAATGGGCGCTACACATGAAATGACTCCTGCGGCAGTATTTAGAGGTTTAGATTATGAACCCTGGGATGATGAAAAACCTCTTGAAGACTTGCTTTTCTATCCAAAAAAGACAAAGATTTATGGTGGTATCTTAACATTCATCTGGACTGTAATTTTCAAGGGGATTCAATACATTCTCTTTCTTAAAAGCAAATAAAAATAGGAGTTTGCCATATCAAATCATACAGGTTAATTATATATGGAAGAAACCGAACAACAAAAAACCGAAGTTTATCATTATTGAAAGAAACCTCAATGGGTGTTCAATGAAGATAGTTCCTAAACGTAAAGTTAAGAAAAGGGTATTTAAAATCTAGACGTCGGATGAAAATTCTCGAAGAAACTAGACTGACAAAACAAGAGATACCGTAAAAAAACTGGCAACCCGATTTGGTTACCAGTATTTAATAGCTAACTAAAAATCATTAAGTATGCTTTTCTCCGAGAGAACCTTCTTCTTTTCTTACTCTCTGTAATTCTTCTACATATGGTTTATTAAATGTTGCACAACCAACATTCAATT
>CAYTVB010000056.1:0-10673 GCA_964441735.1 uncultured Thermotogaceae bacterium
GAACCGTGAACGGTTGGCCGTGAACCGAAAAGTTCAAAAACAAATGAATACAAACCTCGTTGAGATCAGAAATCAGAGATTGGAAACCCCTCTAGTAAAAAGCTAAAAATAAAAAAAACGTACACATCTTTTCGCTGGCGCGATACTTCTCTAGGTGGGAATAAAATTCTTTTTTATGCTTTGTTGAGGCTGTTGACCAGGTTGATTTTTTCTTTAACTACCTGGTATATTTCTTTGGAGCCTTGTTTTATTATGTTGAGAGCGACTTTTTCGTCGGGATGTTTTTTTATGTAGTCTTTTATTCCATCAGCATAGGCTCTTTTCAATCTTGTGCCAATATTTATTTTGGAAAATCTGGTTTTTAGTATTCGTTTCATTTCGTTGTCTTTTACACCGCTTGATCCGTGTAATACGAGAGGGACATTAATAAGGTCGGATATTTTTTCTGCGAGGTCAAAACGTAATTTAGCTTCCTGTTTTTGCATTCCATGTACTGTGCCTATGGCAACTGCAAGTGCATCAATTTTTGTTTTTTCATAAAATTCTTTGGCTGCTTCTGGATCTGTGAGTACTTCACCAATATCTTCTCCTTCTTCTCCTTTGCCCACTCGTCCTATTTCTGCCTCTACGCTTACTCCCATTGCTTTGCCCACTTTTACAACTTCTTTTGTCTTTTTAATATTCTCTTCTATGGGAAGTAAGGAACCATCAAACATTACTGATGTGAATCCGGCTTTCATTGCTTTGTATATTGTGTTTTGATCAGTGGCATGGTCCAGATGAATTGCTAGTGGAATTCTGTCAAATTCATAGGCCAGCTTTCTAGCTATATGAACAATCAAGTCCAGACTAAGGTGTTCAACACAGGAACCTGTGGCCATTAATATTACCGGTGAGTTTAGTTCATTTGCTGCTTTTACTATTTGATAGGCTTCTTCATATGTGTAGAAATTGAATCCAGGAACAGCATAGTTAGAATTCTTTGCTTTGTTAAGTATTTCGTTCATTGATACGAGTCTCATCAATCCAACTCCTTGTTTATATATTTACATTTCTATATGTTCATTTTCATTATTCTTCAAGTTGAACAACTCTATCCAGGTTCTTTGGGCTGTCAGGATTTAAACCAGAAGACACTGCTTTTTTGTACCCCAGCCATTGTAATGGCATTACCCTAATAAACCAATCAGAAAAATCATTTCTGTTATATGGATAGTTTATGTGCTGTTTACTAGCTTCTATTTTTGAAGAAACGATAAATACCTTTCCATCCAACAGCTCGATTTCTTTTGCAATTTTTTCTTCTTCAGATTCAGTTATATGATTGGGAAGGATAACTGCTAGTGTGTTTTTGTGAACTTTTGCTTTTGGTCCGTGACGATATTCAAGAGTAGGGAAAACATCGACTTGAGTAAGTGCCATTTCAGATGATTTAATAAGCCCCTCCATTGCTGCAGCATAATATTCGTAATATCCTAAAAAAACGTAATGATCAATATTTTCAAAATATAGATCGCGAAAATGATTCTGCATGCTATCTACAATAATTCTTGCTGCCATTATTATATCCGCTGCATATTCAGATTGATTGCCTATGAACAAATCATGAAATAACATAGTTCCCAAAAAGGCCATTGAAGTAAAGGATTGTGTCATTACAATTGATCTTTCTTCAATGAAATTTATAGCAGATGAATAATCAGCTTCTTCCATCATGCGACTTTCCGGGCTACAAGTGATGCAAGCTATTATTGCATTGCTTTCATTTTTTGCTTTTTTAAGTGCTTTTATGGTTTCAGTTGATACACCAGAACGGGAAAGTCCAATTAGAATACTATTTGCTCTAACTTTTGTTAAACCAAAAGCTATTTCTGAACCCGTGTATGCTTTCGCTGTAATTTTTCCTCTAGACAGTCTATTGATATTAAATGCCAATCCCATAGCTAGATAATAAGAAGAACCACATCCCACCAGTCCGATTTCTGAAAAATCATTTTCTTCAAAAGCCTTTTTTAATGACTGTACGAGATTTTCGTAATTTTCTTTTATTTTCTTAAAAACAAAAGGTTGTATAAGGATTTCGTCTTTAGTCGACATACTTTAACCTCCATTTTCTACGGTTTTCTTTTATATTAAATGTTTATCAGATTTTCTAGGAGTAAGAAATAATTCTATTTAACTTATTTCAAATGATTTTTCTTCGCTTTTAAGCTTCTTTATTATTGAGTCAAGATCAAACTCCTTTCTGTATGATGTCAAGGCATATAGAGCTGCTCCTGTAACTGGTTTTAGTAAAGGTTTTACCATTACTGCTCTCTCACTAATTTTTCTTTTAAGGGGTTTAAGAATATAGTCTCCAGAGTTGAATACTCCTCCTGAATATGAAACTGGAATACTTAACCCTGGCGGGAAATTTAGTTTTTTTATTAATGCTTCAATTATCATATTAAGCTCACAAGCAGCATCAGAAAAAGCGTTAAGAGCGAATGTATCTCCCTTAAAAGCAGCTTTATGTAAATCCACTGCGAATTCTGCAATTTTGTTTCTCTTCATTTCTAGGCTTTCAGTAATGTAAGAGATAAGGTCAATGTCATCAGTTAAGTTGGTTTTATTTTTTATTAGATCGTAAATTATTGTTTTATCAAGTCTTCCATCTGCCTGTTTGGAAAAAATTGAAAGTGCTTCTTTTCCCAGCCAGTATGCTGAACCTTCGTCTCCAAACAAATGTCCCCATCCTCCTGCTCGAGCTTTATTTCCAGTAGGATCTTTTCCAAAACCAATGGATCCTGTACCAGCAACTAGGTGTATCCCCGGTTTACATCCTAGTGAACCTGCCCAGCCAGCTTCAACATCGTTTCCCAGGGAATATTTGCCTGGTCCAATAATTTCATTAATGATTTCTTCGATTTGTGGTTCATATTTCTTTTGTTCTCCGTAGGAAGGTAATCCGAGAAATGAATAATCTATATCGATGATCCTTATATTAATATTCTTGGAAATCTGGTAAATTCCCTCTGTCAATGTTTCTTTAAAGTTATCAATAGACGATTGAAGGTAATCCGTATTACCCATTGCCAGAAAAGAGAGAATTTCTCCATGTTCGTTGATTATTATGAAATGTGTTTTTGTTCCTCCACCGTCTACACCCAGAAAAAAGATATTATCACCCGCTTTGTAATAATTGAAACTCTAGTTAGTTATTAGTGCCTTTTCTTGTTTAATATTTCTTAACGATGTTTTCAATAATTTGCATCGATTCATCTGGTGGGATAACTTCGTTATTAATATTGATCATGGTACCAGCATGATCAAATAAAGCTTCCAGTAATACTTCGTTTTTCTCCAGACCTCCAATGAGAGCTATTTGAGAACGGGTCATTTGCATCTGTGTGCGGTATCCGAAGACTACCGAATCACCTATTTTGCAGTTAATATTTTCTAGGGTTATATGATAATCAATTATTTGTTTTTTCGGAATGATCTTTGCTTTGTTATTGAAAATGGTATCGGGATTGTTTCCCACAAGACCTCTTGAAACATACTGTGGATCATATATATCGGACCAGTAACCACCTCCATAACAATAGACATCGTTATTCAAGAAGTGACTTACTTCAGATAGATAAACATAGGTAGGTATTTCTGGTAAATAATCTTTGAACGCGTGATTTGGTGTTGTCCCTAACAGACCGTGTCCAGGTTCAACATGAGTTGCTCCATTTTCTTTGAGCATGGCAAAGGTTTCAGATGAAGTGTTTCCAGGTGCATTTATTTGCTTTACGTTACATCCAAGCGATCCCATTTTTCTTGCAGCGTCAACTATAGTTTTGAGATTGTTTGTTGGCTCGACTTCGATTTCTTTGGTGGCGTTATATTTTATGCAGGGAAAAGAAGTAACACCTACAAGTTCTACATTTGGCATTTTTTGAATCTTCTTTACTGTTTCTTCCAGATCATCTTTATGAATTCCGCCTTCTTGACCATCAAAAAAGGTGTCATTATCATCGATAACCCTGAGAAGAATTTCTTGTGTTTTCCCCTTTTCTTGGGCTACTTCAGATATTTTCTTTGCTTTTTCTACGCTGTAGCAAGTTATTACTTCAGGTTCTTTTTCAACAACAAAGGGTATGTCTGCATCCGGGACCTGGTTTAGATGGCCAATATTACCGACCGGGATACCATAACGCCAAATTATCTTTGCTCCCTGAATATCTACTGCAACAGTACTCTTTAGTCCATTTTTTATGGCAATTTTATTTATTATGGGATTGCGAGCGTATTCCTTACTCATTACATATGTTTTCAGATTATGTTTCTTTGCAAAAGATGAAAGAATTCGCGCATTTCTGGCTATTCCTTCTAGATCTATTACCCAAGTGTTAGGAGGAATTATTCCCTCCTGATGCATTTTAACTGCTGCCTTTACAAGCTCTGGATTCCGTTTAATAACCTTTTCTAAGAACATTTTCTGCCTCCTTCAATCTTCTTTTGTAAAGCCACACCAGCTTAATAACATAATAGTAATTATTTTAATGAATTCCTTTAATTCTTCTATTTCTATATATTCATTGGCTCTATGGGCCAGTTCAATATTTCCCGGTCCAAAGATAACTGCGGGGGTTTTACTCCATTTATTGAACATCATTCCTTCACAGGCACTCTCAAATCCACATACAATGGGATCAATATCATTTACTCTTATGTATGATTTTTTCAGTTTGTTGAGACCGGAATGTTCAAGATCCATAAATGTTGGGTAGAATTCTCTCATTTCACCTCGTTCTATCTTCAAGCAATTTGTTTCAAAATAGGGATCTTTTTCTGTTTCTTCCTTCAAGTAATTTTCAAATTCCTTTAGTTTTCTATGCAAGTCTTCACCGGGTAAAACATCAAACCAGAGTTCCATTTCTGTTTCAGAAGGAGTTCCCATAATATTTTTGTCTCCCGCTTTTAAGTAGTAGATATCATCCACAAAGGCAGAGAGTGGAAACAGTTCTTTGTCGCCAAAAAGTATGTTGTTCTCTGTTTCTTTTTGTCTTCTGCGCTGGTATCTCGAAAGAAGCTTTTTTATCATAAAGGCTAGCTCAAGAGAACTTTTGCCTTTCCACCATCTTGCTATATGAGCTCCTTCACCGATGGTTTTTATCCTGTAAACCTGACCGCCCTTTTGTCCAGGACAGATTCTTAATTGTGTTGGTTCTGCTACAATCGCTAGGTCAGCTTCATAACCTTTCATGATGCAGCTTAATGTTCCGTTATATCCTCCCAGTTCTTCATTTACAACGCTTTCAATGATTACATCACCGTTAAGTTCTATATTAAGGTCCTTTAATATTTTTATCGCTGAAATAATTCCTGCGATTGGTCCTTTCATATCTGAAGAACCTCTTCCATATATGCGGTTATTATCAACTTCTCCACCAAAGGGATCGTAATCCCAGAATTCAAGATTTCCAGGGGATACAACATCTATGTGACCGTTAAGAATAATTGAATTACCTTTGGCGTTATTC
This sequence comes from uncultured Thermotogaceae bacterium, assembly GCA_964441735.1. GTDB lineage: Bacteria > Thermotogota > Thermotogae > Petrotogales > Kosmotogaceae > JASMTM01. Next base: position 5,514 of record CAYTVB010000056.1, read on the forward strand.
TTTCCTTTACATACTCCTACAACATTGGGCCGATTCTTGTAATCCCAGCCTGGATAATATCCTTCATGTTTTTCTAAACCCTTAACCTGTGTTGGTTCAAATACATCGATTTCGTCCACTAAGTTTTCCAGATATTTTATTACGACTTCCTGTCCTTCCTTTTCTTTACCAGAAGGTGGTTCAGTTACTGTATTTCTTTTTATGAGTTCCTGAGTGAGTAAAATGATATCACTTTCACTTTTTTCTACTGCATTAAATACTCTTTTTTTCAAATCATTTGAAACATTCATAGTTGAAACCCCCTAATATTTTCATCCTTTCACTGCCCCCATTGTTAAACCACGGATTATGTAGCGTTGTACAAACAAAACTAGAATTAATGGAGGAATAATGGCTAGTAATGAGCGTACAGATATATACCAGAATTCTATACCTCTCGTTGATTCTGCTCCCATAATTATTATTGGTATAGTTGTAGCTTTGCGATAAGTCAAAGAAAGAGCAAAAAGAAATTCATTCCAGGAAAAAGCAAAGCATAGAATAAACGTTGTAGCAAGACCTGGCTTTAGTAATGGCAGGTCAATTCTAAAAAAGGTAGACCATGCTGAGCACCCATCGACTAGAGCGCTATCTTCCAGTTCAATTGGAACTTCTTTAATAAAATCCCTCATTATAAGTATTGCAATAGGCAAGTTAAATGTCGTATAAAGAATGATCAGTCCTACTCTTGTATCTATGAGATTTACGCTGTTTAATAGAAAAAAATATGGAATAACAATGATAACTGGAACAAGCATTCTCAAAGAGAGAAGCCATGTCATGATATTTGTATTTGAAAATTTCCTGAATTGTACTCTCGTTAAGCTGTAACCGGCCATTGTTCCCAAACATAATGCCAATAATGAACTTACTGAAGCCACTATGACGCTGTTTTTCAGTCCTCTAAATATCTCGGGTCCTTTTTGTTTGATTTCGGTGATCCAGTGTTCCAGTGTAGGGATAAATTGAACAAAGGGTACAAATTTATTTTGGTAAACGTCCGAGCGGGTTTTGAATGATGTTGTAATTGCCCATATAAAAGGGAAAACCATCCATATAGTTACTATAATGATGATTATCCATATAATAGTTTTGGCTAACCGTGATGTTTTACGATACATTATTGAGTTCCTCCAACCCAGCTTTTTCTCAGTGATCTTAAGAAAAACATTGCCGCTACAAGTATTATTATGAAAAAAACATAGGATAGTGCTGAAGCATAACCCAGATTAAAATGTTTGAATGCATTACGATATATATATAAGGATGTGGTTTCAGTTGCTGATCCTGGACCTCCACCTGTCAAACCGTATGAAAAATCAAATACCTGGAATGCGTGAGTTACTCTAAGAAATAGCAATGTTATCACTACAGGTTTTAATAGGGGAAATGTAATATACCTGAATATCTGCCAGCCAGTTGCACCGTCTACACGTGATGCTTCATATAGTGATCTGGGAAATGATTGTATTGCTGAGTAGAACCCTAAAAACATAAAAGGCATCCACTGCCATACATCTAACAGAATTACTGAAGCATTGGCTCCAAAATATCCAGATATCCATGACACCTTGAATCCGAATAATTCACTTAGAAGCGAATTTACAGGTCCAATATCTTCATTGAAAATGGTCAATGCTAAATATGACGTGGCTATTGGCGTACTGAAAAGTGGAAGCACCCAGAGGGTTCTGATCCACTTATTGAATTTATCCAGTTTGCTTACTAAAACTGCCAGGAAAAGTCCAACGATAAACTGAATACCTACACTTATACCTACAAATTTAAGTGTGAAGAAAATTGAATTCCAGAAATTGTTATCCTGGAAAACATTAATATAATTTTGAAAGCCAACAAATTGCTGAGTCCTGCCGAATCTTATGGAAAAGAAAGACATCCTCAATGAATAAAGTAAAGGAAATATTGTGAATAATAATAGCCATGCAATTGTTGGGATTATGAACGCCTTCGCTACTTTTTCTCTTTTATTCATGCAGTTCTTTCTCCTTTAGAAAAAATGCAGGGGGATTAATCCCCTGCATTTTTGGCTATTTACGGTGTGGGATTGCCTCCGAAATTTATAGATATTTTGTATTCTTCTCTGTACGATTCAAAATTAAATGAGTCAATTATTCTCTTCCAGTCTTTAGCTATTTGCTTGGCTGCTTGTTCTGCAGAAATTTGGTTTGTTAAATACTGGTTTACAGCAGTGTCCATTGCCAGAGAGAATTCATTTGTTCCTCTTATTCTTAGGTAAGGAATGAACGTTACTGTAGTGGTAATATTTTCATAGAGCGCGTTAGAATAAGCCTGAGCATCACTGGGATTCCAGCCTTCTTCTCTGTATTGTTCCATAGAAGCTGTACCATATGGAGGTAGGAAATGAGAATACATGGTTGGATCTACACCAGTCCATCCAGCAGCAGCAGCCTCGAACAATCTTTGTGCATCTGCTAAATAACTGAACAAGTGGTAAACCACTTCAGGATGTTTGCAATAACTTGATATCATCCCTTGCCAGTTTGCTCCGAGCCTATTTCCTGCTACGTTTGGTTCATCTAGTTCTGTCCATTTGTCTTCTTCTCTATTCCAAACTTTATATGAACCAGGTATTGGAGTTGCTCCGAGGTTTCCCCTCACTGATTCTGAACCTTGAGCCATTGAACCAATATCTGCAGTGTTTATTGCAAATACTGTATTTCCACTGACAAATGAGTTCCAGCTTTCTCCTAGGTCCCAGCTCAACATCGATTGTGATCCACCCTTTGAGACAAGTTCCTTTAACTTTTCCAGGCCCAGTACATATCCAGGCAGGTCAAACAATGGTTCCATCGTTTCCGGATCAAACCAATAGATGTTATGAAATCTGTCGACTTTTGGACCTGGCATTACTGAATAAGGCGCTGTCATTGCTAAGCCATAGAAATAACCACCGAGACTACCTTTTTTGAGAAAGACAGAGATACCATTTTCATCTTTTCCATCATCGTTCCAATCTTTATTATTGAAGAATGAAGAAACATCGATTAGTTGATCAATTGTTTTTGGAGGTGCAGGTAAATCATAACCATATTCTTGTTTGAATTGCACCTGCCATCGTGGATCAGATAACACATCACGTCTATACCATAGGACGAACTGATCACAATCAAATGGTGGTGAATACCAATTTTCACCCCACTTTAATAGTGAACGTACCCCTGGTAAAACATTTTCTGTATCCCAGGAGGGAAAAGATTGATCTTCCATGAAATCGTTGATGGGTACAACGAAATCTCCTGAAACATAATCTCCGAGAAACCATGCCTGTGCTATGAACCCATCATATCTTCCAGCACCGGTATATAGGTCTGTTAGTATTTTTTCGTACATAGCAGAGTAGGGAACTTCACTTATGATAAGTTTTGCACCAGTTAAGTCTTCCCATTCATCTCGATGTTGGTATAATACTCCAGAGATAACTCCATTTGGTCCGCCAGCAAATGCTGCAATATTTATTTCTATGCCTTCATAAGGCTTTTCTGCAAAATATGTGCCAGCTAATACCAAGAACAAAATACTAATAATTAAAGATCTTAATAGTTTGCTTTTCAACATTATTTCCTCCCTTCTTATGATAGATGGTTATAATTCATTACGTGATCAAATGTATTCTCTTATCACCTCCAGATGTTCAAAAAGTAATCTTAGGTCTGGTCAAAAAAATAGAAATTAAGTGAAAGTAAACCTGTCTTGTTCAAATTGCTTTATGAATTTGAAAAACAAATGCGTTTTCCTTTTTTAATACACTTCTAGATTGTTTTCTTCAAATAATGCTCGGTATTTTGGTGAAATATGATCACTAACAACTCCAGTTATTTCAGAGAAATCTGCAACTTTTATTTGCTTAACAGAATCAAATTTCGAACTATCTGCAAGTACATATGTTTGTTTACTTTGAGATAAAAAGGTTCGTGCTATTTCTGATTCTTCCAGATCGAAGAAAGAAAATCCCCCTTCTGGAGAAACACCATTGACCCCCATGAAGAATTTATCGATGTTGAATTGTCTTATTACTCTTTCAGCAATTGAGCCGGCACATTCATAGAAACCTTCTCGCGGGATACCGCCTGTGAGAATAATTTTGAAGCTTTTTCTGCTTTCTAGTAATCGTTGTGCAATATTTACAGCATTAGTGATTATAGTAAGATTTTGAAATGCTGAATCTTCAAGTGCCACAGCCGCCATGTATGTAGTAGAACCACCGCTGAAAGCAATAAGCTCTCCTTCACTAATTAAATTTAGAGTTTTATTAGCTATGTTTTCTTTTTCACTTTTGTTTTTGTTGTAGTTTAGAAGAAAATTTGTTTCAGGATGTATTGAAGATATCATTGCCCCATTACGGTCTCTATTGATCAAGCCTTGTTTCTCAAGGTAACTTAGATCCCTTCTAACAGTATTTTCTGAGACATTGAATAAATTAGCTAATTCTCTGGTAGTAGAACTTGTGTGTTTTTTTAAGTATTCAAGGATTTTCATCCTTCTTTGACCCACTAACATATCATTCACCTACACATATCACCATTAAATATCATTATTTTCACACATTTATGATTATACATGAGTGTTATTTATATAATTAATTTAATGTGCAACAACAGTAAGCGTTTATATTTAATGATTGCTAATAGGAAACTGTTAACATCAATATCCTTACTGGTTCATTATCTTCTGTAAATTTTTGCATAATAGTGGAATCGATATGATATTTCTACATTTACCTTATTAAATGAAAAATGCAATAAAAGTACATTATAGATTTTATAAATGATAAAGAGGGAATTTAAGAAATATGAATCGATAAGAATTATAAAACCCGATAAGTGACTTGAAGTTCAGGCGATACAAGTGTTGGGAAGTTCACGGAAACAATTATAAGCGATTTTTAAAATACACGTCCAACGATAAACCATCTGACGATCGGAGAGTGACGCTTGGAGACGTGGTCTGCGACCACTCAATGACGCTCTGAGAGAGCTTTTAAAAAAATGAGATCAGAGATCCGAGATCGGAGATCAGATAAATACCATATTCGCCCCCTATAAGATTGGGAGAAGTAAACTCGGGATAGTACAATAAAAG
>CAYTVB010000057.1:0-10511 GCA_964441735.1 uncultured Thermotogaceae bacterium
CAATTTAGGAAATATAAGTTTAGGAAATTTAAATTTATAAAAAATGGTGATATTATGATCAACAGAAAAATAGAACAGGCATTCATAAACAAAAAAATGAATACAAATAAACCAGAGCTCTTAGTTATATATGGTAGGAGAAGAGTAGGAAAAACTTTCCTCCTGGAAAATTCTTTTGAATCACCGATTTTCTTCACCGCTGATCTTTCAAATCCTACCCATTTAATGAATAATTTTGTTAATCCATTAAAAGATATACTTGATCTCCCTAAAGGAATAACAATTTCCAGCTGGGATGAATTCTTTCAACTTCTTGTAAATGCTATAAAAAAGATGGAAGGAAAACATGCGATCATATTTGACGAGTTCCAATATATTCCACAAAAAGATGATTCTTTTATGTCAATCCTTCAAAAATGGTGGGACAAAGAATTTTCAAATTTGCCTGTCCTAATAGTACTTTGTGGGTCATTTATCGGAATGATTGAAAAAATTGCTCTCTCAGCTAGCAGCCCTTTATACGGAAGGAGAACCGGCCAATATTTAATTCAGCCTATGAATTTCTTTGATTCTTCCCTTTTTCTAAATGATATGACCACTGAAGAAAGAATAAAGACCTATTCAATTACAGGGGGAATTCCTCTGTACTTGAATGAATTTAGAAGCTTTTCAAGTTTCGAAAAAGCACTAAAAGAAAAGATTCTAAGTCCCGGTGAATTTCTCCTGGAAGAAGGAAGATTTACAACCCTTGAGGAATTTTCAAAAGACTCTGGTTCATATTTTGACATACTAAGAGTAGTTGCTAGCGGTAGAACAAAACCAAATGAGATTTCAGCCTTAACCGGGATATCTTACAGTGGAATAGGCACTTATCTTTCAAAACTGGTTGATCTAAGATTTCTTAAAAGAGAATTACCCATTTCTCTCAAAAAACCAAGAAAAACACCCTTCTATTACATTGACGACGATTACCTAAGATTCTACTTCAGATATCTTTACTCAAATAAAGAACTTGTATATAGAGAAAAAGGTGAACTTTTATCAAATATAATACAAGAGACGTTTTCGGAATTTGTTTCTTTTACATTCGAAAAAATAGCCATGCAGTATTTAGAAGAAACAGTTGGTCCTGAGAAAATCGGAAGATGGTGGAAAAAAGGTGAAGTGATAGACATTGTTGCTATAAGAGAAAACAATCTCTACGTTTGTGAAGTTAAATGTACTAATAAACCTGTTAATAACAAAGTATTACAAAAACTCCAGAGAAAAACTGGATTGCTTTTAGAAGACCTGAATCAAGATTTTGACAACATAACATATTTTCTATTTTCGAAATCAGGTTTTGAAGAGATAAATCCACAGGAGAATCTAGTGATGATAAGCCTAAATGACATAGAGTTACAGACTAAGAAACATTCTTCAAAGGTTTAAACATTACTACTTTCAATCTACCCATTTTACTCCAGCAAATAAAAACATTATTCTGAGATTGGTAAAAGCAAGTATCTACACTCCATAGTGAGCGAAAAAATAGACAAGATTTCACGTTATATTTGTATTGCTCCACTTAAGAATGTTGTCAGTTAGATTCTCTGAATATTGACTTTCAAAGCAGCTAATTTGCTAAGTGTAGTGACAAAATGTCACGTCTCAATATTTAGTTTGGCTTTTTATGCATGTTTCAGAAAACCAACTGTCAAACTCAAGAATATCATAATTACTACTGACTATCAGGTTAAATTTAATTCATTACTTGTCATAGCATTCTTGCAAATAAACAGAATACAAATTTATTTCGTACTTTGTTTTAAGCCATATTTTCGCTATTTAGCATTTTTATTTTGTTTATTACTACTTCATATATTGACTTTGATCCTTCTTTAATAATATTTAGAGCTGATAATTCATCAGGATGTTTATTCGTATATTCAATTATCCCTCTGGAATAAACATTCTTTAGTCTGGTGCCAATATTAATTTTTGAAAAATTAGTTTTAATAAGCTCTTTCATGTCTTCATCTTTGACACCACTCGAGCCATGCAAAACCAGTGGTACATCAACCTTTTTTGAAATTTCTTTAGCTAAATCAACATTTAAAACTGCTTTTTGTGTTTGCATTCCATGTACTGTTCCAATAGCAACTGCCAAAGCATCTACTTGAGTTCTCTGAAAAAACACTTTAGCTTCTTCTGGTGTAGTTAAAACTTCATCTAACTGATTTCCATTTTCGTCATTTCCTACCCTTCCAATCTCTGCTTCTACACTAACTTCAAGAGCCCTTCCAATCTGTAAAACCATTTTTGTAATTTTTATATTCTCCTCAAAGGGAAGTCTTGAACCATCAAACATTACGGAAGTAAACCCAACACTCATAGCACGAAAAATCATTGGCAATTCTGTGGCATGATCAAGATGAATTGCAACGGGGATATTTGTCATTTTAGAAAGTCTCCGGGTTATTTCAACAATTAGCTCTAACCCCAAGTGTTTTACACAAGTATTTGTGGACATAAGTATAACAGGAGAACTTAGATCATGAGCCGCCTTTACAATTTGATATGCCTCTTCGTAAGTGTAAAAATTAAAGGCAGGAACAGCATAATTTTTTTCTTTTGCACTAGAAAGTATCTCGTCAAGTCTTACAATATTCAAAATAAACCTCCTGAGCAACATATTGAATTTTATAACTTGGAACAATATTTACTAAAGTTTGACAACCTTCCCAAGATTCTTTGGGCTATCCGGGTTTAACCCTTTTGATACTGCTTTTTTCAATCCCAGTAATTGTAATGGAATTACCCTTAAGAACCAATCACTAAAATCATTTCTACTATATGGGAAAGTAACATATTTACAGTTGTTTGTCTTTTTAGGTGAAATGATTAATACGCTGGCTCCTAATTTACTTAATTCATCAACGATCTCAATTTCTTTTTGCAACATAACAGGGTTGGGCAAAATAATCGAAAGAGTTTTATCATTAACTTTAGACTTAGGACCATGTCTAAACTCCAAAGTAGGAAATGAATCAACTTCAGATAGAGACATTTCTGTAGCTTTTATCAAGCCTTCCATAGAAACCGCAAAATACTCATCATATCCTAGAAATACAAAATGGTCGATGCTCTTTATGTCTATCTCAATTTCATTATGCATTTTATCTAAAATAATTTTAGAAGAATTGAAGATCATTTCAGAATAATTTAAATATCCATTATCAAGAATGTCCTGAAATAAAACAGAAATAATAAAAGCCATTGATGTAAACGATTTAGTCATAACTATCGATTCTTCATTAATAAAATTCATTGAAATAGAGTGATCTGCCTCTTCTTCAAGCTTACTGTTAGGGGTACATGTTACTGCAATTGTGGTAGCATTTGTAGTGCTTTTTGCTTTTTTCAATGCATATAAAGTTTCGGAAGTTTCCCCTGAACGTGATATTCCTATCAACAAACTACCTTCATTTATTTTATTTAGTTCAAAAGCCAATTCTGAACCTGTATATGCTTTTGTTTTAATCTTACCCTTTGATAGCCTTGCTATATTAAACGCAAGTCCCATCGCTAAATAATATGAAGATCCACACCCAACAAATCCTATTTCAGAATATTTTTTTCTTAAAAGATCTTCTTTAACTGAAGAAACAAGATTTTTGTATTCAGAAACACATCTTTGAAACATCGAAGGTTGTTCTAAAATTTCATTCTCTGTTATCACCTAATCATCTCCAAATCAACTGAGTCAGTTATATTTTAAAAAGTTTTTCTACTATTTTTGCAAATCCATTGTCTTGATTTGATGGAGCAACAATATCCGCTCTGTCTTTCAATTTATCCAATCCATTTTCCATAACAATTGATAACCCAGCTTTTTCTATCATTGGTAAATCATTTTCGCTATCTCCAATAACCACCACATCATCATTGGATATACCAAGTTCATTGCAAACAAAAGCTACTGCTTTCCCTTTATCAACTTCTGTAGGAAGGACATCAAGATATTCCGGACCGGATATCACAAAATTTACGTTACTAAATTTTCGTTTAAAGTATTTATTAATTTCAAATAAATCACCTGGTTCTGCTATTATTAGCAATTTCGTTATTGATTTCTTCCTTAAATATTCTATGAAGCTCTCCACAAATAATGGTTCAAGGTTCGCATGTTTAGAATATCTATACGCTATCTCACTCTTCTCATGAAAAACCAGATTATTTTTACTATAAGCATGCACATGAATGCCCTGTTTCATTGCTGTCGTTGCAATATCTATCGCGCTAGAATTACTTAAAGTTTTTCTATAAACAAGTTTTCCTTTAATAGAAATTTCGCAACCATTGAAAGCTATTGTATTAAAATCCTTTCTATCAATTTCTGAAAATAGCTTCTTTATAGATCGTGTAGACCTTCCACTTGCAAACACAAAAACCATTCCATTGTTTATTATGTTTTTTATTGCATTTATATTCCTTTTTGATAATCTATCATTATCATCCAAAATTGTTCCATCAATGTCTGAAAATATTACTTTATAACCCCTAGAATTATTAATTGTATTTTGTGTCATTATTACTACCCTTTCATGCCCGAACTGGCAAAACTTTGTACAAATAGTTTTTGAAGAACCGTAAATGCAATTAGTAAAGGCCCTATTACTATTAAAGTAGCCGCCATCAAAAGGCTCCATTCCGCTCCACCTTCAGCTTGTTGGGCAAATATTGTTAAGCCAACAGTCAAGGTTCTTGATCTTGATGTCTCAGTAACTAAAAGTGGCCATAAGAATTCATTCCAGTGATATGTAACGCTTATGATCGAAAATGCTATTAAGGTAGGTTTAACTACTGGCAGGAATACATGCCAGATAAGCTGAAAAGTGTTACATCCATCAAGTCTTCCCGCATCTTCGAGAGACTTTGGAACACTTTTAAAAGCTTGTCTTAGTAAAAAGGTTCCCATTGCAGAAGCAAAATATGGCAGCATGACACCAAGTCTGGTGTCAAGTAAACCCATTTGGCTTATAGTTAAATAGTTTGGAAAAATTGTACTTTGAGGAGTTATCATAAGTTGTGTTAAAAACAAAATAAACAAAAAATCTCTTCCGGGAAATTCCAGCCTTGCGAAGGCGTAAGCTGCCATTGTTATAGTAACTAGTTGGATAGCCAGTAATCCAAATGTAACTACTATTGTATTTATGTAATAACTGCCAAAAGGAGCATAATCCCAAGCATCTGTAAAGTTAAAAAGCACTGGTTTCTCAGGAAGAAGATTAAAAGGTTGACTAAAAATCTCTGCCTTTGTTTTAAAAGCAGTCGTTGAGAGCCATAAGAGAGGCATAAGTATTAGCAATGAAAATATTATTAAAATTACATAGGTAGATGTCTTGGTAAAAATCTCACGTTTTTTCTTCATTTTCATCACCCTTCATAATGAACGAAACGTTGAAGTCCAAAGTAATAAATAAATGTAAAAACAAGAAGAATTGAAAATAGGATTACAGAAGCACTACTCGCAATACCAGTATCCCAATATACAAAGCCATTTTGATAAATATAATAAAGAAGGACATTTGTTGTATTGTATGGCCCCCCTCTTGTCATTACATAAATCTGGTCGACTGCTTGAAAAGAATTAATCACTGCTAGTAATGTAACGAAAAACGTTGTGGGAGAAAGTAAGGGAAATGTGATCTTCCTAAATTTCTGCCAGGCATTGGCACCTTCTAACAATGCTGCTTCATAAAGGCTTTCATCGATATTCTGCAACCCAGCTAAAAATAAAAGCATATAATAACCAGAAAACTTCCAGACAGATACAATTATTATTGCTACCATAGCTTGAGGCGAAGCATTAAGCCAATCTATATTAGATGGTAAATTGAACAGTTCCAGAATTTTATTTACAAGCCCATAGGATTGACTAAAAAGGAAAATCCAGATCATCGAAGCTGCAGCTATTGGCAACATCGTAGGATAGAAAAGTGAAAACCTGAAAAATCCTCTGATTTTAAGCTTTTTATTAATCAACAGAGCAAATAACAATCCAAGTGCAACCGCTGGAATAGTACTTCCTAAAGAGTAAACCAAATTATTCCACATAACTTGTTTGAACAGATTACTACCAAACATATATTGATAATTTTCTAACCCAACAAACTGAGTTACCCCACCGGCTACTTTCTGGAATAGGCTCAGCCAAATCGAACGTAACACAGGATAGTAGGTAAATATCATTAAAAAAACAAAACTCGGTAGTATCATTAAATAACCACGTATGATTGTTCTTCCACGCTTAGAAAGAGCCATCAGTTTACCACTCCAGTCAATAAATAACGGAGGAGCAAAATTTGCTCCTCCATGAAAAGTAATTATTTATAAGGTCTTAATACTCTCTCAGCTTCAGACTGTGCACTTCGCAATGCAAATGCGGGGTTTACTATTCCTGCTATGGCACCTTCAAGAGCATCAGTCATGAATCTGGCTATCTGCCTTGCATTATGTGTTGCAGGTGGCTCACCAACGATTACATATTTCAATTGATCTCTGGCAGTCAAAGCAAATGGAAATCCTTCTACATATTCCTTCATTTCAGGAACATCAAAGGCATCTTCTCTAACAGCAACATACCCCGTTTTCATACTCCATGTGGCAGCTTGTTCCGGTAGAGTCATCCATTTAATAAATTCCCAGGCAGCTTCTTTACGATTATCTGGAATATCCGACATAATTACAAACTGTCCTCCACCAGTAGGAACTGCTCGTCTTTCATTACCTGGTAAGAAAGCTACTCCCCAATCAAATGTTGCACTATCTCTAACAAAAGCAAGACTACCCGTTGAATTGTACATCATGGCTGTGTTACCTGAAACAAAATCAGCTGATGAATCCCCAAAAAGTCTTCTGGCAGGCATTAACCCTTCAGAAACAAGTGATCTCATGAATTCGAGAGCTTCGATAGCCTCTTCACTATCAAGATAGATCTCTGTACCTTCAGCGTTGTTTACAAGACCACCATTTTGCATTATGAAAGCTGAGAATAACCACTGATCAATAGGGATTTCAACTCCCCATCTTGTAGTTTCACTGCCTTCTTTAACAACTAATTCACTCGCAAATTCCTTAAGTTCCTCCCATGTTGATGGTGGTTTATCAGGATCCAGTCCTGCTTCTCTAAACATATCTTTGTTGTAATAGAAAATAGGTGTACTCTTTTGGAATGGAATCGCGTAATAACTATCTACGATTTCGCAGTCTTCCAAAAATGCATCAAAATAAGGATCAAGGAATTCCTCTCCACCTTCAGCTTCAATAAAAGAATCCAGAGATGTAATTATTCCTTCATCTACCGCTGTCCAGACGTCAGCTGCAGTGAGAAGAGCAATGTCAGGTGGATTCCCAGCCTTTGATGCTGTTAATGCTCTTTGAAGAGTCTCAATATAGCCACCAGAATAGATTGGTTCTACTATAATATCAGGATGCGTTTCATTAAACTCATCTGCAAACTCTCCCATATACCTGGCTAATGGACCGGCAACACCAACAGGAAAATAAAATCTAAGAATAACCGGATCCGCAGCCATTACTGCTGTTGATAAAACTACTGATACAACCAAAAGCATCATAATTAACTTCTTCACAAAAATCTCCTCCTTTTTTATTTAGTATCCTCAAAGCACTTCACTTGAAGTGCCAAAAGAATTTTCCATAAATTCTTTTTGGATTGATACCTTTTAATACAAATACACTCTCTCCATTTTCCTTTATGGTTACTACTACATACATTCCCGGAGCTTCCTCTTTTTCGGGCCATGACTCAATAAAAGAAGGTACAGAAAAAAATGGTAAATGATTATCTGTATAAAAGCTAAACCAATGAACATGTCCATTGATATAAGCAACAACATTTTTTCCATTTTTGACAATTTTTCTAACTGCCTCTTTATTCTGAACAAATGCAAGGTGTGGAAAGGAAAGAAAATGAGGATTTCCAGAAATGTCTTGATCATCGATTGGATGATGACCGAATATAACTTTTGGAATATTCTCTTCATCAAGCTCTTTTTTTAACCATTCAAGCTGTTTTTCTGAAACATTCCCCCCAATATTTTCTTCAACAGGATCTGCTGTATTAATGAAAATAAATTTTATCCCCTTTATTTTTACACTTAGGTTTATTGAATTATTCCCGTAGATTTTCTTGTTTTCAAATTCAGATAGGTAATGAACATCATGATTTCCTAAAAGGAAAAAATAAGGGACGTTAACCGTTTCAATGATGTCAAAGTATCTTTCAGCATTTTTTCGATCATCTTCTCGATTACTATCATTTATTCGATCTCCCAGATCAATAAAAGCATCTGGTTTGATTTCAAAGTTGATTTCGTTAACTAATTTCCTTAACCAAAAAGGTGCTTCTTCTCCTGGCCTGGTAGATCTGTTATTACCCATATGAACATCAGCAAGAAGTACAATTTTTATTTGTTCAGAATAATTATTTTCTTCATTTTGCACAGATATTTCCTCCTTTACATTCATTCACAAACAATTTTTTACTTTAATTAACTAACAGTTTCAGATCACCAGATTATTTATTATCCTTTTGCTAAGGTTTGCATATTTTCTTTAATAGCAACAGCCAGAGCACCATTTAAACCGGATTTATCACCATAGTGATTAGGCACAACTTTTGTTGATATAAACAGACCCGGAAGTGCTTGTTTGGCAACTTCCTCTTTGAGTATTGGTTCGATAAATGACCATGCATCTGTTATAAATCCACCCACGATTACATAGCTAGGGCTAAGGAAATTTATTACGTTTCCTATCCCAACACTAAGTATTTTTGTAAGCTCACTCATGGCTTTCATAGCTGATCGATCACCCAAAGTTGACATATGGGCAATTCTATGTGCCATGTCTCTTATGCTGTTTGTAGGAAGTTTAAGGTTATCTATTTCATTTACATAAGCCTCGACTAGCTTTCTGTCAGATATATATGCTTCTAAACAACCGTTTTTACCGCAGCTACACTTGTTTCCATTTAAATCCACAACAGTATGGCCAATTTCACCGGTGCTTATCCCTCTGTTCTTAATTATTTCTCCATTAATCATTACTGCACCGCCAATACCTTCAATAACATTAATAAAAACAATTAAGCCTTTTTTTGGATATAATTCATCATGAAACCAGGTTTCTGCCAATAACGAAGCGGCTGAGCGGCTTTCAACATAAACTTTTACTGGAAAATCCTCAATATACTTTTTCAGTTCAATTGGATCCCAATTCATATGACTTGGAAATTTAAGTATGTTGTTAGCAGTATCCACAACACCATAAACTGACATTCCAATAGACCTAATTCTTTTCGAATACTTTTCTATAGAAAACACTTTGAATACCTTTTTTCTTACTTCTTCAAAATACTCATCAGGATCTTGTCTTTTATCGAAGAAATAAATATCTTCATACAATATTTCACCTTTTATATTTGAAACAGCGATCTGGAAAAAATCCCAGTGTAAATCAATTCCGAGATAAAACATACTTTCTTCATTTAAAGATATTAGAACAGGTTTTCTACCACCACGACCTTTTTTTGAATCTCCTCTTCCAAGCTCTTTAATATAACCTTCATCCAGTAATTCTCCTATCAGGGCAGAAACAGTAGCTCTTGTCAAACCCGTTAGCCTGGATAATTGGGCTCTAGTTATAACGTCATTACTCTTTATAAGTTCAAGTAGTGTTAGCTTGTTCTTGTTCTTTACATCATTAAAATTAGCCAAGTCCTCACCACCGTAGTTTGTTTGGTTATTAACTAAACAAATTCTATATTAAATTATTCATATAACAAAATACAATCTTAGTTTGTCTCATTTAATGACATAAAACTAAGCCTACTCAGAAGCGATAAGTTACTTGAGATTAAGATTTTTGTTAATTTTGAGATCCATAATTCAAGAAAGTAGGTTAAACAATTTTTTCCAAGGCTTATGAAATCTTGAAGAAATAGCTATTCCAAAGTTTTTTTGATAGATAAATTTTCAATGTAGCTTCAGTTAATATAATTATAGAAATTCCTAAGTTTATTGCTTATTTTGTCTTCTCCATAAAACAATAAACATTATTCTAGGTATCATTATGAATAAGTTTATTCCATAGGGAGCGATCAGGTAGTTGAGATTTTCAGTTAATGGCCAGTGTATGAAGTAAATGACAAAATTTACAATACAAAAGCAAATTGCTATTAGTCCACCAATGAGTTTCCATTTCCAGGCCAGCGCAAGACCAATGGCACTCACGAAACTGAAAATTGGAGGTAAATTTTCAATAAACGGATAATTTTCAACTACATTGGGGGCTGTTGTCCCTGTTTGAAATAAATCGACGATAGATCCACTGAATATGAACAAACAAATTACTATAACAATCACTGACCATATTCTTGATGTTATTAGTAGTAATCTTGATTCTTTCTGGACAGCGTATAATAAGTGCTGTAAAAAGAGAAA
>CAYTVB010000058.1:0-10251 GCA_964441735.1 uncultured Thermotogaceae bacterium
AACACGAGAAAAACCTAAAAACTGACGATCGGAGAGTGAAAGAACTTCATAAACAAAACCGGGTGTAGGGTCTGGGGTATAGGGTTTGGTTAGTGCAAAAGAAAAGTCAAGGTCAAATGAACACTTTCCCCCTGCTTCGCAGGTACCTTCCTCAAGGAAGGAATTTATTAAAAACAAAAACACGAGAAAAACCTAAAAGACGAGAGGCCGAGAATAACCATAAAAAATCGGGTGTAGGATTTTGGGTAAACCAAAAATATGACGCTTGAAGACGTGGCCTTTGGCCACTCATGACGCTTGTAGTCGCTTGGTGATACTTTCGCTCAAGAGGCTCTGACAGAACATTAAAGAACATAACGCTGACGCTCGAAGAGAGAGGCTTGATCTGATAGTACAAGACGCTTGCAGCCACTCGTTTCACTCATTCAATGACGATCTGAGAGTGCAAGAACTTCATAAACAAAACCGGGTGTAGGGTCTGGGGTATAGGTTTTAGTAAATGAAGCTTAAAGTAGGTATTGTTTATATTCTTATCTTCCAGCAGCTTTGGTTGTCTTACCCAACAACTAACACCCAGCATCTAACAACGTCGTTTTTATTTCTAATGCCCTCTCGAGAGGGCGAGCCGGAGGCGGAGGTGTGTTGTTTTTAAACCACCGTTATCGCCCCTTAAAGTAGTTGGACAAAATGATAATAGTTAAAAACGAAGCGTCTTTTTGAGACGCTTCTGTTATTAGGAGGTGGAGGTAAACATAGATGTTTTTGTGAAAGCTTCTCTTTGGTCAATATGAGAAAATTATATTTCTTTCATTAATTCTTTTGTATTCTCGTATAACTTCAAATATATATTGTAGTACTTCTCATACTTAGTATGAGTAGTTTTATTTGTCTTTATTAATGGTCTAAAGTTTATCCAGTCTTTGATTGCTTTAGGTGAATTAAAAACACCTGTTCCCAATCCAGCAAGAAATGCATCTCCATATGGAGCCTCAACATCTTCAGAAAGGCGTTTCATGTTGAAACCTGTTATGTCTGCAAATATCTGTACCCATTTGGTTGATCTAGCTACACCACCTACTATCCAGCAATCAGGGTTAAGCTTCATACCGGCTTCAATTCCCGTTTCCATATTATGTCTTAGTGAATAAGCTGCAGATTCAAGAAGTGCGTGGTAAATTTGACTTTTCGTATGGGATAATGACAGGCCAAATACTGTTCCTCTTGCGTTAGGATCCCATATAGGAGATCTCTCACCCATAAAATATGGAAGAACAATTATTCCACCACTTCCAGGAGGGATATTTTTCCCTTCCATTTCCAGCAATGTATAGGCACTGATACCCGTTTCTTTTTCAACATTTTTTTCATAACCGCCAAACTGGTCTCTAAACCATCTTGCCAGTGCTCCACTGGTAGCACTGCCACCGAAGGTGTAAATCTTAGATTCTTCTTCAACTACATAAGGGAAACTGACAAGACCTGGTGTGAGATATTTGCCGGAATGAACCGTTCCCCAACACATAGATGTACCGGCCATAGCTACATGTTCACCTTCAATTAAAACCCCGGCGCTCAACTGTGCTACGGGTGCATCTATTCCGCCTGAAACTACCGGTGTTCCTTCGGACAATCCAGTTACATCTGCTATTTCCTTTTTTAGATATCCAGCAACATTTGAAGATTTGATTATTTTGTCCGGTAGCTTAGTTTTTGGTATTCTAAGCAGTTCACACATTTCGTCTGACCAGGTTCTTTTCTTTATATCAAATACACCACCAATATTCCCTGCTGAAGAATAATCGGTGGAAAGTTCACCTGTAAGCTCATAGATAACATAATCTTTAGGTGTCACAAATTGATAGATCTTTTCCCAGATTTCGGGTTCGTTATTTTTCAACCACATCATTTTGGTGAACCCATAGTATGAGTCAACGTAATTTCCAGTGATGCCAAATATTTTTTCAAGAGTAATGTTATCCTTTACCCATTGTGTTTCATCCCTTGCTCTTCGGTCCATCCATATAAGACATGGGTAAAGAGGGTCTTTATTCTTATCTACGGGCACACCGGAACCACCATATAACCCACTTAAAGCAATTCCAGCAACTTCTTCCTTTTTTATGTTTGCTTTATCAAAAGCTCCTTTAATAGTTTTAATTACCGCTTCAGTCCATATATTCGGCCATTGTTCAGCCCATGAATGTTTGGGGGTTATTACCGTGTATTCTTCAAAGGAGTCACTAATCAATTTTCCCTTTTCATCTACTACAATAGTTTTTGTTCCTTGCGTACCGATATCTGTACCCATTAAATACATAAACTCACCCCTGTTTCTTTTTAGTCAGTTCCGTTTTCATTGAGCTATCTCTAATTTGTAACTCAACATCTATAATTATCTCCTGAGGAGGCATGTCAGGATTTTTTAATCGCTTTAGTAGCGTTCTCAACGCCAGTTCTCCCCAATTAAACTTACTATAATTCACGGATGAAAGAGATGGGTAAACCATCATGGAAAATGCGAGATCGTCATATCCCACAATTCCAACTTCATCAGGAATTTTTACTTTCATTTCATGCAAGGCCTTGATTGCACCATAAGCAAGAAGATCATTAAAACATACCAGACCATCGAATTCTTTACCGGATTCTATAACATCCTTTATTGCAGTATAACCTTCATATATTCTGTGCTGTTTTTCAAGATTGGTGTTTATTATATGATTCTCTTTTTTATAACCAAGTCCATTGTCTATCACTGCTTGCTTATAGCCTTCAAACCTTCTACCGTAATATCCGGTTTTGTACAGGAAGTTATCGAGAAACAGAATTTCTTTTCTTCCTGTTTCAATCAAATGGTTCGTTGCCAAGTACATTCCCTTAAATTCTTCTGTATATACAGAGTCAATTATTCCTTCTTCTTTACTCCAGCCAATCAGAACTCCATTTCTTGTAATTCCATATTTTTCATATTTATGTATGCTTTCCTGAAGAGGAAAGATAACAAGACCATCGACTCTGTACTGGAGAAGGGTTTTTATCGCTTCCTCTTCTTTTTTCTGTTCCCCTTCAGAATTCATGCGTATCAATTTATATCCCTGCTTAAAGGCTTCACTTTCCAGCCCGGCCATGAACTCTGCAAAGAATGGATTTGAGCTATCCGATAGAACAACGCCCACTGTGTTGCTCTTGTTCCTTTTTAGTTGAGAAGCAGATACATTTTTTATATATCCCATTTCTTCAGCAGCTCTTTGAACCATTCTTGCAGTATTTTTGCTTATGTCAGGGTGGTTCCTGAGCGCCTTTGAAACGGTAGTAACAGCCAATCCAGTCTTTTTTGAAATATCTTTGAGGGTTACATATTTTCGTGACAAATGATCACCTTATTTCCTTATAGTCTAAGTATCCTGACCATAATAAGCGTTCTTGCCATGTTTTCTATAATAGTGTTTTCTCTTGATATGCTCGGGTAATTCGTTGATATCATTGTTAAGTACTATTGTAAAATAAGCCATTTTGGCGATTTCTTCAAGTATGATGCTATTTTTTATAGCTTCTCTTGTATCTTTTCCCCATGTAAATGGACCATGCCCGGCAACCAAAACCCCTGGTGTAGCATTATAATCACCATTATTAAATGTTTCTACAATCACGTTTCCTGTATTCATTTCATAATTCGAGGCTGTTTCATCGCTGCTAAGAAATCTTGTACAGGGTACTTCGTTAAAAAAATGATCTGCATGTGTTGTTCCAAAACACGGAATATGTTTATAAGATTGAGCCCAAATGGTTGCCCAGGTTGAATGGGTGTGTACTACGCCACCTATATCTTGAAATTTCCTGTATAAAACTATATGAGTATTCGTGTCTGAAGAAGGTTTAAAATTTCCCTCCACAACATTACCATCAAAATCAACAACGACCATCTTGTCAGGAGAAAGTTCAGCGTATTCAACACCACTGGGTTTTATGACAATGAGATTCTTCTCTCTATCTATGCCACTTGCATTACCCCAGGTTAATTTCGCCAGCTCTGAATCCTTTAACATTACATTGGCTTCATAAACTTCTTTTCTTAAAGCATCCAGCACATCAATTACTCCTTTTTAAAAAATACTCATATTTTCATTTTAATATATACAAAAACCCAATATTTATCAGGGAAATCACAATTTTCGCAACTTGTAATAAATTTCATTGTTTCTAAGTTCTTTCTTCAGTTCTCTGATTTTTGTGTTTTCATCAATTATCACTATCTCGATTCCGAGAATTTCACAAAGGTCTTCCAGCTGCTCTGTATTAACTGAATAACTCATACTGGAGTGATGTGCTCCTCCCGCAAGTATCCATGCAGTTGCAGCTGTAGTCAAATCAGGTTTTGGTACCCACAGTGCTCTGGCAACAGGTAGTTTTGGCATTTCTTCTTTTTGTTTAACTACATCTATTTCATTCACTATCATCCTAAACCTTTCACCAAACTCAACAACTGTTGCCTGGACTGCTTCTCCTTCCTTTGCACTAAAAACGGATCTGGCAGGAGCTTCTTTGTTACCTATGGAAAGAGGATGAACCTCAAGTGATGGTGACCCATCTGCTATGGATTCACAAACCTCCAGCATATGAGAACCAAGCTCTTTCATTTTACCCGGTTCAAAATGGTATATATAATCTTCAATAAACGAAGTCCCGATATCACTTCCTGTTGACATTACTTTCATCGCTCTAACAAGGGCTGAGGTTTTCCAGTCACCTTCAGCTCCAAAACCGTATCCATCTTTCATAAGTCTTTGAACGGCCAGTCCGGGTAACTGGTGAAGTCCATAAAGATTTTCAAAGGTAGTTGTAAACGCTTTAGCATCAACACTTTCAAGAAACCTTCTCAGGGCAATTTCAATGTTTGCAGCTTCGTGAAGGGATTTGTTGAAATCCTCCTGGGAAACCGTAGTTTTTGTCAAAGCATATTCATCTTTATATCTTTTTATCTGTTTTTCTATTTCACTTTCTTCAACCTTATTAACAAATTCCAGATAATCTCCTATGGCGTATCCGTAAACCTTGAAACCGAATTCAATATGAGCGTCAACCTTATTGCCTTCCGTAACTGCTACACGCCTCATATTGTCTCCCAATCGTGCCACCTTAAGATTTCTAAGCTCATTCCAACCCATTGCTGCTCTAGTCCAGTTTTCTATTTTCTTGATTACCTTTTCATCTCTCCAGTAACCTGCAACTACCTTTCTTTTTATCCCCATTCGCGTGGCTATGAAACCGAACTCCCTACCACCATGTGCAGATTGATTTGTATTCATATATTCCATATCTATGGTATCCCAGGGAATCTTTTGGTCAAACTGCGTATGGAAATGCATAAAGGGTTTATTGATAACATTAAGTCCTGCTATCCACATCTGGGCTGGAGAAAAGGTATGCATCCAGCCAATGAGACCTATACATTTATCAGAACTGTTTGCTTCATCTATAATCCGCTTTATTTGTGCTGAATCCTTGAGGATAGGTTTCCATAAAATCTTTACTGGAATGTTATCTTGATTATCCAGATATTCTGCCAACTTTTTTGAGTGTATTTCTACCTGTTTTAACACCTTTTTTCCATACATTTCCTGAGTTCCCGTTATAAACCATACTTCGTAAGCGTCTTTATTTATAATAATTCATCTCCTTTCTTTTCTGGCAATATGTCTGAGCTTAATATATTGGAAATTGCTTATTATTTTCTTTTTCTGATTACCGTATGAATGATTACTGCGATGATAATCAAAACACCAATAATAAATCTAGTCCAGAAACCTTTTAAGCCAGCTGCAACAATACCAGCTTCAAGTGCTCCTATCATAAATGAACCAAGAAATGTTCCAAAAATGGTTGCTTCTCCTCCAAACATGGATGTCCCACCAACAAAAACTGCTGCCATAATCATCATGAGATAACCATCACCCATTGTTGGCCACCAGGTACCCATTCTGTACAGATCAAAAATTCCGGCAAAAGCAGCCATTGCACCCATGAGTGAGAATGCTCCGATTTTTATCCAATCTACATTTACTCCCATCATTCTGGCAGATTCCTGGTTATCGCCTACAAAAAGTACATGCTCTCCAAATTTGTGTCTAAACAGTAAAAAATACAGGAAGATTGTGGCTCCTGCGAACCATAGTGATTGCATGGGGATTCTACCAATTCTACCGACCAGAATTTGTTGGGACAGCGTTCCACGAAGTGGTACCATTATAGCGGTTCCATTTGATATCAGGTTGCTAAATCCTCTGATCAAAAACTGCATACCTAGAGTGACAACAATAGATGGAACACCAATCTTTGCAACAATAAAACCATTTGTCATTCCAACGAGTATTCCAGAACCTATACAGGCTAATAAAGCTAACCAGAAACTCCCGGTAGCTGAAAAAACAGTTGCAAAAAGGAAACCGGATAGTGCCATGACTGAAGGGAAAGAAAGGTCGATTTCTCCCATCCCAAGGATAAAAGTCAATCCAAGTGCCATCAATCCAATTGTTGGCACTGAAGCAAGGAATGAAAAGTATATGCTGCCCCTTAGGAAAACATTGGGGCTTGTAATAATAAAGAGCAGTACTACCAGACTTACCATTATGATTAGTCCAATTTGGGAACTATACTTATTGAAAAAACTTTGTTCGGTTCTTTCTTTCGATTTTGTCATAGAAAAATCCTCCGTTCTTTCACTGGATTTTAGACTTCGTAAATTTGATTAGTTCTTCATTGAGTTCTTCAAGAGTTATTTCTTCTCTATTATATTGACAAACGATTTCTCCTCTATCTATAACTACAAATCGGTCAGACACAGGATAAACATTTGCTATATTATGAGAAATATATACACAGGATTTACCTCTCTCTTTAACCGTCCTTATGAAATTCAAAACTTTCTTAACTTCCTGCAACGACAACGCCATAGTTGGCTCATCCAGTATTACAAGATCCGAGTCGAAATACATTGCTCTTGAAATGGCAACTCCCTGTCGTTCGCCACCTGAAAGCGTTCTTATATAAGACTCAGCTCCTGCACCTATTCCTCTAAATTTCATCATGTCTCTCATAATTGTATTTGTTTCCTTTATTTCTTCCTTTACTTTGATAAAACCGAGTTTATTTGTAATCTGTCTTCCGAGAAAAATGTTTCTCCATAACTGTTGCTTTTCTGCAAGTGCTTTTTCCTGGTAAACTGTTTCTATGCCCATTCTATGAGACCTTTTAACGCAATGATGTTTGGGATTGATTTTTTTATCCTTTATGTACATTTCGCCTTCATCAAAGGTATGGACACCTGAGATAATCTTGATCAACGTAGATTTACCTGCACCGTTATCACCCAGTACACCTACTACCTCATTTGTTCCAACATTGAAATCAATCCCTCTTAAAGCTTTGACTCCTCCAAAAGATTTATGAATGTTTTTCATTTCTACGATATATTCGCTCAAGGGACTTCCTCCTTCAAAACTGAATTTATATCAAAGTATTAAGGATAAAGGAAGGGGATTTCTCCCCTTCCGGTTTTTACAAACCTTCAATCAATATTATCTGATACCCTTTTCTGCCAGTGGTGAAATGAAGTCAATGTTGTCTTCATGTATCAAGCCACCACCGGTATCAATATGAAGTCCTGAGAAACCGAATTTCACTGTTAGGTAAATCTGCATTACAGGTAAGAAACCCTGTAAGAATGGCTGTTGATCAAGAACTAGATCGGTATAACCTGCTTTAATGCTTCTTGCAGTAGCTGGTGAAAGATCAAAACCTGCTCCAAAAATTTCATCTGGACCGTAGCCTGCAGCTTCAAAGTATGTCTGCTGAGCAGAAGTAAGATTTCCATGGTCAGTAACTACGACCTTACAATCAGGATTTGCCTGTAAGTATCCAACTATTATCGGAATTCCATTTGCAGCATCTTTGTCAACTTCAGGTGAAATCTCTATGTAGTCTACTTCCATTCCGCCATCTTCGAGAGCCTCTATGACTCCAAGTGTTCTCTGCCCTCTTGTTGGTTGTGATTTAAGACCCCATACAAGAGCTTTGTCTCCAGGTTCTACATCAGCTCTTCTTAGAATTCCCTGACCAAGCATCCAACCAGATGGATAAAGTTCCTGGCCAACATATCCAAAGCCCTCACCAGCAAACCTTCCTTCCAACTCTGGTAATGTAGTATTTTGACTTGTTACTACAATTCCTTTTTCAAAAGCATCTTCAACAAATGCTCTGTAAGCATCATCACCGGGATGACCCATTATAGCGATTCCATCAGGGTTGGCCGCTATGGCCTGTTCTAACTGAGTTACCATTTTTTGAGGACTCCATTCTGACCATAAGTAGTGCATTTCTACTCTGTCGCCAAGTATCTCTGCTGCATGTACTGCGCCATTGTATACTACAGTTGCAAATGTTCCTCCAGGGCTACCTCCAGGGAAGAAATAAATAACAACAGGATCTTCTTCAGCAGCAAACATCATTGAGGGTAACGCTAGTACCATAAACAAAACAACAAAAAGTACTCCTAGCTTTTTAGACATATCCTCACTCCTTTCGGATTTTTAGAAGCCAATCTCTCAAACCATTTGATCACTAGAGAGAGTGGAATCTATTTGATGAATCATAATTTCAAAAAATATATACAACGTTATATGCAACGTTTTCTAAAAAATATAATACCAATTTTAACTGTTTCATTACAAATATAACTGAGCACCATTAAACTCGATTATCATCGATAGCATACAATGACGCTGCTCTTTTTAAAAAATAGACATAAATATGTAAATAATCTTAGAATAATCAACCGATCATACGTCTTTTTTTCCACATCTGCCAAAAACGTTATAATATAAAATACAATTCATAAGCCAATCAGATTTAATTTTATTCTTTAAGGAGGTATTTTCGTGGATAAAAAGATATTGAAGCATGCAGAGGTTATGGTTAAATATTCTCTGGATTTGAAACCGGGTGAAAAACTTGTTATTAGTGGCGAACCTGTTGTTTTACCTCTTATGAAAGCTGTTTACAAGGAAGCGCTAAAAGCTGATGCACTGGTAGATGTATTTATTGATGATCCTACATTAAGGGAAATGCTTCTCAAATATGGAAATGATGATCAGCTAACATATGTACCGAAAAAAATGTATTCCATCGTGGAGAATATAGATGTTTTCCTAACTTTAATGGGGACTTCCAATACCAGAATTATGTCAAATGTACCCGCAGAAAATATTCGTAAAAATACTGAAAGCCAGCATGAACTGCAAAAGCGATTATTTGAACGAATGGGTAAGAATGAATTACGCTGGGCTGGCACACAATTTCCTACAGTAGCAAATGCACAGGAAGCCTCCATGTCTCTGGCAGATTATGAGGACTTTGTTTACACTGCCTGCCATTTAGACAGTGATGATCCAATAAAAGAATGGAATAAAATTCACGATGAACAACAAAAATATGTGGATTTTCTGGATAAAAAGAGGCATTTGAAGATACTTTCAGAAGACACAGATATTGAAATGGACATTGAAGGAAGGAAGTGGATTAATAGCGATGGTCATAAAAATATGCCTTCCGGTGAAGTTTATACTGGACCTATAGAAGATACGGTAAATGGAAAAATTCGATTTTCTTTCCCCGGAATTTTCCAGGGGCAGGAAATCGAAGATATAAGACTCACCTTTGAAAAAGGAAAAGTTGTAAAAGCTGAAGCTTCAAAGGGACAGGAATTACTGGAACAAATTCTGCAGATAAGAGGAGCCAATTATGTTGGTGAAGTGGCCATGGGAACAAATTACGATATAAAGAGATTTACAAAGAATATGCTCTTTGATGAAAAAATTGGAGGCACTGTTCACCTGGCAATGGGTCAATCTTTACCAGAAAGTGGAGGTAAAAACCAATCTGATATTCACTGGGATATGTTATGTGATATGAGAAAAGGCGGAGAAATTTACGCCGATGAAGAGTTAATATACAAGGATGGCAAGTTTACTATCTAACTATCATTAGAACAATAAAAAAGGCCAGTAAAACTGGCCTTTTTTGATATCCATATACGCTAAAGCATACCATTTTCAGAAAACTTGAATCCCTCATTAAATAGTTTTTTACAGGCTTTTACAACTTCAGCATCATAAAACTTTCCAGCGTTATCTTCTATTTCCTCCCGACTTTATCAGCAAGAAGGAAAAATAGGTAAAAAAAGAGTCTGAAAACAGC
>CAYTVB010000059.1:0-10222 GCA_964441735.1 uncultured Thermotogaceae bacterium
AATCATCTTAATCCAGCTCCTTTCGATAGTGATTAATCGCTTCAATAAATTCCCTAACTTTTTTTGCATCAACTTCTTCCTCAGTATTTCCATACTTCTTAAGACCTGTTCCAATAATTACGGCATCAGCGTTATTTGGAAAGTATTTATGTAGATTCTTTTCGTTAACTCCACTCCCTACAATTAAGGGTATTTCAGAAAGCTTATTTCTTACTCTCTTTACATCTTCAGGTTTGGTTTCACCACCAGTTTTTTTACCAGTAATTATTATTGAATCTGCAAGTCCTCTTTCAACAGCATCTTCTGCTGATTCTTCAATAGATCTTTGTGATAAAGGATACCCATGTTTAATATGAACATCAGCGAATATTTTCACACTTTGAGCTTCTATGTTCTTTCTGAATCTAAGTGCTTCAGCTGCTATGCTTTCCATTATTCCTGCATCAACAATATAGGTTTCTGTATAGTATGGCACCCTCACAAATGTAGCTTCAACTGCTTTGGCAATTGCCAAAGCTGCCAATGCATCAGACTGAAGTACACAAATTCCTATTGGAACTTTCACTTCCTCTTTAACAGACATTGCTATTCTTGTCATAATACTAATTGTTTCAGGGCCAACCTTCTTTTTAAACATCATGTCTCGAAAATTTTCAATAATTAAACCATTTACACCGTTATCAACCATAATATTAGCTTCTTCAACAGCTGATTTCTCAATCTTTTCAACAGAAATTCCATCATGACGAGGAGCACCTGGTAAAGGCTGTAAATGAATAACTCCAATTACTGGTAAATTGACACCGAACATTTTTTTAAAATAATCCACATGATCACTCCCTATCTATATAACTCCTGATAAACTATGTATCTATCAGGTCTGAAATATCCCTCCATGTATTCAATAGGAACTTCGTTAACTATTATGGTTAATCTAGAAAGCTTTAAAACTGGTGAACCTTTCTTAATTCGTAGAGCTTTTGAAATCTTTTGATTTGCGGAAACTGTAGTAATGATTTCTTCTGCTTTTTCTATCTTTAACCCAAGTTTTTCTTCAATTTCTTTATACAAAGAAGTCTGAGTAAAATCAATTTTATCAATCATAAAAGCTTTCATTAAAGGAAAATATGAATAAGTTATCGACATCTCTAAATCATCAACTAATCTTAATCTTGATACTTTAAGAATCTGTTGAGCTTTGTTAATTTGCAGCTTTTTTGAGATAAGGTTGCTAGGTATTTCGACTTCCTTGTTAATTAGTCTTGATGATGGTTTATGGCCTGAAGCAATTATTTCTTCTGTGAAACTTTTTAATATATTTAGTCTAGTAAATATTTTCTCTTTAGAAACATAAGTGCCTTTACCAACCATTCTGACAAGGATTCCTGAATTTACGAGAA
Organism: uncultured Thermotogaceae bacterium; assembly: GCA_964441735.1. Lineage (GTDB taxonomy): Bacteria > Thermotogota > Thermotogae > Petrotogales > Kosmotogaceae > JASMTM01. The sequence continues at coordinate 1,401 of CAYTVB010000059.1, forward strand.
CATCTAAAGCATGCCTTACTGTCATTCTGCTGACATTAAATAAATTCATTAGATCTCTTTCTGTTGGAATTTTATCTCCTGCCTTTAAATTTCCTCTTTCAATTTGTTTGAGGATATAATTTTTTATTTCTATATATAGTGATGCCATTAATATCCTCCTAATAAATGTATATATGTATAGACCAATTTCAATAATAAACTTAATACTTTAAGATATGCTTTGAAAATAATTACAATTCTGTGCTAGGTTGTATACACTAAAGCTTTATTAGATTATTTAAGCTGTTTATACAAATATCCCAGTGATAACTTTTAAAATTTTCTATAGTTTTAAACAGTCAGGAGTTTTTCGAAGTAATGAAGTAATATTGTATTATTAATTATGGAAAGGGAATGTAAAAGTATTTTTTAAACATATGATTTAAAGGAGAGTTAAAATATGAGATTAACAATTATTATTTTAGTGATTATACTCTCAAGTTGTGTTCCAACTGATATTTTTAGTGGTGACTCCTATTTTTTGAATAAGTCGGTAGCTTTTTCCATTCTTGCGGCATCCTCTGAAAACGATGTTTTTCTTGCAACATTTAGAACACTATACAAAATCTCTGATGGGTCACTTAACAAGTTCTATTCATTTTCTGGTGATTATGTCGGTGGTTTTTACTCAGATCCTTCAATAGACAATCAGGATAATATTCTAATTGCTGCTAATGAAGCCAGACTTATGAAAATGGATAGCGATGGGGATGTATTGTGGAGTTTTCAGGATAGTTCTGCTACAGAAACGGGCGAAATTTTTATGAGTCCTTCCTTTGATGAAGAAAACAATATATATCTTGGAACAACTAAAGGTTTTTTCTACTGTCTATCTGAAGAGGGAACAAAACTCTGGTCTTTGGAGATAGATGGAGTGATCTGGACAAAACCACTTATAGGTAAGGAAAATACCGTTTATTTTGGAACAATGGGTGATCTGGGTAAACACGAGTTCATGGCTGTACGTGAAGGTGAAGTTATCTGGAGTTTTGAATCAGTGGCCACCTCAACCGGTTTTTATTCCAGTCCAGCACCAGGGTTCAACGATGAGATAATCGTAGCATGTCATGATGGTTATCTTTATTCAGCTGATTCAGAAACAGGCAATATTAACTGGAAGCTCCAGCTTGCACCCAGAGAAGACGATTCAGCAATATCTGCCAGTCCTGTTGTTGATAAAACGGGAATTATCTATATTGGAACAAATGAGGGATATCTTTATTCGATCTCCAGCGAAGGTGAAATTCTTTGGGAGGAAAATTTAAAAAGTGGTACTGTTTCAACAGCTGTATTATCGGAGAATGACTTTATTTATCTTATAACAAAAAATCCTGCCAATCTATTTAAGATTGACAGAGATGGAAATATTCATTCGAAAAAAGACATAGGCCACACAAGTTCGGGTGCTCCTTTGATAACTTCAGAAGGTTTGCTTTATTATTGTTCAACACTCGATGATATCGGTACGCGTAACAGAATATACTTTGATGAAATTGAGTTGTTGCCTGAGGGTATATGGCCAATGTATGGTGGTGAACAGCAGCGTAGTGGTAATTCTATTGCAATAGATTAAAAACCGCCCAACATTAATATAGTAGCTGTGTTTAATAATTTTTGTAGGTGTTATAATTGAATTGGGCAGGTGATTTATATGCCATATTACAGCCCAAAAAAGAAATTGAAGAGCTGGATCCCACTGGAAAAAATTGATGAAAAAGCGATTCAGCAGATAGACAATCTTTCCACTTTTCCCGATATCTTCAAATGGATTGCGATCATGCCAGACGTACATCCTGGCTTTGGAATGCCCATAGGAGGTGTGCTGGCTCTTAGCAAGAATGTAATTCCCAATGCTGTGGGTGTTGATATAGGTTGTGGTGTAGTCTCTGTAAAAACAAATATAAAAACGGAGACAGTAAAACCAGTATTAAAAGAGTTATTGAATGAGATAATGAAGAAAATTCCTCTTGGTCATAATTGGAGAAAGAAACCATTGGTTAGTTCGCTGTTTGATGAAAACATAGATGATAGGACCATCCAGAAAGAGATGAAAAATGCGCAAAAACAGCTTGGAACACTTGGAGGAGGAAATCACTTCATTGAAATACAGCATGACAGGGATGATACTGTATACGTTACCCTTCACACAGGATCGAGGAATCTTGGTGCCAAAATTGCCACTGCGTATCATAAAAAGGCCAAACAATACTGCAAGAAGAACAATATAGATGTTCCTTCAGGTTTGGCTTACTTTCCTTACAAGTCAACCGAAGGTTCTGACTATTTAAAGGCAATGGATTTTTGCATTCGATTTGCTTCTGAAAATAGGCAAAAAATTGCAGATATTGTACTAAATATTATGGATGGACATATCGATAAGCTTGAAGAAATTGAACGAACTGAAACCATTCATAAAATTATGCAAGTCTTGAAAAGCATTTCAACAGCACGGTGATGGTACATAGAAAGGGAGCAGTAGAAGCAAAGGGTAAGGTTGTAGTTCCCGGATCTATGGGAACATCGACTTACATTTGCAGTGGATTGGAAAATGCAGATTCCTTTTGTTCCTGTTCTCATGGAGCAGGAAGGGTTATGGGAAGGAATGAAGCGAAGAGAAGTCTTGGTTATGAAGATGTGATGAAAGATCTTGCGAAAAGGAATGTAATTGTAGTCTCCCCCAGCAAGAAATCAATAGTTGAAGAAGCAAGACAGGTGTATAAAAACATAGAAGAGGTCATGGATTACCAAAGGGATCTGGTCAAACCATTTGTGAAATTAAATCCGCTGGGAGTAGTCAAAGGGTAAAATAGTATTCATAAATAAATTAAAAGAGGTGATATAGTGAAATATTTTGTTGGCTGTTCGGGCTGGAAGTACGATCACTGGAAGGGTAGTTTTTATCCTGAAGATGTGGCAAAGAAAAGGTGGCTCACATATTATTCCGGTCAGTTCAACACAGTTGAGGTTAACGCGACTTTCTACGGAAGTATGAAAGAAAAAACGTTTAAGAAGTGGTATGACAGTACGGAAGAAAAGTTTGTTTTTACGCTTAAAGGCAGTAGATGGGTCACACACAGGAAAAAACCTGAAGAGGCAGGAGATTCAGTTGATAAATTCTACAATCAGGCAAAAGCCCTCACCGATAAATTGGGATGCATTCTGTGGCAGTTGAAACCGTCTTTTAAGAAAGTTCTGAACAGGCTCGAAGCATTTTGCGAGTTACTCGATCCTTCATTTAGGAATGTCATCGAGTTTAGAGATTCTTCGTGGTTCGACGATGATATATATTCACTTTTAAAGGACAAAAAAATAGGATTTTGCTCGATCTCCACCCCGGATCTACCGGATATTGTAACTGCAACTACAAATTTTGCGTATATTAGATTTCATGGTTCGAAGTCCTGGTATCGTAGTGAATACGATGAAGATGAACTTAAAAGGTATGCTGAAGAAATTAAGAATTTGAATGTAGATGAGGTTTATTGTTACTTCAACAACGATGCTGAAGGATATGCACCATACGATGCAAAGAAACTTGAAAAACTACTCTTTTAACGCGGGAAATTTCTCACGCCAAACGTTAAGCGATTTGAAATAATCGTCGTTAATTTCAAGATATTTTACATTTTTGGTTTGCTCAAGCGACATTTCATTTCCAATATAGTCAAATGCTGTTGAAAGATGGCCATAATCTTCTCCAATTTCACCTATACCACTTCGATTAACGCCAATAACAAATGCCTGATTTTCAATCGCTCTTGCTTTTAAAAGCGTATCCCAGTGGTCTTTTCTACTTTTTGGCCAGCATGCTATAACAATGAAAATGTTAACTCCCTTCGTTTCGCGAAACAGCTCTGGAAATCTTAGATCATAGCAAATCAAGTGAGAGATAGAATGACCTTTGTATTCATAGCTTATGCTCAATTGTCCCGGAGTATAATATTTCTCTTCCTCTCTGTATGTAAACAGCTTTCTTTTTCTGTATTTATGCAATTTATTGAGTTCGGGATTGAAAAATGTAGAACTATTGTAAAAGTTTGCTCCATCTTTTTCTATCCACCCAAACAAAACAGCTATATTTTTGGATTTTGCTTTCTTTATAATCGATTCAACATCTTGCGAACTGTGTAATTCTCTATTCATGGTAAAACCGGTGAAAGCCATCTCGGGGAAAATTATAAGATCTGAATCATCTTCAACATTGTCCATGATTTTCAACATCTTTTGTGTATTTGTGCTGGGTTTGTTATTTTCGGGTTCGAATTCGACTAGGGCTATTTTCATTGTTTACCACACACCCTGATAATTTCATTCAGGCCATTTACGAGTATCTGTTGTTTTATAGAAGGTTTGTCAGAATTTTGTTTAACCTGTAAAGAGCAAAGAGGTAGATGGACAAAGCCGGCGGTGATTTTGAGTCTCTCGCTTTCAACGAAATGCATCACTGAATAGAAAAGGTAGTTGCAAACGTATGTTCCTGCAGAATAAAATATCGTTGCTGGTAGGTTTTTTGCTTTTAGTGCCTTTTCAATTTCTCTTACAGGTAATGAGGAGAAGTATGCATTCTTACCCCCAGAAATTACAGGTTCATCTATAGGCTGCTCTCCATCATTGTCGGGTATTCTTGAGTCGATAATATTCACAGCAACCCTTTCAATTGAGATGGTTTTTCTACCAGCTGCCTGACCAAACATTAAAACAACATCTGGAGTATCGTTCACAATTTTTTCAATAATTGTTTTTGCGGAGTCTTTAAACGTAGTAGGTAGCTTAACCGTGTTTACTCTTTTTCTTGACTCCGGATATTGTTTAAAATAAGCATTTACCGTTAATTCGGAGCTATTTTGCTCATCTTCTCCAAAGGGTTCGAAATAACTGATTAAAATTTTTTTCATCAAATCACCAACCTTCTCACATAAATAATACCTGAAAATGGCTTATTCTGAAAATCAAATAAATTTGATAAAATTGTCTAAGAGGTGATGACATTGAAAACATTGGGTATTGAAGATCTGTATAAATTTGTAAGTGTTGGTACTCCTGAGATTCTTGATGAAAACAGTTTTTTCTTTGAAAAGAAAGTACTCAACAAAGAAGACAACGAATACCATTCGAATATCTGGAAAGCTGATATAAAAGAAGGAAGCATTGTCCCGTTTACGAGTGGAAAACATGACGCTTCACCGAAAGTAAATAAAGATACGAGAAAGCTTGCTTTTCTCTCAAGGAGGAATAAAGAATCAAAAGAATCAGAGATCTATGTGATGAATGTCGATGGTGGTGAAGCGCAAAAGATCTTTTCAACGAAGGATAATGTTCTTTCTTTAGAATGGATAGATAAGAATTCTCTGGGATTTATAGCACTTTCGAAGGAAGCAAATAATAATGAAAAAGAGAAAAATAATGATGACAAAGAAGAAAAAGAGGACAGGAAGATAATTGAAATAGACAAAATTCCCTTTGTTTCAAATGGTATAGGTTTTCTTGAAGGAAGAACAAGAAAGGCTTTTATTCTTGATATAGAAAATGAAAATACTGAACAGCTCGTAAAACATGAACATATTTACTCTATGAAAGCATCACATGATGGAAGTAAAGTGGCATTCATGTTGCTGAAAGAGCCTGAACAGCATCCAGAGATCTTCAGTCTTTTTGTTCTGGACCGCAAATCAAAGAAAATAGAAAAACTACCACTTGACGGTTATTCGGTCATGAGCTTTGAATGGAAGGATAACGATAGCATTTATTTAACCTTGAATGACCATGAAAGAGGCTTTGCAACAAATGATTTTATAGGTATCATCTCACTTGAAGATAAAAACGTAAAGCTTCTTACCAAAGAAAGGGACATCCCACTGTACAATGCACTGAACAGCGATGTGCGTGGCGGTAATACAAAGGATACCTTTTCTTATAAAGGCGATTTCTATTTCTTACATAATAATGGGCCAAATACCGTCATTTCAAAGATAGACGAAAAAGGGAATATGGAGAAAATCAAGGAAGTTAAGGGAAGCATTGATTCGGTTAATGTTCTTTCAGATGATGTCTATGTAATTAATTATATGGATAGTCAGAAACCTCTGGAAGTTTATACTGTTACAAAGGGAAAAAGGAAACAGCTAACCAGATTTAATAATTGGATTAAAAAATATTCCCTTTCAAAGCCCGAACATTTTAATGTTGATGCCTCTGATGGAAAAAAGATTGATGCATGGATAATGAAACCGGTTAATTTTGAAGAAGGGAAAAAATATCCAGCTGTTGTTGAGATCCACGGTGGGCCGAAAACCGCATATGGGAACTCTTTCATTCATGAAATGCAGCTGCTTGCTTCAGAAGGATATGCTGTTATTTTCTGTAATCCAAGGGGCAGTCACGGATACAGTTCTGAGTTTGCGGATATCCGGGAGCATTATGGCGAGAGGGATTTTCAGGATATCATGGAGGTTGTCGAAAAAGCATTGAATAGTTTTAAGTTTATAGATGATGAAAGACTTGGCGTAACCGGTGGATCGTACGGTGGATTCATGACCAACTGGATAGTAGGACATACAGATATTTTCAAAGCAGCTGTGACCCAACGTTCCATAGCTAACTGGACTTCCTTTTTTGGTACAACCGATATCGGTTATTATTTTGCAAAGGATCAGGTCGGTGGGAATTTCTGGGATAACGAAGATGGCTACCGCAGGCAGTCACCTTTAACATATGTTAGCAACGTTGAAACACCACTGCTCCTTATACACTCACTTGAGGATTTTAGATGTTGGGTTCCAGAAGCGATGCAGTTTTTCACTGCTTTAAGAAGACTGGGAAAGAAGGCCAGAATGGTTCTTTTCCCGGGTGAAAATCATGAACTATCCAGAGGAGGAAAGCCGGTTCACAGAGAGAAAAGGCTTTCAGAGATACTAAAATGGTTTGATGAACACCTAAAGGGAGGAACAAATCGGTGATAATCCGAGAGGCCACTCCCGAAGATAACAAAAGGCTCATTGAAATAGAGAAAAAATCTGCTCAAGAAGGGAAGATATGGTTAACATCCTTCAGAAAAGATTTCTTCCATAAGCTGAATTATTTTGATGAGCGTTTTATGCTGGTTGCAGAAGATGAGGACAGTAAGGATATTATTGGATGTGTTGGTGCAGGTTTTGGCGATTACTGGCTTGAAGGCAAAAAGCAGAGAGGAGCGCTTTTGCTGGGACTCAGGACAAATCCCAAATACAGGATGAAGGTGGCCAGATGGTTGAAGCAGGTTATTAAAGAAATGGAGAAGCTGCTAAGAAACTCAACAGCTGATTTCGCCTTCGGGGCAGTTAAGTCGGATAACATAAACTCTATTAAAATCCTTAAGCATATGAAACTTCAGAAAACAAGAACACTTAATTTTTATGTATTGCCTGTAACGAGACCTCTGGGTCCAAAGCATATCGAACTTGAAGATGAACCTCCAAAGGATATGCTTAACAACTATCTGGAGAAAAGAAAGACAAACTATGAACTTGTTCCCCTTGATCTAGACAGGTGTTTTTTTGAAAAGCTTAGAGATAAAAAAAGGTTATTTGCTCTAAGGTACAAAAGCGCACATGCTCTTGTCTGGGATACCTCTGGAGAATACGACATTGGAATAACAGCTTTACCACCAGGGTTGAAGTTCTTGAGAGATACACTGGATTATGCCTCTAAAATTGCTCCCATCGTCCGTGTTCCAAAACTTCATAAACCAATAAAAACATGTTTTGTCATTCAATTTGATTATGAAAAAGAGCGCGATGGCTGGAATATGATGCGCGGTATAAAGCGTTTTGCATGGCAAAAGGGAATCGATCTCATAAACTTTGCCGAAGATTCAGAAATGAAAAAAACAAGAAATGTACTTGGAACACTGGTTTTTACGATCCCCTTTGATATTTATATGCGCGACAGGTTAGATAGCGAAAAGAGACTAAAACCCATCCACTGGCCGCCAAGAATATAGCATAATCTGTTCAGATATTAATGGCCTTTTTTCTATATTGTATGGCTTCAGCAATATGCTTTTTATATACTTTATAACTGCCCTCAATAGTTGCTATGGTTAGAGCAACCTTAAGGACTTTGTCTATGCTTCTTCCTGTGAATTTTAGACGCTCCACAGCTGATTCAAGAAGCATTTTTGCACCGGATTCAATCTCAAGAATTTCTTCCAGCTGTCTATGACTCAACTGACTGTGTGAATAAATGCCAAGATTTTTGAGCTTTTTTAGCTGCAGTATTCTGGCCTGTTCAACGCGGTCTCTAACCTGGGTACTGGTTTCTCCATGTTTTTCCGAAGCATAATCACCGTATTCCAATCGTGGCATGTCAACAAACATATCTATTCTGTCCTCAAGGGGACCGGAAATTTTTCTGTTGTAACGTTTTATATCGTTCCAGTTACAGGAACACTCATGACTGGGATCTCCATACCAGCCACAGGGGCACGGATTCTGTGCAAGGACCAGCATAAACCTTGATGGATAACTGGCCGTAATTTTCGCACGAGAAATATTTACCACACCATCTTCCAGAGGCTGTCTTAAAGCTTCAACAACGTCCCTTCTAAATTCAGGAAATTCATCAAGAAAAAGAACACCGTTATGAGACAAACTAATTTCACCTGGTTTGGCATTTGTGCCGCCACCTATGACAGATATTGTTGAAGCAGTATGATGGGGAGACCTGAAGGGTCGCTGTGTAATCAAACCTTTACTATCAAGTAATCCCGAAACACTGTATATTTTGGTGGTTTCTATTGCTTCTTC
>CAYTVB010000060.1:0-10214 GCA_964441735.1 uncultured Thermotogaceae bacterium
TGTTTTACCAACATCTAACATCCAGTAGCGCTTTTCGCTTTTTTAATCAAGCGTCACTCTTCGAGAGTCAGTTTTTTATTGTTTCACCCAGCATCCAACATCGATTTTATCTTGTGTCATCAATTATTTTATCCTAAATATTCTCAAGACCATTGGAATTAGAATCATTGCTATCATAATCCAATCCCATTTCTTTGCATCTTTCCAGGCAATGTAAATATAAACAGAAACAATAAAAATGGTCAAAAGCATATATATAAGCATCATGTTAAATCACTCCTGTATCTTTTCCTGTCAAGTAAGAGTATAAATACTCCAAGTAATATAATTACCCCTAAAAATACAGGATAAAAAAATGCAGAGTTTGCAAGTGAAGCTGTAAAATTGGAATAATATAGAGCAAAAGTCCCAACTATCATGGTGATAAAAAAGGAAGGCAAAGCCCTAAACCATACTTTGAAGTAATTCTTTTCACCAACAACATGAGCAGCAAATATTCCTGCAAGTGCAGTTGGAGGAACCATATCACCAAGCCCCGCGAGTAGTGACAAAGAAGCACATACCATAATATCATCCTGTCCCAAAAAAGCTAACAGAAAAGGAACACCGAGCACAGAAGCTGAACCATATGAAGAGACTGCTCCAAAAAGTGGAACTCCAATGGCAATACCAACTATCAGCGCCATTTCGGGCATACCATTCAAAAAGTCCACAATCAGTCCTCTTGTCCCGTTTAACGTCATAATCTGTATAAACATTCCAACCCCAACAAGTATTGAGAGTATATTTACTGATTCCTTTAGCGCTTTTAGAGAAATTGAGAAAAAATTCTTTTTACCGATTAATGCTGCTGCCAAAGCACTCACAAAGAAAACTAAAGGTAGTCCTAAAGAGAAGCTGGAAACATTTTCCATTATCATTAAAGCCACTAACAAGACAACAGGGATATACAATTGCCATTGCTTTGAAAAGGCTTTAACCTTTTTAAAATGATCCCCATTAATCTTTTTAACATCTTTTGTCCCTATAATAATCGCCGTTAGTATTGCTAATGGTACAGTTAACAGAAGAAGTGGAGAAGTAAAACCAATATATGGCATATCCACTCCCTGACCAATAATCATGGCCGGAATGTTAATTGGAGGTGCTATCATACCGAATATAGCTGCCATTGCAATCAATGCTCCTGATTTTCTCTTATCAAGACCAAGATCTTTTAGTACCGGAAAGGCAATTGCCCCTGTTGTTAAAACAGCTGCTGATGACGAACCGGTTATCATCCCTGCACTCATTATAAATATTGTCATTAACATCAGGAGAAAAAGAGGACGATTTCGGAATTTCTTTGCCACTCTCAACGCAAAATCCTCAAGTAAACCTGAAATCCTTATCGCTTCCATAAAAATCATTGCAGTGGCGATAATCAAAATTGCATCAAGATATCCAAAGGAGCCTTCTACAAGATGCCTTATTGGGAAGAAATGTCCGGAAAAAACCGCCCCACATATAGCTGCAAACATTAACGAAACAGAAATCGGTATTTTTATAGCTGCAAATGTGATAAAACTCAAAAGCATTATGAAAAAATAGATCGTTTCAGGCATAAACTACTCCTTAATTCAAAAAGTGACCAACATCTTTTTCCATTAATTCATCGTATTCAGGAAGATTTTCTACTTCAATCTGTACTCCATAGTAAAGGTTATATGCTGAAAATAACTTCTTCATAAGCTCTATATGCATACCAACCCTATGCTTCAAAGGATAATCAGGATCGTTAATAACATCTTTATCTCCGCCAATTCTTTCCTGACCTGGATTGGGAGATTCAGATAAAAAGGAGATACAATCTGAATTGTCCCCAATTTCTCTGTGACTCAATCCGCGAAATTCAACATTTGATTCTTCAAGCTTCATAGGAATACCCATATCTTCCATTTCCATAATGGCTATTGCACCTAATTCTAGTCCCGTGGGATGACAGACAAGCATATAAGCCAATCTTCCACCCTCATAAACATTTCCAGAGGGATCAGTAAGTTTCCTGGGGGTATCACTTTCATGCATATCCAGATTGAAATCAACGTTTTCTTTTCTTATCAATTCAAGAATTGCAAATGCAAGTTGTTGTGTAGGGTTACCATCTGGTTTTCCAGGATAATTTCTGTTCAAATTCCTGGATTCTGCTCCATTGTCAATAACCATACCTGAAGGATCATGGACATACTTATCAGGATCTTCAATTCCCTGATCCTTAATATCAGTCCTTCTATCCCCATAAATCAAATATCTTGGCCCGCTCCTCGTTTCTATCTGTATGAAATGTGGAATGTCAGAACTCTGATCATTAATGGATGCTGCACTTCTGTTGGAAAAAGGAATAACAATTACTCTACCAGTTTTAACTATTGCATTTTCTAGAAAAACCAGTGCACTAACAGAACTTGCTATTTCTCTTGGATGTGTGCCACCCATAAGAAGAAATGTAGCACCAGGATTACCACTATCCATAATAAAAACCGGGGTGTTCAGATTTGTGCCATTTAGTGGTGCAAAATAATCAGATAGCCATTTGGTTTCAGTAACACCATAACCGGGTCTAATATCGGGGTAAATAAACTGACCAAATGACAAAACTGTAATCGTTATTATTAAAATCGTTAGTATAAGCTTCTTCTTCATACACATCTCCTCTATTTCTTCTATTAATCTATAAAGCAACCCGGATTCCTCCGGGCTGCCATTGTAGCTGCTGTAACTATTCTTCTAAAAAAAGTTCCTTAAGTATTTCTCTTACGTCAGATGTTTTATCAAAAAATCTAATTGGTATATCCTTTTCTTCAGCAATTGTGGTGAACTTTCCATCTTCATTCGCATCCTCTTTGATCAACAGATAATCAGCGTATTCTACAACTGCATCTGCAATTCTGTCAGATGTTTCTCCTCTTCTTGTAGCACCTTCGATCTGTGCAATAATAACCTTTTTCTCCAATCCTTTTGCAATCTTACACAGTTCAGCAACTCTTTCAATTTCGGTATCTACATCTATGCCAGCTGCTCCAAGACCCTTACCGCTAGCACCAACTACTATTATTAACGTATTATAAGGCACTACATTATCTGTAGCTGCTTCTACATCCTTTATAAATTTATGCTCTATTCCACCAGTCTTAGCCAGAACCATCATCTGCAATGCGCCCGGAGATTGTCCTCCAGATGTTATTAAAACTGGTTCTTCAAAACTTAAGGTTGCTTCTTCCGTTTCAGCATTCGCAAAACCCAATGCAGCAAAAAAAGCAACAAGCAACAACACTAATATCTTTTTCATAATAAACTTCCCTCTCTTTTAGAGATTTTGAACAAATATATTACTTCTCAGGAGCTGATGCAGCACCATTTCTTCTAATAGATCCCATTCCAATCATCAAACCACTGTCTTCAACTGAAATAATATTTGGTCCACCAAAATAAAGATCCGGGTAATCATACAGTCTTACATCATGTCCCAGTGCTTCAAGCACTTTTACTGTGCTCTCGGGCATACCTTTTTCCATTCTTAAGTTACTGTAAAAAGTATAGCCAACAAACTTGGGCATTTTTACAGCTTCATCTACTGGCAGTCCAAAATCAATAAGATCAACTATAAGTTGCGTCACTGTAGAAATGATTCTTCCGCCACCCGGTGTTCCAATAACATACTTAACCTTTCCGTCCTTTTGAATAATGGTTGGACATATAGTCGTTCTAGGTCTCATGCCCGGTTCAAGGTTAATGACATCCCATGCTCTGTAACTGGAAGCAAAATTACCTATTTCATTATTCATGAAGAAACCATTGATATAAGAACCTGTTCCAAAGAAACTGGATAATGTCTGTGTCCAGGCTACTGCATTACCGAATCTATCTACTATAGAGAAATGTGATGTAGACGGTGATTCATTGATTTCAGCAACTGCTGCTGCAGTTTCTTTATTCTTTTCAATTATTACTTCCTCATAAGATTTGCCTTCTTCGAAAGGAGCAGCATCGCCTGCATAATCCCAGTAAGAATCAGGATCAAGAGCTTCATTAAGATCTATAACCATTGCTCTCAACCTTGCATAGTCTTTACTCATGAAACCATTAACCGGCAGATCGTAGTAATCAGGGTCAGAGATGAAGTATCGTCTATCCACATCTTCAAGAACCAGTGTCTGTTGAATAATGTGCACGGCTAAAGGATCGAAAGGTCCCATTACGCTGAGATTAAAGTTTTCAAGCACATTTAAGATTGCAATGAGCTGTGGGCCTGAAACAGGAGGTCCTGGAGCATATACATCATAACCTCTATATGTTCCATGAACAGGTTCTCTAAGGTAAGGAACATAATTTTCCATATCAGCCTTTGTTATGAATCCATCATTTTCTTCCATGTAATCTGCTATTATATTAGCGATTTGGCCATGGTAGAAACAATCGATTCCATTTTCCTTTATGAGTTCTAATATCTGCGCAAGCTCTTCGTTTACAAATGTGTCTCCTGCTTCCCACAAAAGCATATCTTTTAGAAATTCAGGAGCATTTTCAAGTAATTTTTCATAATTATCGCTTGTTACACTGGCAAAGGTTTCATTTACTGTGAATCCATTTCTTGCCAGATCGATGGCTGGCTGGATTAATTCTGCTAGAGACATAGATGCACCATTTTCAAGCATCATCTGAATACCTGCAGGAATACCAGGAACCAATGCACCTTTAGGTGTATATCTTACACCACTAATCGAGGTGCCCAGTTCTTCTAATTTCTCGTATGTAGCTGCCTGTGGAGCCATACTCTTGAAATCAACTGCAAATTTTTCACCATTTGCCAGTGTCACCACAGCATAGCCTTCTCCTCCCAGTCCTGATGCGTAGGGTTCAACAACACCCAGAGCAAAACTAACAGCTATGGCTGCATCGATTGCATTTCCACCCTTTTCGAGGATTTCAGCACCGACTTCCGCTGCATATGGATTAGCTGCTGCTACCATACCAAGGCTAGACGCTACTGTCTGTGATGTAACTGCACCAAACGTAAATGAAACAATAACTAAGATACTGATAATTAAAAATATTGCCTTTCTCATACTTATTACCCCCTTGATTATTTAATTTTGGAACACATGCTAAAGATAATAACCCAGACCTTTATCCAATATATTCATATATTCAGGAATCCCCTCTATTTCAATCATTTTATCCGGATAAAGCACATTCCAGGAAGAAATAAATTCTTCAAATGTTGCTATATGCCTGGCCACACGAAGTTTTAATGGATACCCCTCTTCACTGTATGGAACATATAGCTGCCCTCTTTCTGCTGCGTTCACATAGAATTTATCTTTACCAGTGAGAATAAGTTCTTCGCTTGATTGCCCTCTCATTCTTCCCTGAGCCGGATTGGAAACTTCAAATAAAACTGCCTGCGTGTCTGTGTTGTCTCCCCATTCTCTATGACTCAATCCCCTCAAATTTTGAGGAGATTCTTCCAGACCGATATCGATATCATACATTTCAAGCATCATCTGTGCAGTCACAGCAAGTTCTGCAGCATCGGGATGAAACACAATTGCGTTGTTTACCGGATACTCTGGTGAGGATTCATGAAGATCAACTGCAAGATCAATACCTTCTTCTTTTATAAGTGCGGTAATTGCGTAGGCAAGTTGCTCTGTACCATAACCGTTTTCCCTACCTGGATAGCATCTATTTAAATTTGTCACTTCCTGCCCTCCAAGAATCGTACCTGCAGGATGAATATAAATGGTGGGATCGGGCCATTGATGAATTGCGTTTGTTCTCCTGGAGCCATATCTGAAGGTTCGTTCTCCATTTTTAGTATTTATCGTAAAAAACTGTGGGTCACCTTCCATCTGATCAGTATGTGTTATGGCGCTATGGTTCGCCCATGGGATTATATAAATTGTACCGCTATTACACTCTGAGATATTTTCCAGTAAGGTTATTGCTGACAGTGTACCTGCCGGTTCATTTGCATGTGTTCCTCCCAACAAAAGAACCTTCCCACCTTCATTACTCCCTTTAAAAACATACACGGGAGTATCAAAAGCAGTACCTTTTAAATCCTTGAACCAGTCACTCAACATGGCTTTTTTTGTAAGGCCATCACCAGGATATAACTCAGGATCTTCCCACATCTTTGTGAATTCAAATCCTGAAATTACACAAATCGAAGCTATCGAAGCCAAAAATATAATTAGTTTAATCACTCTCTTCAAATTGAAGTCACCTCAATCAAAATAGAGTAACGAATTGATGCTATAAATAAGAAGCCAATTTATATTCATTATAAAAAGTATATCACCCAAGTTTTGCCAAACTATGAATATTTCAAGCACTTTATTAACTATTTTCAGACATATCTTTTTGATATAATACTTATTTTTTGTACAACTCAGAGAAAACAAAACCGTGATGATATAATAAAATCTATAAAATACAGTTATTCAGTGAGGTTTAAATATCTTGTTAACTGAAGTTTTGGTATCCGGTTCACTGCTAATTTTTTTAGTTTCTTTTTACTATATCGAATCCAAAAAAGTATCTTCCATTAAACAAAAAATTGGAATAAACATTGCTGTTACGGGCAGCAGAGGCAAGTCAACCACTGTAAAATTCTTATGTGTAGTACTGAGAAAAGCAGGCTATCGTGTCCTGGGCAAAGTAACAGGAACAGAACCACTGCTAATTCTCCCGGACGGAACTATTGAAAAGATTGAGAGAAAAGGTATGGTTTCTATACTCGAACAAAAAAAGGTACTTTTAAAAAGAGCAGGTAAAATAAATCCAGATATATTAATCTCAGAAATCATGAGTATAAATCCTGAATATCAAAAGGTTGAGTCCAAATTTTTGATCACACCAGATTACTACATCATAACCAACATAAAAAGGGATCACATAGGCGTAACAGGAGATAATAAAAAAGAAATAGCTAAAGTCTTCACAAAGAGTGCTCCAGATAACGCTAAAATTCTTGCTTTAGAATCTGAAAGAAATCTCATAGAGTCAGTTAACCGTAATTCGCATAGTATTTCTTTTATAGATGATACAAAAGATACAGAGAACGCTAGATTAGAACAAATGCAACCGGGTTTTGGTAATATCATTTTATTTGCTAAAGAAATGTGCAAAGAGCTGGGAATAGATGAAAGCATAATTGCTAAAGCTCTTTCTGAATACAAATTTGACAAAAGCGTCTTTTCCATAAAAAAACTATCTGAAAAAGTCTTTGCAGTTAACGCTTTCAATGCAAATGATGTGGACTCAACCCATGAGATATTTAACAAAATAAAAGATAACTACAAAGATTATAAAAAAATCGGAATCTTTTGCACCAGGCAGGACAAACCGGAAAGGACAAAATCATGGATTGAAAGCCTCCAGTATGACAGCTGGGAATTTGATTCGGTTTTTGTTTTCGGTCCTCATTTTCTCCCTATAATGAGAAAAAAATATCCATTCCCTATCAAAAAATTGGAAGAAACTCATTTTGAAGAATTCTTCAAAGGCCATGAGAAAACTCTCTACTTCGGCTTTGGAAATTTTGTCGACAGTGGCGAACGTGTAATTAAAGTGTGGGATGAAATGGAAGATAAAACATGACACAACTATTTATTATATATGGAATAACTGTCTCCTCTTTTCTTGTGGGGATATTTGGAATCACCTCGGGTGGGCTGATAGTTCCAGCATATTTAGCATTGTTTTTATTCGAACCAGCCAGATTGATTGGAACGCTCTTGATTTCATCCTTTGCTTTTTTAATAATCAAACTCTTAACACATCGCTTTTTAATCAAAGAAACAGAATTGTTTATAATAAACGTGCTTGTAGCTTCAGCGCTAACATATTACTGGTGGAAAGCCATGCCTTTCATATTTCCAGCCGGAATCGTCTTTGAAAGTGTTGGGCTGGTTATACCAGGCTTGCTTTCTTACTCAATGCACAAACATGGATTTATAAACATCCTGTTTAAGTGCCTTTGTATAACAGTAATTTTTGGATTGGTTTATCATTTTTTGCTGATTCCATTTTTACGATAAATACTCTTTACAGAAGCAGCTGGTGATTGATTTGTTGTTAGAACTGTCTATAATAGGCGTGTCTCTATCCTGTCTCTTTATATTGCTTTTTAAGTATTACCCTGGAGGTATTATCGTTCCAGTGTATTTTGCAATGTATATGTATCAACCAAAAAGAATAATTGGAACACTGGTGATTGCTCTTGTTATAGTGCTTATATATAAACTGCTTTCAAAGAAACTACTGATTTTCGGTAGAAGACGATTCGTCTTTTTGCTTGTTCTATCTGTTTTCCTAACCATAATAATCAATATATTCACAAATACCTATGCGCTGGAAACAATAGGATACAGAACCCTGGGTGTCATAATACCTGGTCTACTTGGTAACAACATCGCCCGACAGGGGTTTGTCATAACATTGATATCACTATTCATTGTTTCTGTCCTGACATACTTTTCCTTCAGGCTGGTATTCATACTATGATCAAGAAAACTCATAAAATAATTTTATTGCTATTTACAGTTACACTTGGCTTTTTCCTGTTCTACACATTATTTGGAAATCTTATCTTTAACACATCAATTTCAGATAAAAACATCATTTTACTTAAACAATCCAGAGATCTTATGAATGCTTATTTAAATACAGTCGCCAGTGAAAAAAGATCTCGAAATATAGAAATAAATGAAGAGCTTGATCCAAACAAAACGGGACTTATTGGAATTGAATATTCCAGTATTACAACAACGCTTGGTGATTTGGAAGCAAAAAGAACATCCGTCAATCCCGATAACGCAGCAATGATTTGTTCTATCTTTCTGGAAGAGGGAATAAAACCGGGTGATACCGTAGCAATAGGTGCATCATCATCATTCCCCGGGTTACTTCTTGCTACATTGGCAGCCTGTGAGACACTTGATATTAATCCCGTCTTCATCGTATCCTTTGGAGCATCACAATATGGTGCCAACGAACCTGAATTCACAATAGTAGACATATTGAAAACGCTTGAAAATAATTATGGTGACTTATTCAAACCCGCTGCAGTGAGTTTTGGTGGAAATGATGACATTGCAGATGATCTTGACGAAGAAGCAAGACAATTTATCCGCACTAAAATTAACAGTTCAGGATATCCATTACTTTATGAAGAGAACCTAAGCGAAAACATCATGAAAAGAATGGACATATACAGAAAAAACGCAAAAACCGAAATAAAAATGTTTGTGAACATTGGAGGAGCAATAACCAACACCGGATCAAGCCCCGAAAGCCTTAATCTAAAGCCTGGACTTAACAAAGAAATCGAAAATATACCTCAAACTGATGAAAGAGGAGTATTATACGAATTTGTATCAAATAATGTTCCTGTTTTACACCTCTTATACATGAAAGGGCTCTCAATAAAATATGGATTGGTTTGGGATCCCATACCATTTAAAGATAATTCATACAAAAATATAATAAATCTGGATAACTCAGAAAAACAAAAATATCTTATCTTTTTCATTTCATATATTTTGTGTCTCGCTCTCACAGGAACATTAGGAAAACACTTTTTTAAAGGATAAATATCTAAAAATGATTGGAGGAAAAACACATGGAAAACTTTGTATATAAACTGAGCTTAAAAGAAGAGTATAGAGATCTATCTAAATGGACGGAAAAAGAAGAACAAATACTGACAGATCACTTCTCACGCCTCAAGAAATTTACAGAAAAAGGAAAAGTAATACTTGCAGGTAGAACTCCAGATGAAAATGAACCTGAAGGTTTCGGGATAGTAATATTTGAAGCAGAAAACAAAAAAGAGGCTAAAAAGTTCATGAACAATGATCCTGCAATCTCAAAAGGAATTATGGAAAGCAAACTCTTCCCCTTCAAACTGGCACTTATAAGAAAAACTAAATAAACTTACCCCCCCATTCCTGCTGAACTTCCAAACAACCAACAACGTTTTCTGATTCTTTGAACTTCGATGGACGATGGATTATGGACTATGGATGTTTTCTATGTACCAATCGGTTCACGGCCAACCGTTCACGTGTTTTATTATTTGTATTTATCTGATCTCCGATCTCTATGTATTGATCGGTTCACGTGTTTTCTCTCGGACTCTCGGATTCTCGTCTCCTAGGTTTTTCTCG
>CAYTVB010000061.1:0-10166 GCA_964441735.1 uncultured Thermotogaceae bacterium
TGCTTCCTAATTCTACGCTTTTTCTTGTGCTTTTCCTATGAATTGAGGAAGAACCCTAGAAATACAGCATTTGGAAAAATAAAAATCCAGCACCCAGGTAAATGGTTCCATGAAATATAACTTCGATTTACCATCAATGGCTACAGCACCAAATATACCTGTGATAACAAAAACAAGCATAATATATTTGGGCTTTTTTCTTGAAGTTTTTTTGCTGAATTTCCTATTATGAATAAAAAAAGATAGATGTCATAACCAATCCAAACAAAGAGAGTTATAAAGAATATAATCTGCCCCATAAATTACCATTTCAATGATTTAGCTAAATCCCTACGAAACTTTATATCGTTTAAACGAACTAAAACAACTTATTAGTTGAGCAAAAACCAAATAATTATTACTTTATGTGACTACGACTTTTCCTAAAGAAGAAAAAACAATATCACTCCAACAGTTATTACTCCAATGATTCCAAGAGCGTATTTTTCCCATGTAGCTATTCCTTCGAGCTCATGAAATCCTCTGATGTCCTGTATTAGTTTCGGTAGACTGAGGATTTGTCCGGCTGTAAACCTTTCTTTAATACCAAAGGTGATCCAGGCTTTACCAGGTTTTTTAGCTTCAACGGTGACGCGATAAATTCCTTTATCGAGTATTCGGTCATAATCAACATACAACCATGAGTATGTATCACCGAAAGGTTCATACATTTCTTCAGGTGTTATCTTTGATGTGTCAAAGAAGTCTAAGGTTTCTCCTTCATGTGAGATAACCTTCATAATTGGATGGAATTCTTCAAGTCTATCAATTTTTGGAACACCAAAGAGTATGTGAAGATTTTGGTCATTTTTCATCTCAAAGGTAAATGTTAGAAGAGTAGAATCATCTATGAACTGATAATAGTAAATCTGGGATAAATCAATATCTTCAACAAATATTTCATTATCGCCTGTTTCTGGAAAAAAGGGAACATGAGCCATACCAAGAACTGGTAGAAGTAATAAAAACAGTATTAAAAACTTTTTCATAGCGCACCTCCAGAAGTTACGTTTATATTTGATAATTTACAAATTATACTCATTCAAAACTATTTAATCACACTGATCAATGAAATCGGTAGAAAAAAGAGTAATTATCCAAAAACTAAGCAAATGGCTATTAATTTTGAAAATTGACCATCGACCAAAGTAACATACTATATTTTCCAGTAATTATATAGTAAAATAAATAAACAGTACAATATTTTAACTAATAAGAGGTGATTGATTTGATTAAAGGAAAATCATTGAAATTTAATTCGGAAGAGATTTTAGATATTGTCTTTGATCTGGTTGTTAATTTTTCAAAGCTGTTTACTTATTCTGAAGAAGGCGAAAAGCTTAAAACAATAGAGTATTATCTGTTGATTTACATAGCACTTAAGGGACCACAAAAGATGAAGGATCTTGCGGATACTTATTCTATGACGAAAAGCAATATAACTTTTATTGTTGACGAACTGGAGCAGAAAGGGTTACTAAAGAGAGAAAGTTCTGAAAAAGACAGAAGGGTTTATCTCATAACGTTAACAGATAATGGGAAAAAGCTCTTTAATAATTTAAAAGAAAGCTTTGACAATGTAGTTAGACATTTCTTGGAAAAAGTTCCAGCTGAAGATCTTAATGCTATTACTGATGGTTTTATTAGAATGGTAAAATTTGTGAATGAAAATAAAACGAGTGGAGGAATTTTCGCTGAAGATGGCGAGTTAAGGAGATTATGATATTCGTAACTGGAGCCACCGGGCATGTGGGAAATGTTCTTGTTTCCGAGCTATCAAATCGTGGTAAATCAATAAGAGCACTTGCTCTTCCAGGAGAAACAGTTAACCACATAAAAAAGCCCGGTGTGGAAATAGTTAGAGGAGATGTTAGAGACAGAGATTTATTAACCAAATACTGTAAAGATGTTGATGCAGTGTTCCATTTGGCAGCAATTATTTCTATTCTTCCAGTCAACAGGAAAGAAATTTACGATGTCAATGTTGGTGGCGTGAAAAATATTATACAAGCGTGTAAGAAAAACCATGTAGCACGTTTAATCTATACCAGCTCAATTCATGCATTTGCTGAGCCTGAACCTGGAGCTGTAATAAATGAATCCTTACCCTTCAATCCAACTAAAACAAGCGGTTATTACGGAAAATCAAAGGCTGAAGCAGCCTTAAATGTGCTGGCTGCTGTTCAGTCGGGACTTAATGCTATTATTATTTGTCCAACTGGAATAATAGGACCTTATGATTATAAGCTCTCTGAAATGGGTAACCTAATTAGGTTATATTTAAAAGACAGGCTAAGAATGGGGATTGATGGGTCCTTTGATTTTGTAGATGTCAGAGACATTGTTGAGGGTGAAATAAAGGCAGCAGAAGAGCTTGGTAAAGGAGAGGTAATTATACTTGGAGGTCAAACCCTGACAATCAGAAAATTCTTGGAACTGCTTTATGAAATATCTGGAAAGATAAAAATCAGGCGCTTCTTACCTAAAACAGCAGCAAGTATACTGTCATTATTTTCTTCACTTTATTATATGGTTTCTAAAAAGAAAGCAGCACTTACACCTTACGCAATTCATGCACTTACCAGAAACTACAAATATTCATATGATAAGGCTAAAAACATAATCAAATATAAGCCCAGGAGTATAAAAGCTTCACTGGTTGATTATCTTAACTGGATGAAGTCTGAAAATATTTTTTCAGTTTAGTTAGTTGCTTTATGTGAAGTTTTAATCTAAAACAAATTATGAAGCCTGTTAAAAAAGAGTGCTGGCTTTGTTCATAAATTCAATTTGTTTCAACATCTTTGGATTTTCTTTTAAAGATATGTTCCATGAAAAGACCAATAATTACGATACTTGTAAAAGTTAAAACAAAACGTAAAATGGTGAAACTCACACCAAGAAATTTTATTTCAACCAGTAACTGGGGGATTTTTAAAGCTGCCCAGGATCCAAGAAAAATTACAATATTGGACATTCTCGCACCTTTATTGAGTAATGAAGAAGCAAGTGGAAATGCGGCATAAAGAGGACCTGTTGGCAACGTTCCCATGAAAAAGGAGAGTGTTACCCCTTTCAAACCTGACTTTTTTCCAAGAAATTTCTTTATCTTTTCCTTTGGAATCCAGACTTCAATAAGACCCATTAAAATAAATACAGGCGGTATTATCAATAGTATTTCAGTTGAGTAATTTTTAACTACATCGAATGATTTGTCGAAGGTTGCAGGGAACCATATTGCCATTATGATGAATATTGCAGCGAGTATTATAGGTACCTTAAATCTATTTAGTGTTTTAATCATAGTATCAATCCCATTATTAGAGCTATTATAATCGCAGCAGCAAAACTAAATCCATTACGCAAGATAGTGAATTTCTTTCCGAGCGATTTTATTTCCATGGGCGCGGTTATAGTTCCAACCATTACCAGTGTTGTTATAAAAGCTGCGATTGTCATATATGTTGCACCGGATCGAAGCAATGACCCGGCAAGGGGAAAGGCAACCAGTGAAGGAATCAAGGTAATTGCTCCAAGGACTGCAGCTATACCGGTGGCCATGAAGCCAGCTTCTTCGCCCACAAGCTTAGATATCAACTCAGGTGTAAGTATGCCCAAAATTAGTCCCACTACACCCAGGATGGTTAATAGACTTGGAGCCATCTTAAATGCACTTTTTCCAGCAACTTTAAAGGCTTTAAGCGTTTTGTTTTTGTCTTTCCAAATTGATAATCCAAAAGCAACAGCAACTAGTCCGTATATTGTTATAATAGTTGTCATGCTAAACAACTCCTGCAATTTTAGAGATCTGTATACCTAATAATTTTGCTCCTATTTCAGTTTTCATAGATATTGTTGCAGGTTCTGTTATGAGCAGCTTACCCTCATTAAGTTTTGCTGATTCATTATTTTTTGTAATATCAACTGTTCCGCTTAGAACATAGAAAATCACAAAACTTTCCATATCACAATCTGGAATCATTTGTCCAGGTTCCAGGCCAATTATCCTCGCTTTGAACTGTTCATTTTCAAAAAACACATTCTTACTTCTGTTTTCATAATTCTCACAGGCCATATTTTTCAGATCAAAAATGTTAATCATTTTTATCCCCCTTTGATAATTTGTATTTGGAGAGGATTTTTTCTATTTGATTTTTTCTTGTTTTAAGAAAACTTATCCAACCTTCTAGTTCTTTTCTGCCTTTTTGTGTAATCTGGTAAACTCTTTTTCTTGGACCTTGTTCGCTTTCTTTCCAGATTGACCTGATAATTTCTTCTTTTTCCATGGATCTGAGTGTTCTATAAATAGTACTGGTGTTGATTGATTCAGGTTCGAAGCCAAAATAAGGCAGTCTGTTTATCAGTGAATAGCCATGACCTGTTTTTTCATTTAGCAAAATCAACATGCATACTTTTAAGAAATGATAGGTTTTATGAGGTTGTTCATGACAATTATGAAACTTTTTTTTAATAAATAACTACCTCCTCTGTAATGTTATTCTAAACATATGAATAATATTACTATAGTTGTTTGTACTATATGCATTATGTACATAGTATATCATATAAAATCAAAAATAATTACATAGACGTTCGAATTTTTAAATTAATAAGGAAACAGTTTGCATTAATCTATAAAAGCGCGTTTTAATGTTAGAGTTAATTATCCAAAAATAGTACATCATGCATGATATATAATTTTTAGTATAGTTAATCTATGCATGCAAACAATACGATAAATTGATTATGATACTGAGAGGTTTTATATGAAAGCAAAAAAACAAAACTTTGCTGGCTTTATCTGGCACGCTATATTTTTGGCATTGACAATGGCATTTGTTGAAGTAAATACTGTTATTCCATCGATGATAATGGAGTCGGGTGGCCAGGGTTTTGCTGTTGGATTGAGTACAGCAATTATGGTTGGAATTCCTTTGCTTGTTCAACTATTGTTTGCGAGTTATTTAACGATAAAGCCTAGAAAAAAACCTTATTTGATTTTTGGTATATATCTTAGAATAGCTGCTT
Organism: uncultured Thermotogaceae bacterium; assembly: GCA_964441735.1. GTDB lineage: Bacteria > Thermotogota > Thermotogae > Petrotogales > Kosmotogaceae > JASMTM01. Next base: position 5,068 of record CAYTVB010000061.1, read on the forward strand.
TATTTGGTATAGGTTTTTTATTAAGATCAAGTTTTGAATCTGCAACACTTTTATTTCTAATATTTGTAGTTCTTTCAATATTTTCGTTCAGCGGAGTATTTGCAGGGATTTGCTATACGGATCTTCTTGGAAAAGGTGTTGCCCTTCAAGATAGAAAATCTTTTATGACCTTTAGACAAATTGCCGGAAGTGGTTTATCACTTCTCGGAGCGTTTTTTGCGCGTCATATTGTGAGTAATGTTAAATATCCAAACAATTATTCAATAATGTTTTTTATTGCAGGGAGTTCGCTTGTTATTGCATCCTTCGGTTTTTTTGTCTTAAAAGAAAAGAAGGTTGACACAAAGAAAATGCCCGATTTTTGGACAATAGTAAAAAGTATTCCATCTACATTAAAAAGAGACTCGAACCTATTAAACTACATTTTGTTTACCAATTTTACAGGATTTGGTTTGGTTCTGATTCCTTTTTATGTAATGCTTGCAAAGAAAAGCTTTGGATTAAGTGGCGAAAATGTGGGAAATTTTTTACTGTTCCAGATGGGAGGTATGCTTCTGGCTGGATTTATGTGGAGACGGTTCCTGAACAAAAGTAGTCTAAAGAAACTTTTACAAAGATGCGTGATAATAGGAAGTCTTATACCAATATTATCATTGATACTCGCAAAGACTACAGTTGAGATGTTTATAGTAATTTTCATGTTATCTGCAATAACTTTAAGTGCCAGGAAGATTAGTTTTGAATGGTTGTTAATTGAAATAACAAATGATGAGAACAGATCGCTTTATACAGGAATTGCAGGAGCACTAAATCTTGTTACAGCGCTAATACCATTGTTATTAGGTACAATGATAGAAACAATTGGTTTTTTACCTGTTTTTATTGCTTCAGGTATATCGATAATTTCAGGTCTTCATTTTCTTAATAAGATTGGAATCGAATAGACTTAAACCTGGTTTAAAAATTCTATGTAACAAACCAAAATTGTTCTAAAAGAATTAACTGTATTTTTTCTTACAGCATAAAATATTCGCTTAGCAAACTGTTATCATTATAATTATCTATAATAATTTCAGAAAAATTATTAAGGATTGTGTGAATATGAAACGTTTTGATGAAAGAGATACTATTTTTTCGCGTATGTCATTACAAAAAGGTTCAAAAAAATATGAAGAATACTACAAAAGTCATCCTGAATTACTGGATAATGATAACAGACTGAGAAATATGCCCGATCTTGCCTCTGCTGAATCTCCTACTTTCGACCCCATTGAGTCAAGAATTTCTAAAGCTAACTTCATGTTTCTAAACAGCTTAAGAACAATGGTTGAGTTTAATAGTGATACGCAAAAGAAGAAAATAAAGCCTGATGAGACAAGCAAGACATTAAAAGAACTTCCCCTCTATTACGGCGCAAAACATTCTGGAATAACCAAAATGAAAGACTATCACTACTATAGTTATAGAGGAAGAATAGGTTTTGGTTACGGTGAGAAGATAACAGAACACCTTCCTTATGGACTGGCATTCACGGTAGAAATGAAGCGAAATGCTTTGAATGAAGCGCCAGGCGCGAGAGAACTAACCGAAAGCTCAAGGGCTTATGTTGAAGCTGCTGTCATAAGCATGCAACTGGCTTACTTTATTAAGGAACTGGGTTATAACGCCCGTGTACATATTGATAAAAACTATCTTGTACTGGTTTCTCTGGTGGCTTATGATGCCGGTCTTGGTGTTTTTGGAAGAAGTGGGCTTCTCATAACACCTGATTTTGGTCCTGCAGTAAGGATAGGCGTAGTTACGACGGATCTGCCATTGATTGCTGATGAAAAACTCAACTTCAATATCTCAGAGTTTTGTAAAATATGCAATATTTGTTCAACTACCTGTCCAGGAAGAGCAATACCCCGGGGCGGTCGAGAAATGTTTAATGGGAATTTGAGATGGAGGGTCAATCAGGAAAAGTGTTATGAATTTTGGAAGAAAATTGGTACCGATTGTGGTATATGTATGAAAAATTGTCCCTTTGGAAATGGAATAGATTTGAGTAATCTAAATGAAAATGAATATTTGAAGAATCCAAAATTGTTGTTTGAAAGATATATGAGTCTTCGGACAACCGGATTGTTTTAGATACTTTCCATATGTTCTGCTTTACTTAATTTGTTTGTCTATATTGCCTGAAACGCTTTGTTTTTAAACAATTATTTTGTATGATTTATTTACTATGATATCTTTAGGCGTACTATACATATGAAAATGAAAACACTTGGACTGGTTGATCTCATAGCTCTGGAAGTGGGAATGACCATAGGAGCAGGGATATTCACCTATTTACCAATAGCTTCTTCGAAAGCAGGAAATGGGACGATTGTTGCTCTTGTGATTGCTGCAGTCCCCATGCTTTTCATTCTATTGAACCTTATGATTATTGGATCAATTTTGCCAACTACAGGTGGGACATTCAAATATGGTGCCTATCTTTTCTCACCAACTTTTTCGTTTGTTGGACTCTGGATTTATCTTTTTGGGGCCTTTGTAGGGTTCTTTCCATTAACTGCGTTGACACTTTCAAAATACCTTAAAAATATCTGGCAGAATATTCCACTAATTCCATTTGCTATACTTTTATTGACTGTTTTTTATATAATCAATGTTTTTGGAATTAAGATTGCGTCCAGAATGGAAATAGTATTTGTTGCAACACTCTTTATATCACTTTTTGTGTATGTGTTATTCGGTCTGCAGAATATTAAACCGGTAAATTTTGAAGGAATTTTTTCACACAGTATAGATGGCGTTCTTTATTCAGCAGCACTGTTAACCTTTATTTTTCTTGGTTCAAATGCGGTTCTTGAAGTTGGGGGAGAAATAAAGAATGCCAGAAGGAATATGCCGCTTTCGGTCATAATTTCTTTTGTAGCTGTACTGATAATATATCTCGCTATCGCCTTTGTTACTTTTGGTGCAGCAAGCCCTGAAGTATCTTCAGAAGGCACTTTAAACGCTGTTGCAACTAGATTTCTTAAAGGCTTTTTTTATTATTTCTTCACCTTTGGTGGACCTGTACTTGCAATTGTTACAAGTATAAACGCAACTTATATGTGGGGATCTCGTTCTTTGATAGCTTTATCCAGAATGGGAGTTATTCCTTCAAGGCTATCAAAATTAAATCGATGGGGAACTCCTTTTGCTCTTATTACGGGTATCTGGATTGTTTCATGTATGGCGCTCTTAATTATTGGAGAAGAAGGATTGGATATCTTTGCTTTGTTTGCTTCAATTGGGGGAGTTGCAATACTCATTCCTTCAATTCTTGCTCTAACCAGAATAAACAGATTTAGTAAGCTCCAGAAACTTGTACCGGGTTATGTAAAGAAAAATTGGTTTGTCTTTTTACCCTGGCTAGGTGTTCTTTTTTCGATAATTATTTTCATTTTGCTCATCTATCAGTTGCTGACTGAACACAATCCGTATTATCTGATAGGTTTATTTGTATGGATTTTGTTAGGTTTAATTTACATTAAAATGAGAAGAAAATATCTTAAATCAAAAGATAAAGATCCCTTTGAAAAAGAAGTTTCATCGGAACTCTTTATTGAAGAGTGATTTTTCATAATAAAAAAGTTAATATTTATCAATAATAAACTGTAACACCCCTGGTCTCTAGTTCTTCTATGTTTTGCATGTCTTCAGAACCTTCAGTTAAATCCAAATCATTGAAACTTATATCCAGAATATCACCCTCACCCAATCCTGGGTCGTCAACTAATGGCCCAATATCTGAAATTTCATTATGTTTCAGATTAAGTTCTTCAATCTCTACCATATTTTGAAGTATTGAAATGTTTTCAACATTATTATTCATTAACCTGAAATGCGTTAACTTAGTAAGTGAGGCAAGAGGTGTAATATCGGTTATGTCACAGGTCATGAGGTCGAGTTTTTTCAGGTTGGTTAATTCTGATAATGATAGCAAATCCTCGTCCTCTATATCATTTTGATAAATCTCAAGAATCTCAAGATTTTCAAGGTTTTCTAAAGGGGCAAGATCATTGATGTTGTTATTTCCCAGTTTTAATTCTGTCAGAGTTGCTGCGTTTTGGATAGGAGTTAACACTGAAATATCGTTCCCAGTTAGATTTAAGATTTTCAGATTTGTTAGTTTTTCAGCAAAATCCAAATAAATTATTTTATTGGCCCCAGCATAAATGACTTCTAGCTTGCTCAATCCTGATAGAGGATTCAGCGTTTCTATTTCATTATTAAATACATGAAGAAATCTTAAATCTTCAGCATACTGTAGTCCTGTTAGGTCAGTCAGATTACTGTTTTCATTATGAAAAGTAGTCATATCTTTTAGTTCTACAGAATAAACGGGAGTGGCATCTTTACCCAGCCTTTCCAATAATATTGTTAGAAGTGATTCATCGGGTATATAAACAACCTCACCTATTGTGGCGCACGTAGTAACAGTAATATCATCTATCCAAACTGAGTTCTGATAATCGTCTTCCTTTGAATGTCTGTTATATTTCCACTGCAATGTATGAGTCCCTTCTAGAGTAATGAACCTGGTTACTTTCTCCCAATCGCTCTTAAAAGACCAAACACCTACTGATTGTTCATCAACAAGAAATTCAAGAGAATCTTTTATCGGATCACAGTCAACCTTTCTAAAGAATGTTATATATGCTTTTTCTGTCAGATTCAAGGTTATTTCAAAACTGCTATTTTGAAATCGTTTTATGTTACCCATCTCCGCAGAATAATTGCCCAAATAAACTACCTGATTTTGTACGATGGGCTCTACATGGCCTTCAAGATACCAGTTATGCTGATCGAAATTACCAGATTCAAAATCTTCTAAGAATATTGGGATACAATCTGGTGGTTTAAGAATACCTGTACAGGATATGAGCAAAACTAAACAGATTATTGCAAGAGGAAATATTGATTGCTTTCTTTTTATAAAAATCACTCCTGAACTTCGAAAATTAAAACGACTTTATTCTAGCAAGGTTATTTCTCATAACCAAGAGAAATCAACAGAAAAACCCATAATTCTTTGAATTCATTTTGATAAACGATAAAAGAAG
>CAYTVB010000062.1:0-10102 GCA_964441735.1 uncultured Thermotogaceae bacterium
TAAGAAATACTTAAAGGCTTCAATTTGTTTATCGTATAATATCAGTAATAGTATTCTATGAAAGGGGATTAATGTGAGAAAGGTATTCATAATTTTAGTTGTTTTAACAATTTGTGGTTCATCATTTTTTTCCAGTGGCATATTGAAATTCCCAAATGCAGATGTTTATTATGATGATGGTTATAAAACTATTGCAGTTAGAGCTGGCAATATATTTGAAGAAATTAGACCCCTGGCAATTGAACTTGTTGGCAATGATCCCGGAAGAATAAATATTATTATAAAGGATATTGGCACGGTTACAAATGGCTACGCTGTTCCTCAATATCATAAAACTATTGCTATATACACCTGGCCACCAGATAGCTATATAGCAACAAGATTAAATACAGTAAGCTGGTTCAGACAGGTTATTATGCATGAGTTTACACATATTGTTCATATCAGTTATATCTCGGGAGTCAACAGATTCCTTACCAGCCTTTTCACAGGTTCTGAATTGTTATCCCCACAGTACTTTACTCCTTTTGGCGAGTCCACCACCTTACTGGCTGAATCCACTTTACACTTTGCAGAAGGCAGATTAAATAATCCAGTATGGAGCAGAGGTATGTATCTATCAAGTATAAAGGGAAATTATTTTCCCGACCTCGCCTATTCCCTTGCAGTAAGTGATAAGGATTACAGAGGAGGATTTCTCTACTATAACTATCCAGCTGGATTTTATAAGTATCTCATTAAAAAATATGGATTATCGAAATTAAAAGAATTTCACTCCATAGTGGCAAAAATGCCACCTGTTCTGGGTATTATTATAGCTTCAAACAAGATCTTTGATAAAAACATCAACAGCCTTTATAACGACTGGGAGAAAAACCTTTCTGAGAAATTCCCGCTTGATCAAACCCGGTTCAAAGAAGTTTTTACAACTAACAATGGAAATATTACCGATTTGTGGTCGGATAAAAAACTATACTTCTCTTATGTAACAGTGGGTAATGCTTCTTCATGGGATAACAAACATAAGATTAATATAACTTCTATTAACAATGAAGGTGTTTCTTCAACTGAAATAAAAGGAATACTACCCATAAGGGCAAAAAGTGAGAACGATGTACTTATTATTTTGCAAAATGAAAATGAAGGTAATGAATATACCCGTATTCTATGGAAAAAAGATTCAAAAGGGTGGAAGGAACTTTTCAGAGGAAATATTACCGCCTTTGAAATAAACAACGGTGATATTTATGTGGCCGTCTATGATCAAATTAAAGAAAAATCTACGATTCTAATAAATAACTCATTGTTGCTGGAAACGGAATTTCATGTAAAAGATATTGAAGTATCAAAAAACGGTGAAATTGCTCTTTTAGTTGATGATGAGCAAAGATCAGGAAGTATAGCATTAATAAAATCCGGTGCGCTTGAACTGGTACTTGATGATCAGGTCTTTAAAAGTTCTTCTATTGAATGGTTCAATAATAAAATCATTTTCACTGCTGCATATAATGAGAGCTTTATGGATGTTTATGCATTCGAACCTGAAACCAGAAAACTCTATCAACAGAGTGAAGGGATGTTTCTTGAAAAGGTAGTTTCATTTAACAGTAAAATTTTCGGAATTGGAAATTCCTATGAAGATAAAGGAATGGCAGTATTTAAAATTGAACCAACACAAAAAGAAATACCGATACCAAAAACCACAATTAAAAACATAGACATGAAAAATGATTTCAAAGAAGATAATTTATTCATTAATTCAGCCAGATATTTCATTAATCCAGTAATCCGTTATCCTTCATTGGGTCTGGACGAAAACGGTTACTCCCTTGGAATCAGTACCATACATGTGGATCCCTTTGAAAAACATAATTTGATACTTGGTGGAAGCTATCATTTTGGGAATAAACTGTTTAATTTCAACGCCAATTATAACTACAAAATAACAAATAGATTGTCGGCACAACTAAATATCAAAACAACACTTCCATCCACTATAACAGGAATGGCATCAGCAAAATATCTTGGCATTGACACGATATTGAAACCTGGAATAACACTAAAAGGAAGCTTTGCAGTTATTTTCAGTACAGATGGGAACTTAGATGTTTCTTTAAAAACCACAATTAGCGGAGACTGGTGGGATATATATATAAACCCCTTTATTAATTTTACCAAGAACTCGGTGAATTCTGGATTAATAGGTGAGATTTCAGTGGCACCTACACTTAACACACTGTTAAGGGGATCATTCGATATCGGTTTAAAAAAGTGGTCGATTTCTGCAGTTCAAAATCTTTTTGATATTAATTCAGGGAGGGTCCCCTGGTTTTTTGCTTCTGAACTTGCTCTTGGGGGAAGAATACAGGGAGTATCCGACGATTTTTTGCGCGGAGTTCTATATGTTACTCTGGGTATAAATGATACATGGGGCTTTGGCGTAAAAATGTATCCCAAGATAGGTGTTTCATTAGACAATAAATCTGGAGTTTCTTTGTTTATTGAGTTAACTTCTCAACCATAAAATGCACCATATTTGTCAGTGGGACACTCTTATGAGTGTCCTTTTTTGTTACTCATATAAAAGCTTAAGACGTTGATCAAAAAGACTCGGGAATGTAAAAAATAGTGATAATATTTAATCAGGACTTAATATATCGGGTATAGATCTTGGTTATACTCAAAGTGAAAAACATAACAAAAGGAGGAGTTAAAATGTCCGATGCAAAATTTAGAATAAGAGCAAACTCAGAAAATCCTACAAAAACGATAGTTAAGGCAAGAAACTTTGAAATGATTGTGGATGAACCCGATCAATTTGGCGGTACAAACAATGGCGCCACACCTGTAGAGTATGTCCTCGCTTCACTTGCAGGTTGTTTAAATGTGGTTGGCCATATGGTTGCAAAAGAACTCGATTTTGAAATTAAAAGTCTTTCATTTGATATTTCAGGACCACTAAATGCCGAAAAGCTTTTTGGTAAAGATACAAATGATAGAGCTGGTTATAAAAATATTCAGGTAACAATCAGAGTTGATACAGATGCAGACGAGGAAACGTTAAACAAATGGGCAGAAATAGTTGAGGATAGATGCCCTGTTTCAGATAACCTTAGTAATGAAACACCGCTAAATCTTTCTCTTGAAACCGTAGTTGATGTATAATAATTATTAAATATTTCACTAACTGCCCCCACAAAGGGGCAGTTTTTCTTTGCCTTTTAAATTAAACAAAGCATTATTCAAATGATCAATTTGTTAAGTATTCTGTTTCTCTTCGATTTTCATTGCTTCTAAGTAAGTATAACTTTATCTAAAGTCCTATCAACATATTTTGCAATTTTACTATTTAAATTTATAATGTATACGTTAACGATAACTGTTAACGATAACTAAGGAGGTAATTATGGGAAGAGTGACATTAAAGGATGTTGCTGAAAGAGCCGGTACATCAATGATGACAGTATCAAGAGTAATAAATGGAAAGCCTGGAGTTGGCAAAGAAACCCAGGAAAAGATTATGAGAATAATAAAGGAACTTGGGTATAGACCACACGCTGATGCACGAGCCTTACGAAGCGGCAAGACAGGCCGTATAGGAGTAGTAGTTTCTGATATAAGAAATCCATTTTATGCTGAATTAGTGGGCGACCTGGAAGATTTAGCAGAAATTGAGGGTTATTCAATAATTGTAACCGACACTGGGAGAAAATTAGAACAAGAAAAAAAAGCAGTAGTTGATTTAACAGAAAGCGGAGTCGATTCCATAATAATAGCTCCTGAAGGATATAATGTGGATCATCTTGTAGAGATAAATGAACTGGGTACTTCAGTAGTAATTTTTGGTGTACACTGTGAAAAACCATCACTACCTGAAGTATGGATTGATGAAATTGAAGGTTCTAAACAGGCTGGGGCTCATTTTAAAAATAGAGGGATAAAGAAAGTAGTTCTTATAATGGGAAATCCAAGAAAATTCACTACAAGAGGAAGGGTAAAAGGCTTTGAAAAAGGTTTTGGTAGTGCAGTAAATAAAGAAAATGTGTTTTATCACCCGGTAGACTGGAAGTCTGCTTACAGCACTATCAAAAACCTAAAAAAGTTACCAGAAGCGATTTTTTGTTACAACGATCTTATGGCTATGGGTGTTATTAAAGCATTAAACGAACGAGGAGCTGTTACGGGAAAGAATGTTCTGGTAATAGGATATGATGATGTTTTTTTTGCAGAATTAGCAGGTTTAACGACACTAAGAATACCAAGAGAGAAGATGGTAAACAAGGCATTCGATATGGCATTAAATGGAGGACAAAAAAAAGAAAGATATGTACCTGAATTTATTATGCGCAAAAGCGCTTAACAGGAGGTGGATTTTGTGAGAAAGCTTTTATTGGTTGTTTCATTGTTAATGTTTGCACTTGTATCACTTGGAGCCGGTGAACTGGTTATAAATTCCTATATGTCAGATCCGGCACCAAGAAAGGTTTTTGCTGAACTGGTCGACCAGTTCAGAGAAGAACATCCCGAACTAGAGGTTACCGTAAATACCTTCGCTCATGAAGACTTCAAAACGTTACTCAGAACATGGTTGAATTCACCTGAAGCTCCTGATGTGGCAACATGGTTTGCAGGTGAAAGAATGAGGTATTTCGCAAGCAAAGGCTTGCTCGAACCAATCGGTGATATCTTTGAAGGCGGATTCGAAGCATACTTCCCTGAAGCATTTAAAAGTGCGTCTGCTTATGACGGGAACATATATTTCGTTCCTCAATCGTGGTACTGGTGGGGAGTATACTATCGCAAATCTGTTTTTGAAGAACTAAACATTCAACCACCGATAACATGGTCACAATTCATCAAGGCTTGTGAAAAGCTCAAAGAGAACGGATACATACCTATAACAATAGGCACAAAATATCTCTGGACCGCTGCAGGCTGGTTTGACTCTCTCAACATGCGTGTCAATGGAATTGATTATCACATGGATCTAACGAACGGCGATATCGAATATACAGACGAAGGCGTCCAAAAGGCATTTGAATACTGGAAAGAACTAATTGAAAACGACTACTTTATTGACAACCATACATCCTACACATGGCAGGATGCAGCGAATTACTTATTTACAGGAGAAGCTGGTATGTATCTTATGGGGCAGTTTATTAAGGACGTTGCTCCTGAAAATATAAAGGACGATTTAGACTTCTTTAGATTCCCCATAATTGATGGAGAAGTTGGACTGTATGAAGATACTCCTATTGATGGTTTTATGATTCCAGCAAAAGCAAAGAACAAAGAAGCTGCAAAAACATTCTTAAAATTCATAGCTTCCAAAGAAGCACAGCAGTATTTTGCAGAAAATCTCGGAAGATTGGCAGCGAACAAGAATGTTCCAGCACCGGATGCCCATGCGCAAAAGGGTCTTGAAATGATTCTTGAGTCAGATGGTGTAATGCAGTTCTACGACAGAGACACAAATCCTGAAATGGCTGAAAAAGGTATGAATGGATTTGTTGAGTTTATGGTCTACCCCAGAAGACTTGAAACAATATTAAAGAATCTGGAAATGCACCGAATGCGAATTTATTCTGAATAATCGTTCTTATTTTATCAATGGGGGTTAAAGCCCCCATTGATTATTAATTTACCGGAGGAAATCTAATGACAGCAAAAAAATGGGTCCCATATGCTTTCTTGGCAGTACCATTAACAATGTATTCAATCTGGGTGCTTTATCCGATAATTAGTACATTCGTATTAAGCTTTACCAGCTGGGATGGTGTATCGCCAACCATAGACTTCATAGGATTTAAAAACTTCATCGAATTATTCAACGATCCATATTTTGGTGTTTCTGTAATGAACAACATTAAATGGCTTGTTGGATTCGCGGGAGTTTGTGTACCTCTAGGTTTATTAATTGCTATGCTTCTTGATCAAAAATTCAAAGGTACAAAAATCTATAAAACGCTCATTTATCTACCAATGACATTGTCTTTCGTTGTTATAGGACAAATTTGGTGTTGGATCCTTGAGCCAAGACACGGAGCCATAAATACCATTTTAAAAATGCTCGATCTTGAGCCCGTTGGTTGGCTGAGTGATCCAAACGTAGTTACATATTCCTTGATCATGGCCGCTTCGTGGCGTCAGATATCCTATGCCATGGTGATATATCTTGCCGGTTTAAAGCAGGTTCCAAATCAGCTTGTCGAAGCTGCATGGGTTGATGGAGCAAATGCCTGGAAAAGGTTTATTCATATAATTATTCCCATGTTAAAACCGGCTACAGTTGTTGCAGTAACTGTAAGCATAATAGATTCATTAAGAGCCTTTGACATAGTGTACGTTTTAACCAGAGGCGGACCCTTTTACTCTTCCAGTGTAATGGCAAATTATATGTACGTACAGAGTTTCCACAATTACAGAATGGGCTATGGTTCTGCTATTGCAGTAATACAATTCCTCATTACTCTTGGTTTTATCCTGTTTTACATGAGGTATGTCCTAAAATCGGAGGAAGAACGATGAAAAAGATGCTTATTTTCTATATTCTAGGTACACTAGTCGTATTACTATGGGTTTCACCCTTTATGATATCCCTTTTCACTTCAGTTAAAACAATGGATGAACTCATGGTAGAACGTCAGTGGTGGTTACCACCTGATATATGGCACTTTGAGAACTACGCTACAGCATGGACCGATGCCAACATGGGAAGATACTTTTTGAATACGTTCATCATAACAATACCTTCAGTACTGGGAACCCTTTTTCTATCAAGTCTTGGTGCATATGCTCTAGCCTGGTACAAATTCAAATTATCAAAAATTTTACTCATGGTTTTTGTTGGAGGAATGCTAATACCATTTCAAATGCTCCTTATTCCTGTTTACAGGTTATCAATAAACATGAACATATATGATTCTTACCAGGGTCTTATATTGTTTCATATCGCTTTTCAACTGGGATTTTGTACGTTCTTCCTGAGGAATTTTATGAAAACAATTCCTTCGAGTATTTTTGATGCAGCAATGATTGATGGAGCATCACACTTTCTCATCTATAGAAAACTGGTTTTACCACTTGTAACACCTGCTATGGCTGCTCTTGGTATACTAGAATTTACATGGATATGGAACGACTATCTATGGTCACTGGTACTCATTCAAAGTGATAAATATAAACCTGTTACTTTAGGATTGGTTAACTTACAGGGTCAATGGGTTACAAGCTGGAATGTGATGGCAGCTGGAGCAATTATTGCTGCAGTTGTTCCTCTGGTAGTGTTTTTAATGTTCCAGCGTTATTTCATAGAAGGCCTTACAGTGGGGAGTGTTAAAGGATGAAAAATCTTCTATATGGAGTATGCTATTATCCTGAACACTGGAATAAAGATAGACTGTTAGAAGACATTCATATTATGAAAAGCATTGGAATAAACGTAGTGAGGATAGGTGAATTTGCCTGGTCAGTGGTTGAAAAAGAGCCAGGAAAATACGATTTTTCCTTTTTCGATAAAGTTTTAAACGAATTAAATAAGAACGACATAAAAGTAATCATAGGTACTCCAACAGCCACTCCACCCTCATGGCTCGTTAAAAAACATCCTGATATTCTTCAAAAAGATGAAACTGGCAATAAACGTCATTTTGGTAGTAGGAGACACTACTGCTTTAACGCAGATAATTACATACGATATGCAGAAAGTATCACAGAAGCTTATGCACGACATTTTTCGAAATTCGAGAATGTTATTGGCTGGCAAATAGATAATGAATATGGCTGTCATGAAACAACCGTTTGCTACTGCAAAAATTGTGCAAAAACTTTTAGAAAATGGCTCAAAGACAAGTATAAAAACATCGAAATGCTAAATAAATTATGGGGCACAGTTTTCTGGAGTCATATATACAATGACTGGGAAGAAATTGAACCTCCTTTCAAAACAGTTTCAGATGTAAATCCGGCTATATGGCTCGATTATCAACGATTCTCGTCAGATTCAGCAATAAACTTTCACAAAAGAATGAAAAAAATTATTAGAGAATGCTCAAAACTACCCATAACCCATAATCTTATGGTTAATTTTACTGAGATAGATTACAAAAAACTGTCAAATGAAATTGATTATATAAGCTGGGATAATTACATACCCGGTAAATATGATCATGATTTACAGGCTATGAATCACGATTTAATGCGCTCGTTAAAAGATGAGAAATTCATCGTTATGGAACAACAACCTGGTAGGGTTAATTGGAGAAAGGTGAATGAATTTCACCAACCAGAACAATTGAAGTTCTGGATAAATCAATCCTTTGCTCATGGTGCAAAGGGTACATTGATTTTTAGATACAGACAACTTCCGTACGGTTCAGAGCAATTTCACTCAGGTCTTGTTGATTATTCAGGTGAATTAAACACAAGAGGTGAAGCCTTTAAATCGTTGATTAAGAATAACAGCTTTAAGGACTATGACTATCCTAAAAAAGAAATAGCTATATACCTGGATTATGAAAATTTCTGGATAGACCGAACTCCCGGAATAAATAATAATTTCGATCTGTTGAATAATGGCATTTATCCAATATACAAAGCGATTAGAAATTTTGGTTACAATGTAGACTTTGTTTTTGCCGATTCTGACCTATCGCCTTATAAATTATTGGTAATACCTTCAGCCTATTGCATGAATGATTCATTCTTAGAAAACCTCTCAGGCTTTAATGGCGAGATTATCATTACTGCGATGACCTGTTTAAAAGATGAGTATAATAATATTCGGAAAAGAAAACCGGAAGTATTCAGAGAATTAACGGGAGTGGAAATAAAAGATTTTGGAGGAGTAAATTCCCGTGAAAACATAATTTACAATGAAAAAACCTTAAATGCTTCGTATATTTGTGAAATGCTTGCATCTAAAGATGCTGAGATAATAGCTGATTTTTCATCAGGTGTATTCCATTCTTATCCTGCAATAACAAGAAAAAATAACACTATCTACGTGGCTACAATTCCTGATGTTGAATTGTCTCAAGTCTTACTAAATATGACTGGTTTCCACCCAAGAAAAAACTCTAATATCGAAATTGTTCTCCAAAAAGATGGCACTACACTTGTTCTCAATCCAACCGGGAAAGAGATCACCACTGAAATGCTTGGAAAAGAAATAAAACTTGAGCCTTTCCAATGTAAACATGAAATATCAATGGATTAACTTCTCCGAATACTGATACTATATAACCCTTTAACAAAAACGTTTATATAAGATATAATCATTCGACCAAATATTTAACAATATTTTCTTGCCACCCGCAAATTTATATGATATAATGAATCAGTTGCGGTGTGAATTTCGGTTATTGTGGAATTTAATTTTGATTCATTTTATCTATATAAGTGATTAATTATGCTTTCCATATTTAGGTCTATATCTGATAAATAATCCATAATAACATTTGAACAAACGTTAGATTGCTGAGTTTCTTAACCCAGAATGGTTGATTATGTTGTGTTCTATACAGGAGGTGCTTTACATATGTTATCAGTAGCTACTAAGACTGCAGTTGATATGTATCTCATTGAAGATAGCGATGATTTTGATGAAGTTGTAAGTAAAAGTAATCTTACTAACTTCTTTGACGAACATCTTGGTAAATATGGTGATCCAGAGGAAGATATTGAAAGATCTATAAATTACGCCCTTTCCGATGAAGGAGGAAAAGGTGGCTTTATATTGGTTGCATGTGAGGAAGATGAAATCGTTGGTGGTCTGGTTATTAATGATACAGGAATGGCCGGATACATACCTGAACATATTTTGGTTTATGTAGCCGTTGACAAGAAAATGCGTGGTAAAGGTATTGGTGGAGAACTTGTAACTAATGCTATTGAGAAATGTGATGGCGATGTTGCGCTTCACGTTGAATACGATAATCCAGCCAAGAAACTGTATGAAAGAATTGGCTTTGAATCAAAATATGCTGAAATGAGATATTCTAATTAACATTAATAGTCTAATACAAAAAACGCCCGTTGAGGGCGTTTTTTCCTGAGTTTGACAGTTGGTTTTCTGAAACATGCATAAAAAGCCAATCTA
>CAYTVB010000063.1:0-10079 GCA_964441735.1 uncultured Thermotogaceae bacterium
CTCTTCCTTCTGACTGCCTCCTCTATTGTACCCCTACATCTCAAGAGGGCATTCATGAAAAATAAAAGAGCGGTGCTGGATGTTAGCTGTTAGGTGTTAGGCAATACAAATAATTACATCTGAAGATAAGCAGTTACAAAGAAAATTCTAGATATTTTACTAAACCCTATAAGCGAAATTTGTTCAAATACCGCCAAAGGCGCAAATCCGAATCGGAAGATCCGCAAATCGTGAGCTGTGCTCAACATATCCGATTGTTTCTCAAATCGCAAATCAATGTTTTATTGTTCTTTTAAACCTCCGCACAACGCACAACCTACAACGTACAACGTCGCTTTGTGCAAAATGCACACACCTCCGCCTCCGGCTCGCCCTCTCGAGAGGGCATTTGAGCCAATCGGAAAACGGTAAACGGCTCACGGTTCACGTGTTTTTTTGAATCTCCCCCCCCTGAGGGAAGTACCGTAAAGCTGGTAAGGTTGTTCACCGGTGAAAGCGCATATCCTGGTCGAAGACCAGCAAATCCGCTTTGTTTTATGATTCAGTATTAGATAGTTTTGAACTTCGATGGACGGTGGACGAAATGAAATATTGGACGGAAAACGTGCCTTTTATAAGGGCGCATATTAGTGGTTTTAATAGCTCTCTCGGAGTCTCGTCTTTTTAATTTTTCTCGTGATTTTTTATTCTCCTCTACCAGAGGAGTACCGCGTCAGCGGGGAGGTGTGTGCATTTGACCATGACTTTTCTTTTGTACTAACCAAACCCTATATATACCCCATACCCGGTTTTCTATTTTTTTTCTCGGGATCTCGGAGTCTCGTCTTTTTGGTTCTTCTCGTGTTTTAAGTTTTTTCTGATCTCTGTTTTTTGCTGTAAAGTTCTTGCACTCTCAGATCGTCATTGAGTGTAGCGAAGCGTAACGGCTTCAAGCGTCGTTGAACGAGCATAGCGAGTGGCTCCAAGCGTCATGTTTCACCAGAACAAGCCTCTCTCTTCGATCGTCGATTGTTTTACCAGAGTCCAAACCTTATTTCATTCCAGATTTTATTGTAAAGCTGTAAATCAGCACCAAGATCGTTTATCATTTCACACATATCAAGATCTTCAACGGTATATATTCTTTCTTCTTCGATATATTCTTCTGCAGCTGGTATTATACTTGGCAAAAGCAAATAATCGGAGATAATAGCAGATATTTCAGGTTCTAAAATATAATTGATAAATTTATGTGCCAGTTCAACATTTCTTGCACCTTTTAATATAACCATGTTATCTATCCATAATGTGCTTCCTTCTTTGGGAATGAAAAACTCTATGTTTTTAAGCTCTTCCTCTGTGCCTTCGTAATATATATTTTCACCATATCCATGAACCACCCAGAATTCTCCAGAGATAACACCTTTCGCAAATACTTCATTATCAAATTTAACAATGTTATTCTTCCATTCAAGAATGACTTCTTTAGCCTGTTGTAAATGCTCTGTATTTGTTGTGTTGACTGAGTAACCAAGGTATTTCAATGCAGCTCCAAATACTTCTCTCATATCATCAAGAAGTGTCATTTTTCCTTTCAGGTCTTCTCTTTGATAGATTGACCATGATTTCTCATATTCGTCAACATAAAAGGTATTAACAGCAATACCGGTTGAACCCAGCTGATAAGGAGCACTGTACTCATTGCCTGGATCATATTCTATCAATTTGAGCACTTCCGGGTCTATGTAAATCATGTTTGGTATAAGATCTTTTTCTAAGGGTATAAGCATATTTTCACGTATCATTATTTCTGTGTAGTCTCCCGAGGGAAAAGCTAAATCATATCCGGTGGCTCCTGCCTTTAGCTTAGCGTACATCGTTTCATTTGAATCGTATGTATCGTATATTACATTACAGTTGAATTCTTCTTCAAAACCTTGAATGACCTCTTCAGGGATGTAATCTGACCATGAATAAATATGGAGAGTTTCCTTTGCAGTAATTGTAAGCGCAATAATGGTTACAAATAGAATAATAAAGACTTTTTTCATAATAACACCTCCTCAAGTGAAAATTATTTTTCTAAATCTTATGCCTATTGTTGAAAGAAACAGTGCTGAAGCTAAAAGCAGTGTAGATAAAGCATTTATTTCAGGTGATACTCCGAATTTTATCATAGAAAATATCTTTAATGGTAACGTTGTGGAACCAGGTCCTGCTACAAAAAAAGTTATAACAAAATCGTCGATGGATAAAGTAATGCTTAATAAAAATCCTGCAGTGATACCTGGAAAAATAAGCGGGATTATAATTTTGAAAAACGATTGTAATCCAGTTGCTCCAAGATCTTTGGCCGCTTCTACAATTGTGTAATCAAAATCTTGTAGTCTTGCAATGACAATAAGAGTGACATAAGAAATACAAAAAGTTACGTGAGCAAGAAAAATAGTGGTCAGTCCCAGCTGAACATTTAAAGCAACAAAAAATAGCAAAAGTGAAACACCCATAAGGATGTCAGGTATTATCAGGGGGGTATAGATAAGTCCCTGGAAGAATTTCTTTGTTTTAAAACCATACCAGTATATACCAATTGCTGAGAGTGTCCCTATGACTGTAGCCACAGTGGCAGAAGAAAGTGCAATTATTACTGTATTAAAAAATGCTCTCCAAACACCTGTATTTCCGAACAAATCACGGTACCATTTGAGTGTAAAACCTGTCCACAAAACACCATGACGTGACTGATTAAAAGAAAGCACTATCAGTGTTATTACAGGTAGGTAAAGAAATATTATTACTAAAATGGAAAATAATAGTGAGAACCTGCGCTTTCCTATCACTTTTTTATAGCCGCTCATAGGTTATCACCATTATTGCTAATGTAGTCTGCATAGGCTTTTTGTCTTTTATAGTGTATATTTGTGATTCGTAAGTAAAAAAGTAAACCCAGTGCTGAGATCAGAAGAAAAATCATTGAAATCGCTGATGAAGAAGGCCAGTTTCTGGCAACTGTCAGCTGTCTTGCTATTAAGTTTCCCAACATAGCTCCATCTTTACCACCAACGAGTTCAGGGATTGCATAGGAACCAAGAGCAGGAATGAGCACAAGAATTATACCGGCAATTATTCCACCTTTGATTGCAGGCAACATTACTTTCCAGAGTGCTTTTATTCTGGTTGATCCAAGGTCCATGGCAGCTTCCAGGAGCGAGAAATCAAATTTTTCAATTGAGCTGTATATAGGTAGTATCATGTAGGGCAGATACATATATACTATTACTAAAATTACGGTTCCCGGCTTGTACATAAATGATTCAGGATTCTCGGTTAACCTTAAAAAATTCAATAACCAGCTTACCAGTCCATTCCTTCCAAGTACAACCATCCAGCCAAACACTCTTACAAGAAAATTTGTCCAGAAAGGTATGATAATAAGCATTAATAGAAAGTTCTTGTTCTTTGAAGTAGCAATGTAATAGGAAATAGGTAATGCCAGGATTAGTGTTATTGCAGTTGCTATAACTGAGATATATGTAGTTTTCCATAACAGAAGCCAAAAACCAGGGTTGGATAACATAACAGTATATGATTCAAATGAAATAGGAAGTTTAGCACCGCCATATGTTCCAGGAGTCAGGAAACTATATACAACAATAATTAATGTTGGGATAAGAAAAAGCAGGGTTAACCAGATTATGCCTGGCAAAGAAATGAAAAATCCTGTTTTTTTCTTAATTGTCAATTATTGCACTCCTTCCTTTAAGATATAACTGTCATCAGCAAACCACCATATAAAAACCTTATCTTTCCACTCAATAATATCTTCATCCAGTAGATATCTTATGTGTTGTTTAAAAACTTTTATGTATGAGTTATTTATTTTGACTGTGTATTTTGTCTGATTTCCCAGATAGATGGTATCTTCAACAATACCCTCAAAAATATTTAATTTTTGTTTTTCGTATTTTTCAGGCACACTTTTTGTTATCTTTATTTTTTCGGGTCTCAGCGAAACTTTTACGGATTGATCCTTATTCACTTCCAGGTCTTTGTAGCACCAAATTTTCCCAAGTCTATCCGTGTCAAGCTCTATGTATTCTTCATTGACATTTGAAACATTACCTGTGAAGAAGTTTGTTTCACCTATAAAATTTGCAACAAATGAATTGACGGGGCTCTCATAAACCTCAGGTGGGGTTCCATATTGAATTATTTTCCCATGATCCATCACTGCCAGATGATCTGAAATTGACATGGCTTCACTTTGATCGTGTGTTACGTAAATAAAAGTAATACCCACCTCATCGTGTATTGAGTCGAGTTCCAAAAGCATATGCTGTCTTAATTTGGCATCGAGAGCAGCAAGTGGCTCATCGAGCAAAAGAACAGATGGTTTATTTATTAAAGCTCTTCCAATTGCGACCCTTTGTTTTTGTCCACCAGATAGCTGGTCGGGTTTTTTATTTTCCTGACTCGTTAGTTTTGTCAATTCAATCATTTCCATAACGCTCTTTTTTACCGTAGATTCGTTTTCTTTTCTCAATCTAAGACTGAAGGCGATGTTTTCGAAAACTGTTAAATGTGGAAAAAGAGCGTAATTCTGGAAAACAGTATTAACTTCTCTATTGTGAGGAGGGATATTGTTGATTATTCTTCCGTTTAAGTAAACCTTGCCTTTTGTTGGATCTTCTAGTCCGGCAATGATTCTTAAAAGTGTTGTTTTACCACATCCGGAAGGTCCCAGTAATGAAAAAAAGTCCCCCCGCTTTACAGAAAGGGAGACATTATTAACAGCAGCAAAATCGTTATCGAAGATTTTAGTGACATTTTTTATTTCGATGGAATTGTCATTTGCATTTTGGTTCAATCCATTCCCACCTCCACATTATGTTCAATATTACATCAATTCAAAATCATGACCGCAATTTTTGCAGAATCTTACATCTTGTTCATTCAATTTTCTACAGAAGGTACATAATCTCTTTCCTGTCAGTGATGCGCCACAGTTTTTACAGGTTCTTGCACCTGTTTCATTTTCAGTATCGCATTTATGACATCTGACATAGGTGGAAGATTTTTTCGTTTTTAGTTCCTTATAATCGAATTTTTCTGAAGGCAGGATTTTGTTATCCGGCTGCAATTCCTGATTTTGAACAAATTTTCCAGATTTTTCTTTTTGAGATTCGAGTTTTTCGGATGCTACACGCATTATTGCCTGACCAATGAAGATCATTACAAGTCCGGGAAGTCCAAGTATAAAAAATGTATTCATAAAAGCAGTAGGTGGAGCGCCAATTATTCCAACAAAAGAATAAATAAGCATGATTATACCAATTATTAATAAGGCTAAACCCCCATATTTCGCCAGCATGTAAAATAACTCAAGCGGGCCACCCTGTTCAGCTGGTCCTGACATTGATAACACCTCCAGTGTATTGCCTATTTACATTATAAATCAAAATGTTGGTTTCTTTAAATTTTCGTACATGAAATAATCAGAAATAAACCTTTAAAATTTTATCAATTCCTTATTTTCTAATTCCTTTGACTGAACATTTAGTTTAGTGTAATTTTCTATAGGTTCACTTGAGATAATCTGTGTGCTACCACCATTGCTGTAATACAAATTGTAATAACTGTCTTTTTCAGAATGATTGTGCTTTAATGCCCAAACATTTTGTAGATCTGTAAGTACTGATGTAAGAGAAGTGTATCTATGTTGATTCTCAATTTCAAGTGCAGCCCGCCTTAACGCTTCACCCGGTAAATGAAGTTTAAGGTATTTAATAACGACTTTGAAGTAATATTGACTATCTATCATATTTTCTCTTTCTTTTATATCGAAAATAGTACCGTTGTGCATAAATGCATAGGTTTTTCCCTTTAAATCGCACAAAAAAGGATGTACATGTTCTACATGTACTTTATAACCAGGGGATGCCTTTCTCGCATGAATTAAG
Source organism: uncultured Thermotogaceae bacterium (assembly GCA_964441735.1). GTDB lineage: Bacteria > Thermotogota > Thermotogae > Petrotogales > Kosmotogaceae > JASMTM01. The sequence goes on from CAYTVB010000063.1 coordinate 5,940, forward strand.
GCAAAGTTACTCTTTTTTGATGGATAATCGCTTTCCCATATAGGTAGGATAACTTTTTTGCATTCCATGAAGTCATTTGTTGAAATTATATATCCAAATCCATCTCTATGAGGACTGTTTTTTCCTGAAAGAGCCATTTCGCTCAATGAAGTGAAATACTTTTTGGTTTCTAAGGGTTTATCTGATTTTATTACAAGCATTCTACACATTCTTGCACCTCATGAATTTTCTTAACTAATTATATCAATGGCTCAGGTTTTTAGAAAAGGATTTGTTTATATTAACATGGTATTTTCTGCTAATATAAATATAGGGAGGGGTTTGATATGAAATATAACAGATTGGGAAAGACGGATATCAAGATTGCAGAATTGGGTCTTGGTGGATTTCATCTTCTTGAGATTGAGCAGAAGACTGTTAATGAAATAATTAAGAGATATCTTGATGCAGGAGGCAATTATTTTGAAACAGCCCATGCATATGGTGAGGGAGTATCAGAAAAAAAGGTTGGTAATGTACTCCCAAAAAATGATGTAATTGTTGCCACGAAATCAGGAAGGAGAGATGAAAAAGGACTTAAAGATGAAATAACCCAGAGTTTAAACAATTTAAAAAGAGACAGTGTAGATATCCTCTTTTTACACAGTGTAACTACAGATAAAGATTGGGAGCAGCTTATTTCACCTGAAGGAGGACTTAGAGCGGTTGAATGGGCTAAGAAAGAAGGATTAGTAAGATATATAGGAATAACCAGTCATGGTTATGGAGGAACATTATTAAGGGCACTAAAAGAATATGATTTTGATGTTTTTATGACTCAAATGAATTATTTTGATAGATTTAACTTTCCTGAAATTGAAACAAAGGTAATACCCTATGCAGTAACCGAAAAGATGGGAATTTTGGCTATGAAATTCCTTGCAGATGGCTATTTGTACAAGAATGTAGAAGATGCTTTCAGATATGTCAAAACTCTTCCTGTGGACAGCATAATAGCAGGTATTAATTCAATTGAACAGTTAGAACAGGACCTTTCTTTGTTGGATATTGAGCCTTATGATGAAGAAGGTCTTGAAGATCTGTTTAAAAAAGCTCCAGAACTTGGAAATTATGTTTGCAGACAATGCATGAAGTGTCTTCCCTGCCCGGAGGGAATAAATATTCCTCGTTTCTTTCTTGCTGAAGGCAGATATGATAGACAGATGCACGATGGCGTAATAAGAAACGCTGCTGAGTATGCATTGGAAGCAAGGTTATCACACTGGTTTGAAAACGAGGACATCGCCAGAAAAGAGTATAATTTGCTTGAACCCGTTATAGATAAATGTACTGAATGCAATGTATGTTCTGAACGTTGTCCCTATGATATTGACGTTCCCAGAAAATTAAAAATTGTAAAATCCAAGCTTGAAACAGGTTATGTAGGATAGTTAGTCATTGATTGTATAATCAATACCCAGTTCTTCAAGTAAATCCTTAAGGATGTCAGGATAATCAGTAATTATGCCATCCACACCTTTTTCAATAAAATCCTGCATCCTTTCTTTATCATTAATTGTATATGGAATAACCGGGATGCCCTGTTCATGAGATTTTTCTATCCACACATCACTGCAATCTGTATATCTGGGAGAGAAATAATCTGCACCGCTCGCTTTAACAAGCTTTCCAACATCAAAGCCAAAACTTGCAAATCTTAAACCATTCAACCACTTTGTGCTTAACATTGTATTAGAACTGAGTAGAGCAGCAGTTTTTATAGAGGGATTTTTTTCTTTAACAAGCATTATTGTTTTCCAGTAGAACGATTGGATGATAACATTGTTTTCCAGTTCGTATTCTTCTATGAGTTCAAGTAACATATCTACAAATTCTTCTGGAGGATAACTTTCTTCAGGGGCGCTGGGAGATATCTTAGTTTCAATATTTAACATTACCTTTCTATCGTGTTGTTCTTCGTATTCCTTTACCAAAATAAAAACATCTTCAAGACGGGGAATTTTTGCACCAGGTATTTGTTTCTGTCTTGGCCAAAAATAATCACTTCGCATAACCCCAACATCATATTTAGAAAGCTCTTCATATGTAAGACCTTTTATAAGTATTTCTTTATTTATAAAAGAACCATCTATTCTCGTTTTCTGTGGATTTAAAGATCTGTCGTGAGACACCACTATAAACCTATCCGCTGTTATTACAGTATCCAGTTCCAGTGTGGTAACACCGATTTCCAGAGCGTGTTCAAATGCTTCCAAAGTGTTTTCCGGTCTTAATCCTCTACAGCCTCTATGTCCTTCTAAATCAAAATAAGGTAGAATTCTTTCTGAAAATGAGATTGAAATGAATAAAAATACTACTAATGCAGTAATCAATGCTTTTTTCATCTAATCACCTCAATTTTTTATATAAAACAATGATAACACCTAATTGATGATAACCAACTTACTTTGAGTTTATATTCATTCCTGATAGAATCTTATAAAGCATAACAATAAATGAATGGAGGTAATAGAATGAGTTCTGTAAAGGTTAGCATAATTGGTGCAGGAAGTGCTGTCTTTTCTTTAAGACTGGTAAGTGATATCTGTAAAACAAAGAATTTGAACGGTAGCACAGTAAGGTTAATGGATATTGACAAAAATCGGCTTAATGTAGTTTTTGTGCTCGCAAAAAAATATGCAGAAGAAACAGGAGCAGATATTAAATTTGAGAAAACTGATAATCTTGAAGATGCAATTCGAGATTCTGATTTTGTTATAAACACTGCATTAATAGGTGGTCATGATTTCCTACTAAAAATGAAAGAAATTGGTGAAAAGCATGGTTACTACCGTGGGATTGATTCACAGGAATTCAATATGGTTTCTGATTATTATACGTTGACAAACTGGAATCAACTTTCTTTTTTCTTGAAAATTGCGAAGACCATACAAAAACTTGCGCCAGATGCATGGTTATTGCAGGCTGCCAACCCGGTTTTTGAAGGGACTACATTAATTCAGAGAGAAACAAATATCAAGATGGTTGGTTTTTGTCATGGTCATTATGGTGTTAATGAAATAATTAATGAGCTGGGACTTAATGAAGACGATGTTGACTGGCAGGTAGCCGGTGTAAACCATGGTATATGGCTTAATTACTTTAAATATAAAGGAAAAGACGGATATAAATTACTAGATGAATATTTTGCATCAAGAGAAGATTGGAAACCCCGTGATCCCTTTGATGATCAGCTTTCACCTGTTGCACTTGACATGTATAGTTTTTATGGACTAATGCCCATAGGTGACACAACAAGAAATAGTACCTGGAAATATCATTATGATCTGGAAACAAAAAAGAAATGGTATGGAGAACCATGGGGCGGTGTTGATTCAAAGCCTGGTTGGAAATGGTATGAAGATAAACTAAATATGATAACAACAGCGATGAACGAACTAGCAAAGGTAGTAGAAGCTGAACCCGGGATAAAACTTAAAGACATGCTTTCAAGATTTATGTCGGAAGAAAATATCCCGGAGAGCTTTGCAGAAGAAGTCAGGAAATTTTACGATCCGGAGGAATTAAGTGGGGAACAACATGTACCTTTTATTGATGCAATTGTGAATAATAATTCAGATACATTTATTGTAAATACCATGAATAATGGGGTAATCAAGGAATTGCCCGATAATATTGCAACAGAATTTCCTGCAACTGTTGATAGTAACGGAATACATCCTGTTGAAATTAAATCTGAATTACCTGAAAGGGTGGTTAACTGGTATCTTCGACCAAGAATACTAAGAATGGAATGGGCACTTGAAGCATTCCTCAAGAAAGATCCTTCATTAATTACAGAAATTCTGGTTAGAGATAGACGAACAAAGTCTTTCGAGCAGGCTAAAGCAGTTGTGGGGGAAATATTCAGTAATTATAAGACACTCGAAGAGTGATGCTTTGCAATGCAAAATACGTTGTACGTGGTAGGTTGTGCGTTGTACGTAAAATCAAAAATATGAGATCAGAGATCCGAGATCGTAGATCAGATAAATACAAATAATAAAACACGTGAACCGTTTTCCGTGAACCGACAAGTGCTAAAACAAATGCACACACCTCACCACTGGCGTGGTCCCCTCCTCTGGTAGAGGAGAATAA
>CAYTVB010000064.1:0-9547 GCA_964441735.1 uncultured Thermotogaceae bacterium
TTGACTTTATTTTCCGCCTGCTTCTCAGTCCATCGTACCATTTCTATAGCGTTTAAATTACCAAAAAGTGTGAGTTTATTCTTTGCTTTGCTCTTGATTTCCTCTAAATCTTCTAAACAGCTGACACCAATACCTCCAGTTTTTGTTTCAGGCAATAAATCAATAATGGGTAAACATCTTCCCGAAGCAAAATGAGTAGCAGTGGGACCATTGATTCTGGGTATTGTTCTTTTAGCTACTTTAAAACCTTTAGCAATAAATTGATCCCTCGTAATTATTGTTGTTGAAGATACAGGATCAAAATAACAAATAGCGGTTGCCCCTGCTTTCAGCTGGAGATTTGCCCATCTAACACAAAACTCCATATTGAAATCCATTAGCTTGTTGAAATATGCTTCATTTTCAAGCATTAATTGGAGATATCCTTCAAAACCCATTTGCATTACAGGAAGTGAAAAAGGAGACATAACCACATTAATAAGAGAGACCTCGTTTTTTGAGTAATTTTTCAGTGCTTCTGTGGCTTCAAGCACTTTTATTAGTGAAGGTGAGTTAGAAAAATCGGGCATTTCAAGGTTAACTATATCTTCTGGTTTCTTTATAATTGGTTCTCCTGCATTGGGAGGACCATCATCGTAATATATGACTTCTCCACCCATAGCTTCAGTTTCTACCGAAGCATAGAAAAAAGGTAATAAACAGTCATTATCATATTTGTTTAAGAGTATCTTTTGCCCTTCTACAATATTCTTTGCTTTTGAGTAATACTCCTTCAAAGACATTCCAAGTTCTTTTGCCCCATGCATTGTGAGCAACAAAAACATGGGAACTCTATCTGGTTCCTTGTGAGATAAGGTTGTAAGAACACGGTCCATTGAGGTCATTTTACTCATTTATCTCACCTGTCATTTTTGACACCAGTTCTATTGCTTCTTTGGTATTCTTTCCCATGTAATCAGCATCAATTTTTTTCCAGAGTTCGCTATCAAAATTGAAGGGTGCACCACCCACAACAACCGTTGTGGAAAGGTTTCTTCTTCTAATTTCTTCCTTTATTGCTTTAGCTTTTAATGCAGAATTGAGCATTAACACAGATACAAGCAAAACGTCTATCTGTTCGTCTTCGACTCTGTCGATAAGACTGGTTGCGTTATCACTGACTCCAAAATCCTTTATGTCATAACCAGTTGATCTCAAAACATTGTATATTATCTTCTTTCCGAGGGTGTGCTGATCATTAAAAACAACAATGGCCATATTGGGTTTGTTTATTCTTTTAGTATTTGATTTTTTGATGAATTCATCAATCAAACTTTCACACAATCTTCCACTCATATAGACCTGCGAAAGCGACAAATTCCCCTTATCCCATGAATCACCTATATCTTCGAGTATGGGAACTATTATTTCATCCACAATTTCTTCAAACTCATATTCTTTTGAATAATCATCCACAAGATTCTTCACTGAATAATAATCAAGCGAAAGCAATTTCTCTTTAAAAGTTTCAGTGTTCATAAGCAATGGCCAATCACTCCCCTAAAATAGAAATAAAAAAAATGACCATTATCATACACCAAAATGAAAAAGGTCTTGCTGTATATTTGGGTTATTTAAAACAAGAATTTCACAAATAAAAAATTGAATTAGACTAAATCACTAAGTATAAAATATATGACTCGAATAATAACCACGATAATTAGCCAAAAACTTCTTGAGAAGTACAGTAAGATTATATGATAAATCGTATACGATAAACAAACTCCAAAAATTGTCTAATAGCTTAGTCTTCAAAGATCAATTTCCAAAAAACGTTTAACGTGGTTACTGTCTCGGATCACGTTTCTTTTGTTTTTCTCGTGTTCTTGTTTTTAATAGATTCCTTCCTTGAGGAAGGTACCTGCGAAGCAGGGGGAAAGTGTTCATTTGACCTTGACTTTTCTTTTGCACTTACCAAACCCTATACCCGATTTTTGTTTAAATTCCGCCGTAGACGCAAATCCGAATCGATAGATTCGCAAATCCGCACGTTTCCCAACACGCATACCCGCCTTGTTTTATGATTCAGTATTAGATGGTTTTGAACTTCGATGGACGACTGGACGATGGACGAAGCGTTAGCGTTGGACGTGTATTTTGAAAGGCGCATATCAGTGGCTTTAATAACTCTCTCGGATTCTCGCCTTCTCGTCTTTTAGGTCCTTCTCGTCACCTAGGTTTTTCTCGTGTTTTGAGGAATGCTCTGTCAGAGCCTCATTGAGTGAAAGTATCATCAAGCGCCTGCAAGCGTCATGTACCACCAGATCAAGCCTCACTCTCCGATCGTCAGATGGTTTATCGATGGACGCTGAACGTGTGTTTTAAAAGCACACACCTCCGCCTTCGGCTCGCCCTCTCAAGAGGGCATTTTAGCCAATCGGACAACGGTAAACGGCTCACGGTTCACGTGTTTTATTATTTATGGTTTTTTCTCGGATTCTCGTCACCTTGGTCTTTCTCGGCATCTCGATATTTTATTCTCCCCTTGAGGGGAGTACCGCAAAGCGGGGAGGGGTGTTCATTTGACATTGATTTTTCTTTTGTACTAACCAAACCCTATACCCCATACCCTAAACCCGATTTTTTGTTCCTTTCCGCGAAAGCGCAAATCCGAGCGAGGCTCGCAAATCCTGCTGTTCCTCAAGCAGCAAATCCGCGTTGCACTGTAACGCGCATATCAGTGGTTTTAATAACTCTCTCGGATCTCTATGTTTAACTAATGAGATGTTTCTTAATTTTCTCAATATTTTCAGCTGCTTCCTCAGGATCAGGTGCTTCACTGGTAATTCTTAATAATGGTTCGGTTCCAGAAAATCTTAACAACAGCCAGCTATCGTTTTCAAAATAAAGCTTCAATCCATCTTTTCTATCTATTTTCACAATTTTCTTGCCTGAAATTTCTTCAGGAGGAGACTCCACAAAACGTTCCGCTTTTATTTCCAGCTCTGGACTAAGCTCAAGATTATCTTCAGCATAATGATAATATTTACCAAGCTTTGTTTTTATTTCATTGAAAATAATAGATAATGTTTTATTAGTCTTTGCAAGCATTTCAATAATTATCATGGCTGTATAAATACCGTCTTTTTCTGGAATGTGATCTCTAAATGTAACGCCGCCACTACTTTCTCCACCAATAAGTAAGTCGTTTTCTATCATAGATTTAGCAATATGCTTGAAACCTACGGGTACTTCGTACAATCTTTCTCCAAAAAGGTCACATAATAAATCCAGATTATGTGTGGTAGCTATATTTCTAACTACCCCGCCATTCATGTTCTTTTCTTTCTTTAGATAGTAGTAGGCAAGCAAAATAACTTCATTAGCAGAAATATATCTCCCGTTTTCATCCACAAGAGCTATTCTGTCTGCATCACCATCTACAGCGATTCCCACATTAAAATTATTCTCTTTCATGTACTGTATCAACCTGGAAAGAGCTTCTTCTGATGGCGCAGGAGATTTTCCTCCAAACAGAGGATCACGTTCTGAATGAATGGTAACCAGATCACATCTTGCACTTACAAGAGCCATCTGCAGCGTTGATGTTCCAGCACCAAACATGGGATCAAAACAGATTTTAAGATTGGCTTTCTTTATAGAATCGTAATCGATCTTTTCTTCAAGATAATCCAGATAGGGATTGTGAAATGCTTCGCTCCTAATATAGCCACGCTCTACACCCTTGCTGAAACTGACCCAGGGTATATGTTCAGCGTTTATGCTATTGGCAATCTTCTGTATATAACCCGTTATATAATCCGGTGAAGGTAAACCATCTTGAGTTTCAAATTTAATTCCATTGTAGTTTGCTGGATTATGCGAAGCTGTGAAAACAATTCCACCTCCTGCCTTCTTTTCTAAAACAGTGAATGTCACGACAGGAGTTGGGACAGATTTGTTACTCATCCACACTTTAATATTATTTGCTGCCATAACTTCACAGGCTATTACAGCAAATTCTTCTGAAAGAAAACGATTATCATAACCAACAACTATTCCCTTTTTTGAAAGACCGTTGTCTATGATGTATTCTGCTATCCCATAAACGACTTTTCGAACATTCCTGCTGGTAAACCCTCTACCTATTCTTGCTCTCCAACCACCTGTACCGAATCTTATAAATCTTTCTTCGTTTACTCCAAGGTTTTCAATCTTTCTCTTAATTAGCTGCTCTTCAGCTACTTTTAGGTCCTCTTCATTGTTTATACCAAGATATTCCGTTTCATCCAGCGTTCTAAAAGATTCCACCTTTGCGCCATTTTTGATCAGTATATTGAGAAGATTAGAAATATAATACTCTCCGGATTCTTTATCCTTTTCAACTTGAGAAATATATTTCCTCGCAAGCTCACTATTAACAATCACGGGACCAATATAGTATTCCCATGGCGAGGGATAATCAGGCGTTTTATGATCTATAACACTCTTTATTTTTGATTCTTTGTTTCTTTCAACAAGCGCATAAGGATATTGTTTCTCCGTCAAACCTGTAAGCAAAGTGGCGTCACATTCTTTTAACTTATGAGTGGATACAATGCCAGCGAGCGAAGCTTCCCTGATTAATACAGTATCTGCATACATAACCAATAAATCTTCATCCTTGCCAATCTTATCTAAACCGATTCTTAGAGCATCTGCAGTACCTAAGGCTTTTTGTTGAACAACATAGCTTATATTTTTTCTTTTGGACAAAGCATCTTCTATAACTTTTTTATTGTCCTCGTTAACCACCACTACTATTTGAGTATCCTTTAGCACATTTCTTAGCTTATTGACAATAAGCGTTATCATAGGCTTTCCATTAACTTCACCAAGCGGCTTAGAAACATTTGATTTTCCCAAGGTCCCCTTACCAGCAGCAAGTAATAAAACTTTCATAATTAATTCACACCTCACTATAGTATTGTCTTGTATATAGACACTTAAAAATTATATATTGATATAGGGTGATATACATTGTAATCAACAAACTATTATCTCAGAAGAACCAAAGAGTCACAATGTCAGTATATAGAAAAGAGTATTCAGGTGAATTTACTGATTACGTTATTATTGATTTTCCAACTGAAAAAAAGATTTCGTCATTCTTTTCAGGATTGAATGAACAAAGCTTTTTAGAGATTTTTAATCTAGCTGAAAATTATATATCTAAACATTTTAAAACCGATTATAGTTTTGCTTTAATTGATCCAAACTGTTTAAATGACTTACCGTTTTATCATAAAACATCTGATGGAGAAGTACTTTTAGATGTAAAATCCAGAGCCATGTATCATCTAAATTTACTTTCTAATAATGGAGAAATCTATTATAAAAATAAGAAATTTATTTGCGCTAAGGATAAAAATGTTGAGACCTTTCTTAATCGAATGATACAGAAAAATTTAATTTTAGTACACAAGGAAGAAAATCACAGTGTAGTATTTCTTGTAGCAGATCCCTCGCTAGGAAAATTAAGTAAGTACGCATTACCAAATAATATTGTTACAAACTCTCATTTTTTTCTCATGGAAATGTTTGAACTAAATTCTTACCATTCTTGCTTGGGTCAACCATATGGAGGACTTATATTAGGTGGAAAAACAGTAACGCCCTTGCTTTATGAAAGGCCAACACTTATTTCAGGAGAAAAAAATTCAAAGTTAAAAGATTTATCGATAAAAAATATGCATGTGATTATAGATAATGAGAAGTATGTGCATAAGGAAAATTCAGAATTTTATAAACGTCCTGAAAACTCAGTTTCACCAAAAGCAAAAGGAACGGATTTAGTAATAATAAATAGTGAAATTGTCGGATACAAACATGGTGGAGAAACCAAAATACCTGAAGGTGGATTCATTTTGCATACTAATGAGGAATTTGTACCAACTAGTAGAAAGGTTAAATATGCTTATGGTGAAAATTCTCGTTTTTTAATACAAGTTGGACCGGCTTTAATTGAAGAGGGTAAAGCAATTGATAAGATTAATGGCGAGTTTTATTGGGATAAGGTTAAAAGAGATAAGAATTGTCCTTACTTCCCCCCAGTAATTTTTGAAACTGAATGGAACGATGCAAATGCTGCACGTATGGCATTAGGCTTTAAATCTAATAAAACAATCATTTTATGGGCTTGTGGATGTAATTCGGAGAAGTATATACCAGGATATGATAGTAGAGGCTTAACTTTTTCTGAAATGACAGAAATACTCAATAACGAGCAAGTAGAAAACGCAGTGAGTCTTGATGGGGGTGGCAGCGCCCAAGCACTTACATTTGGTGGCAAAATTTTGAGGCTCAATGATAGACGTGGATTTTTTGGAATTGAATATGAAAGACCCACACCGATGGGTCTTAAAATCACAATATAGGAGGGATAAAGATGAAAAAACTGCTTATTAGTTTATTGGTAATAGTCATGATTGGGGTCGGAGTACAGGCAGTTACTCTTGAATACTGGATGTGGGACCCTGATTTAAAGGCAAGAACAGAAAATCTAATAGCCAAATTTGAAAGCGAAAATCCGGGAATAGAGGTTAACTTAACTGTAATGGAACCAAGTGATTACTGGACGAAAATCAGGATTATGGGAATGACTGGTAAACTTCCAGATGTTTTTAACATGAGTTCTGGATACATCGAAGAATGGGCAGCAAATGACTTCTTAAAAGATCTAACGGAATACGTAGAAACTGATATCAATCCCGATGAATTCTTTGTTAATCTATTCGAAGCTGGAAGCGAAATAGCTAATACAGACGAAGTATACGCTGTACCTTTCGCATTAGTTGTTACGGTTTTATATTACAACAAAGACATGTTTGATGAAGCTGGATTACAGTACCCTGATTCAACGTGGGACTGGTTTGATTTTCTGAATGCTGCTGAAAAGCTAACTGTTGATAAAGACGGAGATAACAAAATCGATCAATGGGGTTTCTGGTTATATGGAAGATATGCCCACATAGAATCATGGATATACAGAAATAACGGAAGACTTATCGATCGAAGCACAATGAGCTTTGATCCTGATGAAAATGCAATAGAAGCTCTAAATTTCTTATGCAGACTGGTCACTGATTTCAACGTAGCTCCTACTCCAAAAAGCATGGAAGGCGTAAGACAGCAAGACGTTTTTCCTAGAGGATTGGCTGCAATGTGGGTTGATGGCTCCTGGAATATTGATAACAATAGAAATATAGCGTCTGAAAATATGAACTGGGGAATTGCTGAAATACCTGTCGGACCACATGGTGTTGCAGATTCTGCATATGGTTGGCCTGATTTTATCGCTATGTCTGCAAAAACGAAAAATGCTGATGCTGCCTGGAAATTCATAAAGTTTGCTGCTGGAGAAGGACTATCAATGGATATGTATATGGCTGGAAAAATCCCATCTTATAAGCCATTAGCATATTCTGAAGATTTTTATGATGAAACTAAGTTGCCAGAAGAAATACCTTTGCTTCTTAACATAGCAGGAAAAACAATGCGTACTTCTTTCACAAATTCCTGGGGCGAATGGCGTGGATACGGACCTGCAGAATCTATGGGATTAAATGCTATTATAGATGAAATACTAAACGGAGATATATCATTCAAAGAAGGATTGAGAAAAGCTGACGAAAATATCAACAAGATCCTTGATAGAGTCTACGAATAAGTTAAAAGCCTGACAAAGGGAGGGCTAATCCCCTCCCTTTTTCTTAATACGGAGGTGTAGCCTAGTGACTAAAAATCATTTATCTTGGTATAAAGCCTGGCATGCATGGATATTTCTTATTCCGACGTTAATCGGGCTATTTGTTTTCAGATTAGGACCAATTATTTTCGCTATGTTTATGAGTTTTACTAGATGGAATATACTCACATCTCCGAAATGGATTGGATTAACAAATTACAAAGAACTATTTTCAGATCCAGTTTTCGGTGAAATACTAATGAATACAATTATTTTTTCCACAATATATGTAAGTGGAGTAATGGTTTTTGGTTTGTCACTTGCCATATTAGTAAATACGAGAGTGAAAGGAATAAGCTTTTTTAGAGCTTCTTATTTTGTACCTGTTGTTACATCTGCAGTAGCTATAGGAATAATTTGGAACTGGATACTCAGCCCGAAATATGGACTAGTCAACAACGTATTAGAGAGTTATTTTAATGTGACCGGTCCTTCATGGCTTGGTAGCAAAAATCTCGCTCTTATAGTTGTATCACTTGTACAGGTATGGAAAATGATGGGTTATTACATGATTTTATTTTTAGCAGGGCTTCAATCAATTCCGAGAGTTTATTATGAAGCAGCAACAATTGATGGGGCATCAAGACGGAAAAAATTCTGGAAAATAACGCTTCCTCTTCTTTCACCCACAACTTTCTTTGTTCTTATAATCTCTATAATTGATTCATTCAGGAACTTTGAAATTATTTATACCATGACTCAAGGTGGACCTTCAAATGCTACGAATACACTGGTTTATTCAGTTTATGTGAATGGTTTTGTGTTTTATAGGATGGGTTATGCATCAGCTATAGCTTATATCCTGCTGGCTTTTGTTGGAGCAATTACCATATTGAATTTCATGGCAAAAAAATACTGGGTAAAATATCAATACTGAGGATGTGATCATACAATGACGAAAAGCAGAAAAACAACAATATATTTAGCTCTTTTATTAGTAGCCTGTATAACCATATTCCCATTCATCTGGATGGTTATAAATAGTTTCAATACTGAAGAAAACATCTTCAGAGTTCCCCCAAGTTTTATACCTGATAAATTATTTCAAAAAGATATGTTTGAGAATTATCTTGTTGTTCTAAGGGATTATCACTTCTTAAGATATACGTTTAACAGTATTTTCGTTGCCACTTCTGCTGCTCTTGGACAGGTATTTACCTGTTCTTTAGCGGGTTTTGCATTTGCAAGAATGAAATTTAAGGGGAGTAATTTAGTTTTTGGAGCATTATTGGCGACTATGATGGTTCCAATTCAGGTAACCATTATTCCAGAATTCTTGTTAATGATGAATTTAGGATGGCTCGATACCTTTGCCCCGTTAATCATACCTTCTTTCCTTGTAGGTTCTTTTGGAACATTTATGTACAAAGAGCATTATGAGAACATCCCAAAAGATCTTGAAGATGCTGCTGTAATAGACGGTGCAGGACCTTTTAAAATGTTTTTTAGAGTTTTCTTTCCTCTAAGCAAAGTCCAGTCTGTAACCCTATTCATAGTAGCCTTTATGAATAACTGGAATGATTTATTAAGACCTGTTCTCTACATTAACAGTACAAGACTTATGACAGTAACTATGGCCTTAACGCAATTTCAATCTCAGTATAGTGCAAGATGGAACTACCTATTAACCGGAGCAGTGCTTTCAATACTTCCGCTTATGGTAGTATTTATCTTGCTTCAAAGGTTTGTAATAGAAGGGATTACTCACACAGGAATAAAAGGCTGACAACAACTCTTATCAGTGTACACAGAGAACGTTAAAATTTTTTCTATGGTGCGTTC
>CAYTVB010000065.1:0-9532 GCA_964441735.1 uncultured Thermotogaceae bacterium
TTAATCCAAGACTCACTATATCAAAACCTATTTCCATATCATAAACCTGTTCAAGAGCTTTCATCACCTGTTCCTTTGTTAAATCAGCCATAAAAATCACTCCTAATCGCTAAACTCATCCGATATTTCAATCACTGCATCTTCTCTAAACGGTACAAATTCATTTTCCAGCCAATTTTCCCAGTACATCTGCTGCTTTTCTTCAAGAATCATATTTCTGATTTCTTCCCTCGCTTCTTCGAAACTTTTATAACTCCCAGCATCATACTCATGTAAATATAAAACTGCAAAGATTCCATTTATATTGACTACGCTGTCAAATAAACCTTCCTCAAAATTATCGAAAATTTCCTGTCTCTTTTTATCCTCCACTGAAGATAGATCTCTTCGAGTAAGCTCATCTTTTTCTCTGGAAAATGAATTGAGCGGATTATTACTATTCTGCGCCTTTGTAAGAAAACTATATGCCTTTGAAAAGGTGTCAAACAATTCTATTGTTACCTCTATACGCTCTTCTGACTTTGTAAATTGGGATTTGTTGGAACTGTAATACTCATGTATTTCATCTTCAGTGACAGTTGCATTTTTCGTTACTGCCATAACCAGGGTTTCGAAAACCCTGTTGAAAATAACACTGTTAGTCAAATAGGTTTCATATGTTTCAAGTCCACCTATATATCCTTTTTTCAGCGTATAATATGAATCGGCTTCTTCTCTTGTAAGGTTATTTTCCTTTAAACTTTTTTCTATTTGGTTATGAATATCTTCGCGTGTTGCTTCAAAATCATCCTGAGTGAAAAGCCCGTTTTTCAATGCATATTGAACAATCAATTTTTCTCTAACCATTTTATCAAGAACTCTTTTTTCATAAACATGAAGTAACGCTTCACCTTCAGCTGTGTTGGTTAATACTTCTGAAAAAAGAGGTTCAATTTCCTCAGTTTTTTGAGATACCTGTACATATACCGGCATCACTTCAGCATAAAACTCTCTCATAGTTATGGGGTCATCATTGACCGTCGCTACAGGGGTATCGAGTTCCAGTCCTTCTGCTCCAATAATCATTCCTGTAGTTAAAATTGCGATAATTAGCAATAAAGCAGATTTCTTCATTTTCATTTACCCTCCTTAACTTTCTCCCAATAGTAATCAAGTTCACTTAATGTCATTTTATTAATGTTCTTTCCATCTTTTAATATAAGACGCTCAAGTGCCTCGAAACGGTTCATAAATTTTTTTGTTGCTTTGTTAAGCGAAACTTCAGGATCTACTTTCATAAAACGTGACAGATTTACAAGTGCAAAAAGTAAATCTCCAAGCTCTTCATCAATTTCATCGTAATTATTTTTCTTTCTTGCTTCTTTCAATTCTTCCAGTTCTTCCTGTACCTTTTCCATCACATCTTCCATCCTGGTCCAATCAAATCCTACCGCAGCTGCATTTTCCTGTACCCTCCTTGCAAGACTCAACGCGGGTAAAGCCATGTTAAGTTTACCTATGGAAGAATTTATCCTCTTGCCTTTTTCCTCAGCTTTTATCTCTTCCCATTGCTTATATGAATAACCATCGGAATCACCAAAAACATGTGGGTGCCTTCTTATCAGTTTATCATTGAGTATTTCGATAACATCGTATATGTCAAAGGCAGATCTTTCCTTTGCAATCTGGGCGTGGAATATTACCTGCAGTAAAAGATCACCTAGTTCTTCTTTAAGTTCCTTATCTGATTTGTTGTCTATGGCTTCTAAAACCTCATATGCTTCTTCAATCATGTATGGTTTTAGTGTTTCATGGGTTTGTTCTTTATCCCATTCACAGCCATTTTCCGATCTTAGGATTCTCATAACATCTATAAGTCCATCAAAATCATTTTTCTTCACATTTTTCCTCCTTTATTTAAAGACAACCGCATCTAAATAATCTTCTTTCACTTACAGCACCAATCTTAAGCCATTTATTGGTTATTTTTTTATTCAAGCAATCTCTGACAGGTTGGAAGGTTAACCTGTGCCAGATTGTGGGATTGTATTTTTCAATCGCTTCCAGATGTTGTTTTGTTCCATAGCCTTTATTTGAATCGTAATGATATTCAGGATAAAGTTTGTCAAGGTTTATCATAAGTCTGTCCCTGTATACCTTGGCAAGGATAGAAGCTGCAGCAATCGAAGCACTCTTGGAGTCACCTGAGATGACACATTCTCCAGCAAACTCACTCATCACCAGGTTCTTTCCATCAATTAAAAGATATTTTGGTCGATGCTTTAATGTGGTTACAGCTCTTCTTATGGCTATTCTCGTAGCATTTAGAATATTATATACATCAATCTCTTCGGGCGTTGAAATACCTATACTGTAAATTGAATTTTCAATTATCTGCTCGTAGAGTAATTCACGTTTTTTTGGTGATAGCAGCTTCGAATCATTTATACCTTCAATTTCAGCCTTCAAAATCACTGAAGCGGCCACCACGGGCCCTGACAGAGCACCTCTTCCAGCCTCATCCACGCCAGCAATCAACTTATATGTATTCACATACGGCTTATCAAATTCGCTGAGGGTAATCTTCATAAAACAATTCTCCTGTTTCAAAACCTCTAATTAAATTTGACCTTAATACATATCTTAACAGTCTAACAATTGAAAATTATATAATATTCTTATATACCAATTATACTAGAATTGAAAAGCCTTTTCATTTCTAAGATAAATGGAGATTGAATGTTGTCCAGGTGTTATAATTTCTTAAGTAATAATAAAGCCGGGAGGTGTGCATCATATTATGAAGAACACACAAGAAGATTCCGCTTCTAAAACAGAGCAGGTTCTACGCTCGGTTTACATAAGAATCAAAAGAGAAGGACGTAAGGTGGTTAAAAACTTTCCGATTACCCCTGCTCAATTTGACGTTTTACAGATACTGTTTTTTCATGGAAAAAAGAGAATGAGTGATATTAGCCAGACACTGGGAATAACAAAAAGTACAACCACTGGTTTGGTAGACAGATTGATTGAAGCAGAGTTTGTTAAGAAAAGACAATCACACGAAGACCGAAGAGCCTTTATAATTGATATAACAAATAAAGGTAAAAAAGTTATCGAAAAAGTTATCGAGCGGCGTGTTAACTATTTAGAAAATATACTTGATGTCATGGACGACAGAAGCAAAAAACAACTTCAAAGTTCTCTAAATACTTTACTAGAAGCTATGGAGCAATATTCTGATAGGGAGGGGAAATCGTGAGAAAAACAATCACTATAATGCTTTTACTTTTTATTTTGACATTGTCAATGTTTTCTGCACGACTGTTGAAAATTTCAGCTGATAGTATTGTAAGTTCTTCAGAAAAAACAAGACTTACAGGGAACGTTTACATAGAAAAAGAAGAAGAATTCACCGTGGAAACAGATGAGGCAACGCTTACTTCAAGTAATGGTGAATGGAGATTTCTGGACACTTCAGGATTAACACATATTATTTTTTCAACGGGTGAAGCCACCGGAATGAAACTAAATTACGATATCACTACTTCTGAAGGAACCTTGCATGAAAATGTTGTTGCAAAGATTAACACAGATGATGACCAGGAGATTCTAATTCGGAGGGCTGAAAAAATAGAATTCAAACTTGAAGAAGATTATTACAAGGGCAATTCTCTTCCGAAAAGCCATAAAGATTTCTCACCAATAATTATTTTTTATAAAGGAGACATGGAAGCGAGGGCACTATTCTTTGAATACTTCGCAAATGAAGATAGATTTCATTTGAAGGATGATGTTTTTGTACTGGACAAGAAAAACAATCGTGAAATAAACGCGTCCGAACTATGGTATGACACGCAGGATGATTCCTTTGAAGGAAGTAATGTACAGTTGCAAATTACACTAGAGGAGGATTGAGATGCTCGACTTGAAGCTCATAAGAGAAAACCTGGAACTCGTCAAAAAAGGCCTAACCAAAAGAAAAATAGATGCTTCAATTGTTGACAAAATTCTAAAACTCGATGAAAAAAGAAGAAAAGCAATATCTGACTCTGATCAGCTTAAAGCTGAAAGGAATCAGATTTCTTCCAGAATAGCCAAAGAAAAACGAGAAGGAAACGATGATAAAGCCAAAGAGCTTCAAGATAGAGCAAAAGAAATTTCTGCCAGTGTTAAGGAACAATCTGAAATTGCAAAGAATATTGATAACGAGGTTCAAAGTCTGGTTCTTCATTTGCCAAATATACCCAATGAAAGCGTTCCAGCAGGCAACACCGAAGAAGATAACGTTACGGTAAAAACCTGGGGTGAAGTTCCAGAATTCAACTTTGAGGTTAAACCCCACTGGGATCTTGGTCCCGAACTGGGGATGATCGATTTTGATGCCTCGGCAAAGTTAAGTGGTGCACGATTTGTTCTTCTAAGAAAACAGATTGCGAGGTTAAGTAGAGCACTACAAAACTTCATGCTGGATCTTCATACTTCAGAACACGGTTACGAAGAGATTTTGCCTCCTCATATAGTAACCAGGGAAACCATGCTTTCTACCGGTCAACTTCCAAAATTTGAAGAAGAAGCATTTCGTACCGATCCGGACGACATGTTCCTTATTCCAACAGCTGAGGTACCACTTGTGGCACAGCACAAGAATGAAATTCTTGAATTGGATAAATTGCCCCTCAAGTATGCTGCATATACTCCATGCTATAGAAGAGAGGCAGGTAGTCACGGAAAAGATGTTCGTGGAATGGTTCGAGTTCACCAGTTTGATAAGGTTGAACTTGTATGGTTTACAAAACCTGAAGAATCATATAACGCACTTGAAGAACTAACCGCTCACGCTGAAAAGGTCCTTAAAATACTAAAACTTCCATATAGGGTAGTAACACTGTGTTCAGCAGATCTGGGTTTTGCATCTGCAAAAACCTACGATGTTGAAGTATGGTTACCTTCTTATTCAGATTATAAAGAGATTTCCTCATGTAGCAATGTAGAAGACTTCCAGGCAAGGCGCTGCAACACGCGATTTAGAGATAAAGACAATAAAATCAAATATGTCCACACACTGAACGGTTCAGGTCTTGCCATTGGTAGAACATTAATCGCAATAGTCGAAAACTATC
The DNA here is from genome assembly GCA_964441735.1 of uncultured Thermotogaceae bacterium. Taxonomy (GTDB): domain Bacteria; phylum Thermotogota; class Thermotogae; order Petrotogales; family Kosmotogaceae; genus JASMTM01. The sequence goes on from CAYTVB010000065.1 coordinate 5,103, forward strand.
AAAGATCTGACGGTCGCATCGATGTACCCGAAGCGCTTATACCATATATGGGTACGGAGGTTATCGGCTAAGTGGCCAATGCATACTATGTATTGCCAGACAAAGATAATGTAAAATTAAATAAGACAGAAACACACCATCTCAAGGTTACAAGAGCCCGTATTGGCGAAAAGCTTTTGGGACTCGATGGAAAGGGCAATATCTACAAATTTGAATTAACAAACGTCAGAAAAGAAGAAGCTGAAGGTAAGATCATTGAAAAGAACAGGGTAAAACACGATAACAAAATCGTTACTATGGCAATTGCTGCCACAAAATGGCCTGCATTAAGAATTGCTATTGAAAAGGCACCCGAGCTTGGAGTAGACAATATAGAGATTTTTCACTCGAACCGCTCAGTAGCAAGGTTTGATGACAAAAAGACAAAAAGAATAGAAAAGGTGATCAAAGAAGCGTCAAAACAATGCATTAATCCCTTTTTTCCAAAGTTCCAGATAACCAGTTCTCTCAAAGGAGCTACAAATACTTTCGACTTGATTCTTGATCCGCATGGCGTACAGCCCAAGACAATAATCGAAAAACTGACAAATAGCTCCGAAGTAAGAATTATTGTTGGACCGGAAGGCGGCTTTAATCAGAAAGAAATCAAGGAGTTAAAAAAAATAGGAGAGTTAATGACACTTGGAAAAAGAATCCTACGTGTCGAAACAGCTGTGATAGTTTCTATGGCTTACGTAAATTTCGCAATAGAAAGGTTTTAAAGATTATTCCAACGGAGGTGTCAGTATGGGTGAAAAACTTTCTTTTATTAAGCATTACAACCAAATGGAACATGAATACCGGGAAAAACTGAACGAAGCCAAAACCAAATCTGAAGTCGGTGATGTTTTTATAGACCATGTTTATGAATTTCTAACAAGACTCGAGATTGATCTCAAGAAAAGAAACATTGAACATATCGTTTTTACTCCCGAAAACGAAAAACCCTACTATTTCGAAAAACCTCTGCTTGAAAAAGTGAAAGAGCTTTTTAAAACAAGCGATCTGGAGAGCATTCTTGAAAAAATGGCAGAAGAAGCCAAACACAGATTCTTAAAAATACAGCAGGATGAAGATAGAACAGAGATGTTTAGAAGAGGTCAATAAATGATTTTAACCCTTACCATGAATCCATGTCTTGACAGATATTTTTTCATAGATTCGCTTAAAGAAGACGATACCATCAGGGTAAATAACATCATGGATTATCCTGCCGGGAAGGGAATTGATATTTCAAGAGCAATAAACGAAATGAAAGGACATTCTGTGGCTATAACCCTTCTGGGAGGCGATACCGGTAAGCAAATTATGGAAATGCTGGACAAAGAAGGTGTTGTATATTCTACAGTAAACCTTAATAAAAATACCAGAACAAATATCATTCTGCAATCGAATGAAACTCAGTACAGATTTAGTGTGCCAGGGCCTTCTATTGACAACATTGAAGAAAAAAAGGTTCTCAAAAATATCGAAACGCTGTTAAGAAAAGGAGATTGCCTAATAATCTCAGGAAGCATCCCGGAAGGTTTGCCTGATAACTATTACTACAGGATAGTAAACAAAGCCAATGAAATGGAGGCAAAGGTATATCTGGATGCAGATAATGAACTCTTGCTTAATGGAATCAAGGCCTCACCATGGGGTATAAAACCAAACTTGCATGAGTTTTCAAGGCTTTTAGATAAAAAGCCGAGTACCGAGAAAGCGATAATCGAATCCTTAAATAATACAGCCAAAAAATATTCATTAAAAGAAATCCTCCTTACCATGGGAAAAGAAGGGGCTATTTGTTTTATTGAAGATTCAATATACAGGGTAACAGTTCCCGAAGTTAAAGTTAATAGCGCCGTTGGAGCTGGAGATACCTTCCTGGGTATCTATTGTATGTTCAGGGAAATGGGTAGTGAACCAGAGTACTGCCTCAAGATGGCTGGTGCTGCAAGTACAGCTGCTACATTGACTTCTGGAACTGAATTGTGTAAATACAATGATGTTAAAGAACTGGTTGATAAAATTAATGTTGAAATGTTGTGAGCCGGGGCAAAACCCGGCTTTTTTAACTATTGACCTCTTCAAGCAATTTCTGAAGTTTAAGCTTTAATTCTTCCTCGGTAAGGCTTTCCACGATTTCATCAAGTTCTCCATTCAAAACATCTTCCAGACGATGTGTGGTGAAGTTAATTCTGTGGTCTGTTATTCTGTTCTGCGGAAAGTTATAGGTTCTGATTTTTTCACTTCGATCTCCTGTGCCTATTTGAGTCTTTCTTCTATTTGAAAGCTTTTCATCCTGTTCTCTAACCTTTTTATCGTATAATTTCGCTCTCAGGAAGTCCATTGCTTTCTGTTTGTTTTGATGCTGTGATCGCTCGCTCTGGACAGCTACAGTCATCCCGGTAGGAAGATGTACTATCCTGACCGCTGAATCAGTTTTATTAACGTGTTGTCCGCCCGCTCCAGAAGCTCTATAAGTGTCTATTCTTAAGTCAGAGGGATTAATCTCAACATCAACTTCAGTCGCTTCAGGAAGAACAACAACCGTTGCAGTTGAAGTGTGTATTCTGCCTCCCGATTCAGTTTCTGGAACCCTTTGAACTCTGTGTACACCACTTTCATATTTCATGATTGTATAAGCTTCTTTCCCTTTTATGTGAAAGACTACTTCTTTGAAGCCGCCAAGATCGGTTTCGTTGGAATTGATCAATTCAACCTTCCATCCCCGGTTTTCTGCGAAACGCGTGTACATTTTGTACAGATCACCGGCGAACAGTGCTGCTTCTTCTCCTCCTGCTCCTGCACGAATTTCAACTATAGTATTTCGATCGCTGTTTCTATCTGGTACGAGAAGAAGCTTTAGATCAATCTCAAGCTTTTTGTGCTCCTTTTCAAGGTTTTCAATTGTTTGCTTTATTTCCTGAACTTCATCTTCTGAAGCTCCAGCCAGCAATTCATTCCAGCTTTCAATTTCTTCTTCTTTGCTTTTCAATTCATTGTAAATCTGAGAAATTGTCTTGAGCCTGGAGTGTTCTTTACTTAACTCTTTTAATCTATCGCTGTCAGATATCACAGAAGGATCTGATAGTTCTGTCTCTACCTCCTTTAGTTTTTCAGTGAAACTTTTTACAATCTTATCTAGATCCATCAAATTAACCTCCTGGAAATGCTCTGGGGATCTCTGGCAAAAGCTTTTACCTGTTCTCTACTGACAATACCGTTTCTATATACTTTCAATAAAGCGTCATCAAAGGTTACCATGCCCAATTTTCCGCCGGCCTGCATCATGGAATCAATTTGGTGGAATTTCTGCTCTCTGATAAGATTTCTAATGGCCTGATTAACCACCATGATTTCTATGACAGGTATTCTACCCTTTCCATCGTTCCTTTTAAGTAGTCTTTGATAAATGACTGCTATCAATGTATTTGCTAGCTGCATGGAAATTTGATTTTGTTGATGGGGAGGGAAAACCCCTACAACACGTTCAGGCGTTGTCGCAGCGGAATTAGTGTGGATTGTCGAAAAAACCAGATGTCCTGTTTCAGCAGCGGTCATCGCCAGTTCCATCGTTTCTGAGTCTCTCATTTCGCCAACAAGAATAACATCGGGATCCTCTCTCATAGCATACTTCAAACCATTGTAAAAAGAAATAGTGTCTCCACCCAATTCACGTTGATGAACCAGAGCCTTTTTTCCTTTAAATACATATTCTACAGGATCTTCTATAGTCATCATATGAACCTGTCTTCTTACATTTATGTATTCAAGCATGGCAGCAAGGGTTGTTGACTTACCGCTCCCCGTAGGCCCTGCAACGAGAACCAACCCTTTATCAGGCTCACAGAATTCCTTAAACAGCTTGGGTAAACCAAGATCGTCTATTGTTCTGATTTCTCTTGGTATTATACGCAAAGCGATTACTGGAGACTTATCACAAAAATATAAATTACCTCTAATTCTTGATTCACCGAAGCCAAAGGAAAAGTCAATTTCTTTATCATCAACATTCTTGAGTTGTCTTTTTGACATTGATTGCAGTTCGTCAATGACTTTGTCCATAGCCTGCTTTTCAACAACAAAATCTTCATCCTGAATCAGCTCACCATCCACGCGATACATTATATTTTCATCGACTGTCAAATGAATATCACTGGCATCCATTTCTTCGCCCTTTGAAACGATTTTTTCTATATACATTTATTCACCTCCGGTAGTGATAATTTTATCATAATAATGATAATTCTATCTTGCTATAATTGATCTACATAAACCTACAAGGGAGGTAAAACACTATTCTCATATATCAAGTATGTTTACGATCTTTTGCTGATGGCAACGGTGATGGGATAGGCGATTTGCAGGGCGCAATAAAGAAACTTGATTATCTGAAGGGCCTC
>CAYTVB010000066.1:0-9475 GCA_964441735.1 uncultured Thermotogaceae bacterium
TTTTCAATTTTTCGCTTGTTTGGCTGTTTTTGGATTTCTAGCTGTCAAAGTTGAGATTTATTGTTGCCTTTTTAAGTAATCGTATGAATTCTTCTTTTTCTTTTATCTTCTCGGTCAGGTTTTGCAATGATAAATTCATGTTCTACAAGCTTTTTTATTGCTCGCGCGGTAGTCCCTTTGTCAATTTCTAATTCCTTGCAAAGCTCGTTTTGTGTAATTCCATTTTTCTTGAAAAGCCTTTTCAAAAAAAGAATTGTCCACTTCCTGTGCTAAAATGCATAAGTTTTTTATCCAGATAAGACTGAGTTATTCTATATAGCAAAGAAATCTGTTTTCCAATTGAGACGTCTTGAAGAGCTTCTTTCATGTTGCTTTTTCCTCCTGCAGTGGCATTTGTCTCTTGAATATTTTCATTTCTCTTAAAAAGAAGAAAAAGGTAACGCTAAATGCCAGGAAGTCTGCTATTGGAAAAGAAAACCAGATTCCATTAAGTCCAAAATGTTGTGAAAGAATTAAAACAAGTGGTATCAGAAATAGTATTTGCCGTGACATGGAAAGTAATAGTGCAGGTATGGCTTTTCCAAGGGCTTGAAACATGCCTGCACCAATAACCTGGAATCCGACAAAGGGTAACAACAATCCTACAATTCTTATTGTATCCACTCCCCTTCTCAGCAACTCTTCATCCTGACTAAAAAGACCAAGCAGGGCTTCTGGAAATAGATAAATTACTACAAAGGCAAAGATAGAAACGAGAGTAGACCAAAATAAAGCAAGTTTCACCGATTTAACAGCCCGGGCGAATTTTCTAGCGCCATAGCTAAATCCCATAATGGGCATAAATCCCTGATTAATTCCTAACATTGGCATGAGAAAAACCATAAATAATCTGTTTATTACTCCAAATACTGCAACAGAAATGTCACCGCCATATCTTACCAGCATGTTGTTTAGCAAAATACCAAGAATACTTCCAGCTATCTGTCTCGCGAAAGCCGATGAACCAATTGCAAATGCTTCTTTTAGTATTACTTTATCTGGTTTCAAGTACCTGGGCTCAATTTTTAAAATGCTTTTTCCTTTAAGAAAATAAAATAAAAGGTATATAGAAGTAGTGGATTGCGCAATTACAGTGGCTATGGCAGCTCCTCTTACTCCCATATTAAAAGTTATTATGAATATTGGATCAAGCACAATATTTAAAATTGCGGAAATTAGCATTGTATACATGGCAACTTTCGCATTTCCTTCAGCTCTAACTACATTGTTTAAAGCCATAGCAAAGGAAAAGAAAATTGTACCTATAAGAATAACGCTTAGATAATCTGATGCGTAGGGCAAAATAGTTTCACTGGCTCCAAGAAGCTTAATCAATGGTTCAAGGAATACTATCCCGGCTACTGCCATTAATACACCAAAAAAGAGTACAACAGCTATCACATTACCTGCAGTATGATTCGCCTTTTCATTTTCATCAGCTCCAAGACTTCTGGAAATAATCGAAGCTCCCCCTATACCTATTAGCATGGCAAAAGCCATTACGAATATCTGTACGGGGAATGAAATTGTAACACCTGCAATTCCAAGGGGACCAACAGCCTGACCAACAAAGATGGTATCAACAAAATTGTAAAGAGATTGAACCAGCATTCCTATTGTGGCAGGTAATGAAAGCTTTAACATTAATCTGCCAACACTTTCATTATTTAACATTTTTTGTCTATTCATAGTGCACCTCATGATTTTTTTCAAAATATAATAGCATGTAATAGTTGCAAATGGAACTAAATTATTCATATGAGATTTTCTTATAAAAATGACTCTGAGAGGTTATAATAAGAGTAGTCCATTAGAAGGAGGAGATTATGGAATATCTAAACGCTCGTATTGAGAGAGCATTTCAAACAAGATCGTCTACATTGGGTCCAGAAACTGAACAACACTGGGAGTACTGGTTGAGGGAACTTGAAACAGAAAGAAAGATAACTCTGATAGATCCAACAAAAAGAGATGCTCCCTTCGCCGAAGAAGGTGATGTAATAATGGATGTACCTGTTCAATGGGAAGAAAAAGATCTGGCAATTCTGCTTAATGATAACTTTATAGTGGACAAAAACAAATCCTGATCGTCTTTGTTTAATTATTTTATAGTTTCCTGATCTTAAAAACTAACTAGAATTAAACCACCAAGCATCGCAATAAGAACGCTCGCAAGAGTGCCTATTAAATAGTATTCAGCAAAATCTTTATCTGAGAGATTTTTAAATCTTGCTAATGACTTTGCAGCTATGACGAAGGCAATTGAAGATATGTTGTTTGTTATAAAAAGAGTAAGAACAATTATTCGTTCGAAAATCCCTATTACCCTGCCTGTTTTCACGTTTTCTATTTTTGTAGCGGATCTGAAGGTATCTTTTACAGTTTCCGTATCGTTTCTATAGATATAATCAAAAAGCTTTCTCATAAATACAGCTCCACCAAAGACTACATAAAGATAAACTATTGATGTAAGTATAATTCTTTCAACAGGTAACTGACTAAGATTTATTCCAGAATACTCAGATATACCCCTTGTTATCCTTAAAAAAATATTTGTTACATTAAAATTGAATAGTGGAATAACAAAGGCAATAGTCACCAGATGGATAAATTGATCTAAAACAAGAGCAAATAATCCCCTTTTTGCATGGTTTCCTCTTACAAACATCGTTTTTATTATATCCACAAAAATATGTATCACAGATATAATTAGCGCAAATTGAAGAGTTGTTGACAATTCGAAGGGAATGAGAAATATTATCAAAACAAGAAAAGTTACCAACCAGTGATAAAACAACCCCGATAATCTAAGTTCATTCTTGTTTTCCACTATGGTGTCGGTTTGAAAGACAAAATCAGTTAACACATGAGCTAAAATAGTTAATCCCAAAGGAATCATAAAAACCTCCAGATGTTTCAAGTTAATCAAGTTAAAAAACCATATTAAAGCCAAATAAGTTGAAATAATGAAATTAAAGCAAAATAGCTTTAAAAACGCAATTGCTATTAAGAATGCTTTTTTAGCAATAACTCAAGCTTTTTTTCTGCTTCAGCTACAATATTCCATTTTGCGTTACTACAATGTTGCTGTATATTTTGTATTGTGCTTCCTAACAATTTTGAAGCTCTCTCATAGGTGCCTTTACTCTCGTATGTATGCACAGCTTCCCATTGCTTTTCCGTCCATTCAGATTCCATAGAATCAAGAAGCAGAAAAATCGTGTTAAGATAAATGCTTTCAAGCTCACTTTCTGTTTTAATAAATGTTATGTATAACCTGCTATCTTTTGCAATATCCAGAGCGTCTCTTGCTTTTATGAAGATTTTCCCGGTTAAATCCCACGAAGAATGAGCGTTTTTAAGTTCATTTTCATTTATTTCACCAATGCCAACTCCGACATTGAGCTTCAATGGTTTAACGAAGTATCTTAATCTTCTAATTATCCTTGAGATATTGTATGGCTTTTTTAGCACTGCTTGAAGTTCGTCTCCTCTAGAAACCGAAAAGGGTATAGCAAGATCAGGACAATTGAATTTCTCGATTTTTTCTGCGATTTCTTCTCTTAAGGTGTTCTGTTCTCTGGATTTTACAATATCCGCAGTGATTACAGCGTAATTATTCATATAATTCACCATTGCCTTAGGGTTTTGTAATGATTCTATCACCAGTACCAACAAATTCAATTCAAGATGTATATCTTAAGGTATCATATAGTTCTCTGTCAACTTTTTAAATTATCATGTTCAAAATATCTTCGCATTTTGTTGCATAAGTTAATTATGCTGTGCCTTTACTGGTAAAAGGTTGCCTCAAAATTGTTTTCATTTTGTCAGGTTCTACTCTTCTAAAATCGCTAAGATATATTTCGTGGTGTTTATTAAGATGACCATCAAATTCTCCCTGGTTGTTGTTTATAAACCTATGTAGTTTTTCCACGGAATTACCTTCTGAAGAAAAGGGTCCAACATGCAATATTTGTGCAGCCTGACCTTCCTCGTATTCAATAAAATTAACTAATTCAATTTCTTTCATAGCCTTTTTGTCAATTACTTCATGTATGGCTTTATCGATGATTGACTGGGTTATTCTCTCGGGTTGCAATATCATCAACTTCCATTTCCAAATATCTCTTAATCCTTTTTTGAAATTTTCCATATCTTCTGTCCACCATAATCCTTCCAGAGGCATGACAACATAATCGTAATTAAGTTCTTTTTTTGAAATGAATTTTATTTTAAATGAAACCGAAAATATCGCTTCAACAGCATGTTGAAATTCCTCAGATTCTGGAGAACCACTGCCTTCAATAGAAAGAAATTTGAAGTTTGGAATATCTACAATCTCCGGGACTGTTTTCGCACTATAGTAAACTTTAAAACATTTCTTCAAATCAACTTTTTTTGCCATAATACTAACTCCTCAAATATATATCTTTGTACCATTAAGTATTTTCGATTAGAAAACTGTCATGACAAATATTTATTCTGTGAATCTATATAATGGGTAGAAAAAGTGACCATGGAGAGATCAAATGAACCAATACAAATATCCATGTTAGGAACATCAACAATCCATGTACTCTGATCCATTTATATTTGAAACGCTTGACAGTTTTACCTAATATAAAGACTATAAACTGAGCCAATATGCCAAAAAATACCAGCGTCCCTGTATGAATTGCAAAATCGTAATTTAGAGCAAGGTAACCGTGCAAAAAAGATGTAATAAGCAGTATTCCACCTGTCCAGGGATGTATTTTTCTGAAGTAAAAAAGAGCTTTACCTATTCTTTTTTTTGTTATTTCATTTATTCTCAACCTGACCATAATTCTAAAAATAAATAGAGCAGAGTTAAAGCTCAGAAGTATAATATTTAACCAACCTAGCAATTCTGGTATCACTAAACACTCCTCCATTTGTAGTTTTAAAATAAATAACGATGTTCAACTCAAGAGTAAATATGGACAATATATTTTAACAAGTTTTTGCTTAAAGACTATCATACATACCCTGTATTCACTGGTTTTTGTCTGTTTTCTCATATTGATTATTACATATACATGATAAAATTTTTTTATGAAAAAAAATCCTGGTGAAAAACCATCTGGAAATTCAAAGAAGAAACGAAAAATATCTTTTGTTAATGATGAACTGTCTATACTTCTTTATCACAAATATTTCAGAGATGGTCACAAATTATTAAGAACTGAGAAAACAGAAAACATATTAAGAAGAAGTTTACACTACAAGGTTTCTACAAATAATGTTGAAAATCTCGAACAGGTTGTCAAATCTGGTACAGAACCTGAACTGTTCGCATTATTACAGACTTTAGAAAGGAATCCAGAAATAACTACTGATAAAGCAACATCATTGATTGCACTTATTGGAAGATCTTATTTTACAGATTTCGCTTTGGGAAGATTGTTAGGATCGCTTGTAGATGATGATAATTCCTGGGAGGAACTTCTACGTAATATCTTAAAGAGCAAATGGTCAGAAACAAATAATAAGAGGTTACTTGAATCATTGTTAAAAGTTGCAATGCTTTCCAACATTGATATTTTGAGTGAAGAAGACATAAAAAAAATTGCTGCCGACAAAATAGAAACAGATTTAATTCTTGCATTTTCAGATTACTGTTCATTATTCAAAAAAAGCAGTTTTTTACCGTATATAAGTTCGTTATTTACCAAGATCTCTAAAAACAATCCAGCACTGAGATTTTTCTTAGAAGACAATCTTTATGAATTTGATAAGAATAAAGTAACAAAGAACTGCAATAATTCCTCTCTATTCTGCCAGTGGCTGGAATTATCGAATTTTCTAAAAAACATCATTGATGATTCTGCAACTACTGTGCTGCAGTTCATGTTTTATGGAGACCCTTCTATGTCTGGAAAGAATAACACAGGAGGATTGACGACCTTTCTTATCGCTCTTGGTAATGAACTTGCAAAAAGAATGAATTTAATCACGATTGGTGTACTCCCAGTTGTTAAGCCTCATAGTGGGGGTATATACGAAGCCATTGCAGAACATCATGCTCTGTTGAGAATTCCTTTGTATATAACTTCATCAAACCAAAATGAATTTATTGAAGAATTTTCACATATTAAGCGTATTATTACCAGGGTGTTGAAATTGGCATCACTGGATAGACAAATTGCTCACCTTCGATATTCAGATCACGCATCGTTAACAGCTGCTGAAGCATCGAAAGAACTTAATCATAAAGTATATTTTTCGGTGACAACAGATCCACACATAAAGATGATTAACGCAGAAGGCAAACTTGCCAATGTGGGTCTTGAAAATGCTTGTAATATGCTGAGTAGATTGAATGCTGCAGAAGAAATTATAAAATTGGCAGATAGATTAATTGGAATAGGAACTGATAACTCTAAAGTAGAAATTTATAAATATTTTCCTGAAATATACTTGAGTGAGCATAAGGACATACTTGAAAAAATTCCTGAAGGTGTTGAATTCAACAGAACCTGTCATAAATTTGAAGTTATGCCAGAAATCTATCATTCTCTTACAGATAGAAAACTTGAATTTCACCTGAGCGATAATAGTTTAAAGGAAAAACCATTAATCATCAATGTTGGAAGATTTGAGTCAATTAAGGGGCAACATCTTTTAGCTAAAGCATGGAGTAGTTCTAAACTTTCGAATGAATACAATCTTGTATTGATCGGTGGCAATATTGAGAATCCCGATATTAATGAAAAGGAAGTATTTGAAGAAATAAGAAGAAATATAAATGATTTGAAGGAATTAGGAACAGTTGCTCTAACCGGGGCTCTTAAAAACGGTATAATTCGATGTCTTGAAAACTCGATAATGATGAATTTAATTAATGAAAAACCCCATTTGTATGTTAGTTCAAGTTATAAAGAAGAATTTGGTATTTCTATTCTTGAAGCCATGTCTGCGGGGTTTTTAATATTTGCTCCAAAACGTGGAGGTGTTAAAGGATATATAAAGAATGGTGAAAATGGATTTTTAATAAATACCGATACAGCAGATAGCATTAAAGAGGAAGTTCTTAGTGTTTTAGATAGTTTTAAACCTAAAAAGCTCAGAGAGATTGCTGAAAAAGGAAGACAAACAGTTTTTGATAATTTTAGCATTGAAAACATAGCCAAATATTATGAAAAGCTTTATAAAAGTTAATTCAGATCTAAGTATATCGAATAATCTAATTATAATAATGGATAGGAGTGTTTTATATGGATTCTAATAAACTTACTGAGCAAGAATGGCATAAGAAGCAGGCAATAGAAAATTTCAATCTAACATGGGATCTTATCGACAAGAATGACAGAACGAAAGAGGAAGACCTTATGATGATACATACTTCTCACACATCCCGGTTTCACTGAGGAGTAGGTGGTACTCCAGTTGAACTGGCAAGGGGAGATGGCAAATATCCAGAGTTTATTCATTACTCAATATGTCTGAGAGTGCCCTATACCATGGAAAACAATCATTGAAATACTGTAAAAAAAATGAAATTGGTGGATTAGACCTTACTTTTGGTTATGAAGCTCTTGCAAGGGCTTATATGGTCGAAAAGAACCAAGACTTAATGGAAAAAAACATTCAGCTGGCGAAACAGGCAGCAGATATGATTGAAGATGAACAGAACAAACATTACATTTTATTAGAGCTTAAGACGATATCTTTTTAGCATTACAAAATCAGTGATTCTATAAGTTTTAATCTTTTTTAGCTGTATAGCAAAATAAAGCTGTAAAAGCATATCCGATAAATTTATAATATATTTGTTTTTTAATTTGTTCCCTTTTTAGAGCAGCCATTAAGTAATAAGCATGATCTTTATAAATTGTTTGGTTTTTTTAGAATGAAGTTGTAAAATGTTTGTGTGGGTGGTAAGCTCATTTATTTGCACAGCTTAAGAGCTGATGCACTAAGGGCAAGAGATAATTCTCTTGCCCTTTATATCAAAACTTCTTCAAGTTTTTTCTACTTAAATTATGATTTTTTCCATGAATTTAAAACGCAAGTTATAAAAACAATATAAATTCTTTTTTTATTTGCTACGAGAAATTTTTCGACTTAAATTTATTGATATTTATTTGTTTTGATAATTTAACCATTACTGATATTATATATATAGAACAACAAAAATGTTTTTCAGGAACATTTTTGTTGTAATTGATGTATATGCGCTGCTGTAACCCCCTAAAATTGGGACGGCAAGCGGTTGGCCGTCCCTATTTTGTTATTTTTATTTATTCAATACATTTTATCATTGTATGCTTAATCACGAAGACTTCTTCAGTTGCGATGCTATACAATTCTTAAATAACATTAATATTTATATTTATTTTAAATAAATGATTCGTCATTAAATCAGTACATTGAGTTGACTGAATGCCCACATCTCTGTAAAAGTATTCCTGTAAAAATCTTGTAGAATTGTTATAGAAAATTGTCTAAAGGAGATGGTCTTATGAAATATAGTGTAGCATTTGTATGTGTAGGAAATTCATGCAGAAGTCAAATGGCTGAAGGCTTTGCCAAATATTATGGACAAGACATTTTAGAAGTTTACAGCGCAGGTACAGTACCTGCGGGTAAGGTCAATCATAATGCAGTAAAAGTGATGGATGAAGAAGGAATAGATATAAGTAGCCAGAATCCAAAATTATTAAAGGATATACCAGAAAAAGTAGATGTTTTGGTAACCATGGGTTGCGAAGTCGAGTGTCCTTATGTTCATTCGAAAATATCAATGGAATGGGATCTCGAAGACCCAGTAGGTAAACCTTTAGAGTTTTTTAGAAAAATAAGAGATATAATAGAAATGAAGGTAAAAGAATTGGTTAAAAAAGCAAATGAAGGAAAAATAGAAAACAAAAATGATTTTGATACTTTGTTTTGAGATTATAAGTAACTAAAGTAAGGATATTTGTAAAGAAAACATATTTAGTATTTAGACTGTTCAAAACCACCAAAGAATATCAAAAAATGCAAAAAACTATTTAAAATCAGTCTTACCTCACATTCATAAAAATTTTCACATGTTAATGTTTTTTCTGATCTCTGATCACCAATCTCTGTTCTCTATGTTTAGAGTGAAGGACCATGGACATGTTTTTCTATAGGCTTTTCGATTTTTGGGTTTGGTAATTTTCTGGTTTTACCTATACCCTAAACTCTAGACCCTATACTCGATTTTTATGGTTATTCTCGGATTCTCATCACTTTGGTCCTTCTCATTTTTTAAGGTTTTTCTGATCTCTGATCTCGGTTCTCTGATCTCGATTTTTGAAAGCTCTGTCAGAGCCTCTTGAACGAACGCAGTGAGTGACTACAAGCGTCACTTTTCGAGCATCAGATGGTTTATCGATGGACGATTGGACGATGGACGCTGAACGTGTTTTTGCCGTACAACCCACAA
>CAYTVB010000067.1:0-2279 GCA_964441735.1 uncultured Thermotogaceae bacterium
TATCAAAGTATTTTTTCACATTTAATGCTTTCCATTTTAGTTGAGGATGGTTTTTTATTTTTTTGATCAAATCATCATTGATGGTAAGAAGTTCAGGTTTGATCTCACCATTTTCATTTAATTCTCTTAAAAATTCTCTCTCATTATCTGTAAAAGGAAAAAGAATGTCCTTTACTCTCTTGATAGATGTTTCGATGTCTTTATGAAGTATTTCTTTATCAGCTTCAGATAGATTTTCCTTCAGTAGGGGGATTAATTGTTGTTCTATTTCCTGAATGCTGATTGATATTTTTTCTCTATTTATTTCAAGCCAGTTTTTTCTGTTCATTGCACCAAATAATATGAATCCCAATCTAATTTTCTCTAAATCAAAGGATTCAATATTTTTTACGAATTGGCTTATGTCAAATAGGTCTCTTGTAGCATTTCTTGAAAATGCAGCAGTCAGTTTTGTTGCAAAAACTTCATTTCTATTCATTACTGGAACTGATTTTACTGATTGGAAAAATTCATATTTTGCTTTTAAAAATTCATTTTTATACAATGGTAGTCTGAACATATAACTAACATCAATTTTTAAATTTCCTCCTGCACCCATGACACTGTCATATCTTAAAGAATAGGAAGTTGCGGCTTCAGAGGATCTTTTGTTTCTTATTGAAAGATTTTCTTCAAGACAAATATTCTGAACATCATTCTCAAAATCTTCTCTTTTTAAATCAAGCTCTTTTCTATCAATACACCCAAGAAAATTTATATCTATATCAACGGATAATCTGGGTAAATCAAAAAAGAAGAGGTTTATTGCTGTTCCTCCTTTGAGTGTCCATTGATATTCCGATTTTGAGTTTTTGGTTGCCTTATCAAGCCAGGATAGTAAAATTGATACTTTTTCAAGGATTTCTGGTCTAAAACCTGTATTTTTTGAAAACTTATTAAGGCTCTCTATTGACAATCTCATATTTCTTCCCACTCCTCGTTCCATACGTACTCAGGGATTGCAAGATTCCATTTTTTTGAAACCTTGGTGTGCTGGTTTCTAGACCGGTTAAAATAGCATATTGATGAAGGCTTTAACTTTTCCAGTTTTCTTAGAAAATCCTTGTTGTTTCTTATGATCCCGATATTTCTTTCCAGGAAAAACCCTACTTTGGCAGCTGTAACAGAATTTTCGAGCTCTTCTAGATATGCAAAGAGTTCATTAGTGTTAATGTATTCTGTCATTTGCAAAGAGCGCCAAACTTCTTCAACTCCTCCGCACAGATTTATTTTGTCCAGCATATCAACAAAGGTCCTCTCTTTTCTGGTTATTCTAATTATTTGACCTCTTATGTCGATATTGTTTACCAAAAACCTTTCTTTAGATTTTCTCACAAGAGCTTTAGGTGGTTTGATAGGTTTATAATTAACACCTCTGAATTTAATAAGTCTGATGTTTTTAGAAGTAAGTATAATACGTGTGTTAAATTGAGCGTAAGCATTTCCATAATATTCCTGAGCTGTGTGATAGCCCAATACGGCATCTTCAGTTCGTTTTCCTGCGATCAAAAAAGAATCAGGTATGTAACTACTTGCAGGTATATTTAAAGGGACTACTGCGTAGAGGCCACGACATACTTTGAGTATCCTACCTTTTTTAATATGATAGTTCAGTAGAATTCTGTAATCTTCAACATTTGCAGCGTTTGTCTTTATAAGATATTTTTTAAGTTCTTTTGTTGAAAAAACCGGATATTCTTCAAAAAAAGAGTCAAGCAACATTTTATTACCTTCTTATTTGTCATTTTTAAGCATATAGTATAATTATTTTATACCTTACGCAATAAAATGACAAGTAAATCAGGATGTTTATTCTAAGGTAACTAGCATTTCCGTTCTCAAAAAAATTGATAAATAAAACTCGAACTAGTGCATAAATAGGTTGAAAAGAAAATTAACAGGGTTTAGAAACATAAGTTGAGAAAGTTCAGGAATAACTGCTTCATTGTTTCTGTTACTGTCTTGTATGGAACATTAATAACTTCAGAGAATTAAAATGCTTTATATGCGTGGGATATAATTAATGTCTTTTATTGTATCCGGTTATGAGATACAGGACTCTTACTATAAGAGGTACAAAAATGTGGATTCCGAATCCTTTTATTTTTATCAGACTGAAAGCGGTACCTGCTACTATTGGTATGGTGACAAGATATCCTCCAAATTTTTCATATTTCCATCCCAGTGCGATCCCTATAAACATCAAGGGAAAAACTGTTAGCCATACGCTGTCGTACAAT
>CAYTVB010000067.1:2379-9295 GCA_964441735.1 uncultured Thermotogaceae bacterium
TGCGATCCCTATAAACATCAAGGGAAAAACTGTTAGCCATACGCTGTCGTACAATTTATAATCAGGATTAATTAAGGGTAATGGATTACCGTATACAAAGTAGAAAGGAAGACCAAATACGATTATTGCTATTGCCATTATACGTGCCATCCATTTAGTGATTTTAATTTGTTTTTTTGCTTATTGCCATCGTTTGAATCTCATTAAACTGTCTCTTTCAAGAATATAGCTTCAATTATACAGACGATTGTAGCAGTAAGACATGAGAAAAAAATAAGTGTTTAAAGTATACTTGCATTAATCTGATATTTTTCATAGTTCAAAGGCTAAGATCAGTTGAAAGGGATGTTTATAATTGGCGATTTTCAAACCCGAGGTATATCATGGATTCAAAAAACAGAATAATTTCTTTGAAGGATGGTATTTCAAATTAGCAACGAAAGATAAAAAAAGAACTATAGCTCTTATTCCTGGCGTTTCTATTGGTGAATCGATAACTTCTTCACATTCTTTCATTCAGTTTATTGATGGAAGTAATAAGACTGAATATGTGCAGTATTTATTTGATGATTTCAAGGCGGACAGGAACAAATTCAAAGTGTCCATAGATGGAAATGTCTTTGATGGTGATCATTTAAATATTCATGTGGATAAGTCTTCTTTGTCAATAAAGGGAGAAGTCTTTTTTGAAAATAAACATCCATGGCCTGTTTCTATTATTTCTCCTGGCGCCATGGGCTGGTATTCTTATGTTCCCTTTATGGAATGCTATCACGGCGTAGTAAGCATGGATCACGATCTAAAGGGACAGCTCGAATTGAACTCAGAAGTTATCGATTTTGAGAGAGGAAAAGGATACATAGAAAAGGATTGGGGAAAGTCTTTTCCATCAGCCTGGATATGGCTTCAGTCAAATCATTTTGAGCTGGACAAATCATCATTGATGGTTTCTGTTGCTACCATTCCCTGGTTGGGAAGGAGTTTTACAGGTTTTATAGTAGGGCTTTTTAGTTCGGGAAAACTATACAGATTCGCAACATATAATGGAACAAAGCTGCGTGAACTGAAAATAATGGATGACAGGGTATTAATGATTTTTGATAAAAGAGGTTACACACTAAAAGTGGAAGCCTTCAGAACTGATGGAGGCGAATTGAAATCTCCTGTGATGGGAAACATGGAAGGAAGAATTAACGAAACTCTAAGCGCTAAAGTAAATGTATCCTTAACATATAAAAGCGAAATGATCTTTTGTGGCACAGGAACAAATGCAGGACTCGAGGTTGTTGGAGAACTAAAATTGTGAGATAGAGATTTTCAGATTTGTACTACACTTTTAGAAAACAATAATATCTGCTCAATGGAATTCATAACAGCCTTTATCGATTGCTTCTAATTGTGGTCGCTTTATACCATCAAGATCATCAGATGGGGCTCCATTAGAAGTTCCTGAGTCTATCGCTGGACTGTTTTGCTTGAGATGATAGTCAAAATCATCTGCTCCCCATTTTGGATTTACGAAAATGGTCTTCCCATAAGTATTTCCAGGACCCAGTTCTCCAGATATTATTTGTTTTGATGTATATTCTTTTCCTTTTGCAATTACTTGTACTTCGTCAAAGGGTCGGAAGAAATGGTTATACTCAACAACCAACGATGTGTTTTCTCTTATCCAGATTGCGCCATAAGTATCGGCGAAGATACAGTTTTTCATTATAAGTTCGATACCTACTTCTGAATCATATTGAACAGTCATTGAATAACTTGGTCTGGAGGGATTATCAGCCACAGTTAGATTTATAAGTTCAAATGAAGCCCCGGGCTCTCCCCAGTAGGAAATTACAATCGGGCACCAGGGAGAATCAAGATCGCCATCACCAGTTCCACAAATTAAAACATTTTCGACTCTACTATTACCACCCCATAATTTAATGCCATTGCAGTAGTTATTTGAAACCAAACAATTGTGAATATAGGTATTGTTGGCTTTTGAATCCAGTCCATCCCCCAGATTATGTTCCACCGTTGTATATCGTATTTCTATAGGCCCTTTTGAAGGTTCTATTCCGAAACCATCCGGTCTACTATATGGATTATCAGGATTGTCTTCAATTCCCATGTAGTAATGTCCGCTGAACGATAGATTGCAACCATCAATGAGTATATTTCGCCAACCACCTGCTTCAGCCTCTGGGCCACCAATGCTTCCAAAACCGCAATATTCGATCGTACAATCAATTATTTGCATCCATGAAACGTCTTTTATATTAACTCCAAATTCGTCTACATGGTGAATATAAAGATCCTTGAGAACAATATTATTAATGGGTTCATCTATTGCATTAATGGCATCTCTAAAAGGGGCACCATTTTTTGAGGTAATTTCAAGGTTTTCAATCTTTATATATCCAACATCTGAAAGAATCATAGAGGAATAAAGATCGTTTATTCCTATTATGGTGGGCATTTTACCTTCCGCGCCTTTCAAGGTTATCCATGCGTTCTCTTTTCCCCCTGGTATGATCATAATTTCATCGAATTCAGAAATTATATATTCACCGTCAAGAAAGACAAGTGTATCACCTGGTTGAAGCTTCTGTACTGAAATGTATGGAGTTTTCCAGGGCGTTTGTTTATTTCCGTTTGCATTATCATCCCCCTCGGGTGATATAAAGTATGTATTACCCTCGTTATTATGTGTTGTCTGGGCAGCGAAGCAATAAATATCCCTTCCAGTTGATAAATATGGACGGTAATCACTAATATTTGCGAATAACGCTTCTCTTAAGGAAGAATTTATACTCTCAGATAATTGTAGGTCAGCAGAATTAAGATTTCCTATTGTCTGTTTAGTTATATCACCAATGACGATCTTTGAGGAGATTTCTTGAGGCAAAGGTTCGTAATTAGAATTTCCCATTGAGAAAGATATAAGAGTCATCATTACTATTAAACATAGGCAAAAATATTTCCTCATATTATTTACGCCTCCTTCAAAAAATGATGTAAACTAGCTTGCTTTAAAACTTGCAATCCCTGAATAGTTTTCCAAAGCTATGGATTCGGGATATTTGAAGTTGTATCACTCTTAATTAGGCGTGTTTTGTTCGTTAGAAAAGCAAGAAAATCAAAGTAAAGTTATTTATAAAGTAAAGTTATTTATAATGTAGGTAATACTTCTTGAATAGCCAGCAGTTGTTTGTAGATCTGTATTATAAAGAACCAACAAAGTATAGCATATACTTAATAATTATCTTCCCTTGAAAAGAGAGTTTCTTTAAAGGATAAAAGATGTATTTGTAATTTAAAGAATTGAGGAAAGCTGCATAAATTATCTATTAATGCTTAATTATAATTCCTTTTCTATAAGTGTTAATATCTCCAGGAATACGTCACTTCTGCATCTGCTCTGGTTCCTATTGATGCAGGATAATCATTAATCAGTATTTCATTTTCCTTGCAAAAAGAACGTTTTATGCCGAACATGTGATTCCAGGTGTTTATGTAGATAATTGGTCTACCATTAATAAACTCTACTTCATTAGCTTGAAAATATGCTGATCCGTGCAGGTCTTTTGTATCGGAAAATCGATGATCACCTGCATATACTCCTGGAAACTCGATTCCTTTTAATGATTCATCATAACTGTAGTGAAGGAAGAACGTCTCAATATCTTTTATTCTTCCATATTTAAAATATCTATATAAGTCGTACAAAATATCTGCTAAAAAGCATGGATGGTCTTCATCTTTGAAAACAACTGTAATTTCAAGTTTTGAGTTTTTTTCTGTTTTATTATAGAAGACTTCTACTATCTCATTCTTAAGATCAAATCTAGGTATAGAAAATATGGGTAAAACAATACTATCTGTAGCTATTAGAGATACTGTTCCTAAAATAAACAAAAGTAATATTATTCTTTTCATGATATCTCCCGCTTTAGAAGAAATTATATAATGAGATTTTTAGTTACCAGTTAGTTCCCATCAATGAATTTTTCTTTGAGTTTTTTGTTTATTGTATCTTTATCTATGAATTTATTCTTGTATTTACCCTCTGATGAAATGCACATTGGAAGTCTTTCGTAATCAGAATTATCTGAATCTACTAGTTCAATATCCATAATTTTCTCTCTGTCTACATAGTATCTAAGGGATGAATTATAAGCGTTAAAAAACCTGAATAACTCGAAAAATTTATTTGCATTGATGCATATATAAGCTGCGCAAAAATTCTCGCCTTTTTCTTCTTTGGTTTTAAGATCATAAGCAATATTAATCATTGTTTTCAAATCTTTTAATGTTCTTGTACTCTCGACAATAAATATTCGAGAAGCCCCGGATTTCGCCTTGACGTTGAGCAGAAACGATTTTGGGATGCTTTCTGGAATGGAAAATAGCAAGTTCCAGCCGGGTTTTGTTTGTTTTAGAACTTTTTCGGAAAACTTTTTACTTGTTTCAGCTGGTATCGGCAAAACAAAAAGTTCATATATCCTTGAAACAGTACGACCTGCACTTTCCTGAGCTGCCAAACCATCAAGAATTGACATAGCACTTTCATAGTAAGGCAACGAAACAAGTTCAGCTTTTTTCATTTGTTCCATGCTTGGTTCATTTCCTTTAGCAAATTGTTCCGACCAATCCATTAACTGTTTGGAGATCTTTGTAAGCGTTTCTCGAAATTCATCAATATCTTCCAGAGGGAAACAAAACACTATTCTTGGTATTACGGTTATGAATTGTTCAACTACTATGGCTACACCACTCTTAACTGATTCTTGACTGTCCTGTAGTGCTACCCCATTCTTAGTAAATTCAAAATATCCAGAATATCTAAACCTACCATGTTTTGACTCAATTCTATTAACTTTCACTTTGTGTGGTTCTTGGTTGTTAAACTTGTAAAAACTGTTTTTCCCAAACTGCGCCCATGAATCTTGCACCAAATAAAAGCCCTTTTGAACCAATTTTTGTACTTGTAATAATTCGATGCCAAGCTCTTTAAAATTTTTGGTATATTGGTACGTTGCGTGGGGATTTTTGACTTTTCTACCCAATTTCTTCAGGGTAAGAGTTTTTAGAATACGTAATGCCCTATATAATTTTCCATCTTTTTCAATAAAATAACCTTCTTTGATCTTTTTTTCAGGCTCTGTTTCTTTTAATGTGTTTAATATTTCCTCTCTTGTGCAGGATAATGTTATCCAGCTACCCATATTAAATTCCGTCTGTTTGATAATAATCACTCACTTTCAAAATTCATTATATTAAACATTATTTTTCTATCATGAATTGTTTATATTGTTATGATACATGGTAATCGCTTAACATGAAAGGAATAGCTATTGTTCTATATTTTTAAGACTAAAGAATCCATTTTGATCTGGTTTGAATTCCAGCACTTCTATTACAGCAGTAGTATTCAGAGGACCATAAATATGAGGATAATGTTTACCATTTCCCGGGTCTTCATATTTTATCGGAGAATTTAAAAACTCTTCATCGATTACAAGAAGTAAAAGATCTCTTCTTCCTTTATACAAATAATTTGCTACCCCAACTACCTGTTCTGGAGTAGAACAGTGAATAAATCCCTCTGTATCAAGGGAATTGGTTTTGTATTCGCCTAGTACTTTTGCCTTTTTCCAGTCATCATTTGATGCAATATGTAAGATTTTTTTCATGTTATCAACTCATATGATAAATTTTGAAAATTAAACCGATCTTAATAATATTAGTCTTCAACGAATATCTCAGATTTTGATTTGATTTCTTCTTTCTTTTCTTCAAAGAGTATGACAACTTCATCAAAACCCATTCCAAGAAGGAATCCATGGAAGAAATTCCTGGCACTTTCTCTGGACGTTTCCAGAATACCACTTTCATAGGCCTGTTCGCGTACTTCTTTTTCCATTTTTTCACTATTTTCTTTTAAAACCCTCAACATATCCCTGTTTCCAAAGGTTTTAACCAAAAAACCGCTTTGATTTATTACCTGTATATTTTTAATATTGCTCTGGGGGATACTTATTTCAAGTTCAGGAACGGGTAACGTTACTTTTACCCTCCTCGAGGTTTCTTCATCTATGACTTCAATCTTTTTATTTGAAAAATTTTTCAAATTTAGATAGCCTCTGACAGACACGGGGACAATCAGGATGAAATGTTTCGATGCTCCCGGCATAAGTACACTTGTCTCAGTTTCAAAAACATGAGTTATGGTTAGTTTTGCGGTGCTTAATTCGGCTATCTTTTCCAGTCTGTTGACAATCACATTGCTCTTAACTTCAACTTTCTTTATGCCTTTGAGAAACAGAATTAAAAACAGGATTATACATATAAGTGAAAGTATTATTATTCCCCAGATCATGTTATCACTCCTTCATCATGATTATACTTCAATATCAGATAATTGCTATAATTAATTTAATAAGTAAAAACGAGAGAGAGAATACGAGAAAAACCGAGGAAACGAGAATCCGAGAAGGACCGAAGTGACGAGAGTCCGAGAGAAAACCATGAATACTGGAACACGTGAACCGTGAACGGTTTGCCGTGAACCGACTTAAACCAGAGAACTGAGATCAGATAAATACAAATAATAAAACACGTGAACCGTTTTCCGTGAACCGAAAAGTTCAAAAACAAATGAATACACACCTCCCCGCTGACGCGGTACTCCTCTGAAGAGGAGAATATAAAACGAGAGCCCGAGAAGGACCGGGGAGACGAGAGTTCGAGAAAACCACATGAACCGTGAACGTTTTACCGTGAACCGAATTAAAACCAGAGAACAGAGATCAGACGAAAACAGCTTAAAATTAGAGGCCGAGAACAAACATAAAAATCGGGTGTAGGATAATGGGGTTTGGTAAGTACAAAGAAAAGTCAGGGTCAAATGCACACCTTCCCCCTG
>CAYTVB010000068.1:0-9106 GCA_964441735.1 uncultured Thermotogaceae bacterium
GCCCCGAAGGGTTATAAGGAATTGCCCCTCTACCTCCCCTTGGTATTTTATTTATTTTCTGTAATTGTTTACAGGTATGCTGATTACTGAAGAGCAATGATTCTATTTGGCGTATGATCATTTTTTTTTAATAACGTGTAGTCAGTTTATAATCGTCATTTATATTTGAGGGGTTCATGAAATTCATTATTTTAAAACATTTAAGATAATATTTTAACGAACTATATAGTATTTTTTGAAAAGTGTTTTCATACTATTTTCTTGACAAATATAGCCAATTGGCTATATAATTTATTAGAAGGATTTGAGGATATTGAAGATATTATATTATCCTGAACCCCGAAAAAATAAATCAAAAATTCCTGTTAAGGGTTTCCTTAAAGAACTCAAAAATAAAAACCCTAACCTTCACAAGAAAGTTGATTTTGAACTAATGAAGATACAAAGAGGTAATTACTTCATTTTTAAAGAAATGATTAATAATAATGTCATTGTCAATCTAGTTAAAGGATTGTTCGAATTGAGAGTGCCCAAAAGAGCTAAAGGCGGAGTTGTCAGAATATATTTCATGTTTAGTCCATGGGAAAAAGAGACTCTAATTTTACTTGATGCCGAGTTTAAAAAGCAAAAAGCCGCTTCAACAAAAACAGCCTTAAAACGCATGAATAATATAAAGAAAATGACGAGGAGGAATTAATATGAAAAGACAAAATAAGAAACAAAAAATAAACAATAAGCTAAGTGGTGAACCAGTAAAAACTGATTTTGAAGAGTATGTACCAACAACTGAAGCCACACCACTTGAAGAATTTATTTTAGAAGTTATTGAACGGAGAGGTGAACTTGAAATAAATCAAAGGGAACTGGCTGATTTGTTGGGGACAACACAATCAGTCATTTCACGGTTTGAAAACCTTGGTAGAAAACCTGGATATGAGTTTATAGAAAGAATTACAGAGAAATTGGGTGGTGAATTACTCATCACTCTTCATGGCGATTATACCATTGTTGTTCCTGAGGATCTAAGAGAAAAAGTAAATGAATTAGCCAAGAAAGAGGGTTTTAGCAACAAAGAATTTCTAAGCTATTTATTAAGAGAAAGTCTTGATAGTTGGGAATATAGGCACAAAACTATTTATGTTAAACCAAACATAATAGAAACAAGAGGTGAAGAGTTGTGCAGCGAAGAGAATCTTCTGGCAGGATAAGAAAAGAGTCACTCAAAAAGTTTAGCGAACTTATACGCAAGTTAGAATTGATGGATATAGTTTGTGAAAGTCAAACATTCAAACGATACTCCTGGAAAGCAACGAAAGAAACGGAAGTGGATATCAAGTTTGATAGCAAACTAATAAGCGCTGACCTAACTGAAGACATATTACACACCAAGACTGAATTTAAGGTCACCATGAAGGAAAAAGAAGATCGTATTTTTGTTTTTACAACAACTTACTTTATGAAATTCAAAAATAATGAACCAGACAAAACAAAAGAATTATTATCCAATCAAGAAGTGAGTAATTTATTCTTCAAAAGACAGCTGCCTAAAATTGCATGGACTTACCTACGGACTGATTATTCACAAGCATTGGCTAAAGCAGCCATTCGCCCTATAACTCTTCCTTTACTGAAATAATCAATAAATCTTCTTAGTATCTCAAACTCCATTCTTTATGATTGATTAAGTGATTAAACGAATCATATATTTTATTTCATTCTCACTGCTTATCTCCCGTAACTGATCCTTATTCCATATTTTTCTTTTTTTTCTATTATTTGGCTCTGCAAGCATTTACGATCTTCCCAGGTTATTTTGTTTTTTATAATATGCTATATTTTACAATGTTGTAATATAATGTAGTATTGACAACATCATTTATATTGTTGTATAATTAAATTGAAGTTGAATCTGATTTAAGGGAGGTAGCAAATATGTTTTGTAGTGATGGACACAACGATTATTTACTGACCGCCCATGCAATGAAAAGAATGCAACAGAGAGGAATTAAGGTTAATGATATAAAATACGCCCTGGAAAATGGTATGAAAAAGCACTACAAACATGCAATATACGTGTTTTTAGGGAAAAGGAATGTTGACAAAAACCATGAAAAGCTAAACGGACTCCATTTGATTTTGAGCAAAGAAACAATAATAACCGTGTTTAAGAATAAGAAACCCCAGTGGAATTGAGGAGGATCATTATGGAAAAACTGGAAAAATTTGAGAAAAATCTGAGAAATCTTTTTAGCATAATACAGGGAAAAGAGGACCACCATACTTTTTTCGTTAACATCTGGAAGTATCTCTGGTTGAATCTGCTGATAAGAAAAGAACAGTTGCATGTGGGTACAGAAGAAAAAACTCCTTTAAATGTGGAAGAAAAAATAAAGTGGATTGAAGAGAATATTGAAAATATATTGAAGAGCTCTGATTTGGAAGTTTCTGAATCAATGAAAAAACTGGGCGAGTTTCTTAAAAAAGATGAAGTTTACGTTGGTTCAGCTGTCGAGCACTTTGACGAATTCATTTACTCCCTCGAGAAAGGCGAAATCGAAGAGTTCGGAACAGGAATCTATCGCTATCTTCTGGATACTGATATTGCAACTGCCTCTTCAAACCCAAGATTAATGGATCTTATGATCGAGCTCATTGATTATAAACCTAACATGAGCGTCTATGATCCAGCTTTTGGCTACGGGAGAATTTTCAAACATCTTCGCGACAGGTTTGGATATAAAGGTTTGATAATTGCAGGCCAAGAAATCAACGAGAGCATGTGCTTTTTGACGAAAGTCATAATGTACTTTTTCGAAATAGATGCCAGCCAACTTAAATGTGGTGATACGCTTACAGAACCAAAACACGTTAATAATTATGAGCTTGAAAAATTCGACAGAGTATTTGTTGAACCGCCTTTCGGAGTAAGACTGGGTAAATACGAACTGGAAAATGATGAGTTCATGCGTTTTGTTTACGGCCTGCCAAAGATTAACAGCAGTGAGTGGGCTTTCATAGAGCACGGAATAGCCGCATTGAAGGAAAGCGGCAAGTTGATCAGCGTTGTTGGCAACGGTCCGCTTTTCAGAACCAACAATGATGAGATTATTAGAAGAAATCTCCTGAAAGAAGATCTTGTTGAGGCTGTGATTCAACTTAGAAGCGGTGCTCTAAGCAACACTCAAATCGCTGTCAGCATTTTGATAATCAACCGCGAGAAACCTAATGAGTTGAAAAACTCCGTTTTTATGATCGATGCTTCAAATAACGATGAGTCCGGTCAGGAAAAAGATTTCGGCGTGCAGAAAATCATTCGGGCTTATAAAAACCTTGAGGAAAAAGAAGGATTTTCAAAAATAGTTCCGTTCAATAAACTGGAAGAGCATTCTTTTTCACTGGTGCCTTCAAATTATGTACTGAAATTACCTGATGATCCGGAAACACGGGAGATTTTTAAAGCAGTATCTAAAACTCCAAAAATACAGCTAAAGGAAATTTCGGAGATTTTCTCCGGCACGGATAAAAAAAGGCTGAACACGGTGGATGAAAAAAGTGGCTTACAGGTCAGCGTATTAAAGGTTTCTTCAATCAATGAAAAGGGCGGCATCGATCTGGAAAATGCTGATATGGTCTATATGGATAAAGAAGAACTAGAAAAAGTAAAGCTACTGGAAAATGACATACTGATTTCCTCGAGGGGAACAATAGACAAGGTCGGGATTGTTAGAGGTTGCAAAAATTGCAACCTGGTTGCGGGAGCAAACCTAATAGTGATTAGGGTTAACTCCAATAAACATTCGCCGGACTTTCTTTTCGAACTGCTTCATGGAAAGTACGGAAAATACGTTCTTTCGCAAATCGCTTCAGGGGGAGTAATAAGAGGGCTCAGCGTTAGAAATCTGGAGAATTTGAGAGTTCCCGTCATAGACAGTGAAAAGTATGAAAAATGTCAGAAAGAAATCGAACAGATCAACAGGAAAATTGAAGAACTCAATGAAGAAAGAATCAAGCTTGAACAAAAGAAAGAAAAAGTCTTTACGAAAGCAATGCTGAAAGATACACCGGATGAATAATAAAGCTTCATTTGTTTCATTGCATATGCAGTGTGGTCATTACAATTTCTGGAAGAAAGGAGGTGAATTATCTTGAAATGCTTAAAATGCGGAAAAGAAATAGAAGAAGAGTGCTTCGGGTACTGCGATGAATGTTTTAGTAGCTTTGAGGATGAAGAAGAAATGTTCGAAGCGATGAAAGAAGGAAAAAAACATGGTTACGCCAAATTCCTAAAAATCAAATGGTATCACAAAAATGGAGAAGTAGAAATTATCTAACCTTTCAGTTCGTGAACTATTCACGCAAGTGACAAAAGCGCTTCACAGCTCCCTGCTTCTAAGGTAAAGCTACATAGTATATTTCTTAAGGTTCAACTGGTGCATCAGAATTATTTTAAACACGCGTGTTGTTTTTATTAATTTAGATTCAAATAAAGATTGAAAGGAGAGTGCTTAATGTACTACATCCTTTTTGGAGAGTTCCTTTTTATATGGCTCTTAACAACCAGCAGTATCTATAAACTATCAAAATCTGTTTTGGGAAAACAAATAGGCATGATGAGAGTTTTTATCGAGGTTCCATACGGCCTGGCTTTATCAGTTATTAGTAGTGCACACAAAATCATTATGGTATGGAAAATGGACCTGCCAAAAGAGATAAAAGTGGGTACAGTTGTCGTTTTTATAGTAGGACTTGTTCATTTTCTTGCCTTCTACGGCCCCATTCTACTAATTATTCTTTTTCAAGTCTTAAAGTAAACAAGAATCTTTTATACACAGCTAATCAAAAAATAATGGAATCACATAAATTAGGATAATTCATTCAGGAAAACTTTGGAAGAATAAATATTACCGGTTTTTTATAGTGTTTTTAAAGGGTAAAATTGTAAATAGACAGCGAATGGAGGGATTTATTTTGAAGATATTACACACATCCGACTGGCATCTTGGCAGAAGGCCGGTTGGTGGTATTGGAGAATTTTCGAAGATACGATATGAGGATTATTTTAATGCTGCGGAATATATAGTAGATAAAGCGATAGAAAAATCAGTTGATGTTTTTATAATCGCTGGAGACCTATTCGATAGAAGCTCTCTGGAACCTGATATTCTTTACAGAACAGAGCTGCTTCTTCAAAAGTTAACGAATAATGAAATCACCACATTGATTGTCGAAGGTAATCACGATAGGAGTTATCACAGGAGTGAATCATGGATTTCATACCTTGAAAAAAGAGGCCTTGTTTACGTTCCCAAAATGCGAAGGGAAAACGATGAGTACATTTTTGAACCCTTTGTTTTCAATGGTGTGAGCTTTTATGGTGTACCCTATCAGGGTTCCATGATAGATGATGCTTTGTCAGCGCTGGCTGAAAAACTAGATCAAAAAGGTGAAAATGTCGTCATAGTGCATACGGGCATAGCGACAAGGGATTTATTTCCAGGATGCGCAGATAGTGACACGATTGATAGGTTCAAGGATAAGGCCATGTATGTAGCAGGAGGTCATCTGCATCACTTCCAGGAGTACCCTGAATCAAACAATGGCTATTTTCTTGTTCCTGGTTGTCCGGAATACTGGGACCTTGGTGAAAAAGGCGATAAAGGATACATTATCTATGATACAGATGAAAAAGTTTATCATTTTTATCCCTCCCATAGAAGAAAGCTAAGCAATTACACGGTTAAGGATGTTGAATTGCAGGAGTTTATTAACAGTGTAGAAGTTGAACAAAACGAGATTGTAAGGCTTACAGTTGAGAATACCTCGAGAACGCTTACAAAGACAGACGAAATAGAAGACGCGTTGAAGGAAAAGGGAGCTCTAAGGGTTTTCACAATGGTTACCTATCCCGGAGAAAGTAGTGGCGTATCGATTGATGCAAGGGATACGGCTGATATCGAAAAGAAGGTAATAGAAGAGAAATGGAACAACATATTTTCTGCGAACGCCGAAGAAACAGTTAATTATCTTAATCGCCTTAAAAGTCAGGTTTCGGAGAGTACCTCTGAAGACATTGTCTTCGATCATTTTGACAGATTTTTAGACCACCTCATAGAAGAGGGTGAAGCCGATGAAGGTTAAAAAGATAACCCTTAAAAATTTCAGAAATCATGCTGATAGCACCTTCGATTTTGATTCAGGCATCAACCTTTTGATAGGTAGAAACGGTTCGGGTAAAAGCTCCATTTTTGAAGCACTGGGCATAGCTCTCTTTGATATCGAACCCCGTGACAAAAACTTGAAAAATGCTGTAAGCACCGGCGAAAACACATCTACAATTATTGTGGAATTTACCGGTAACGATGAGATAGACTACATTGTTGAAAGAAAAATAGGCACTCAAAGCAGGTACACGCTAAAAACGGAAGATGGAAATGTCATTTCTGAAGGTGGAGAGGAGACAAAATCGAGGATCGGAAAACTGGTGGGAATAACAAATAAGAACGTGAAGGACATTTTCAAAAACGTAGTAAGTGCTTATCAGAACGATCTTATAAACATCTTCAATTTGACGCCCTCCGGAAGAAGAGATCTCTTCAACAAGATATTTGATACAGAGATTTATGAGGAGATATTCAGGAGATTTCTCGAGGTTGAAAGGAAATACAAGGGACAGATAGAGATAAATAATGAAAAGATACGTGTGTTTGAAGACCAGTTGAAAGAGTACGAGGGTCTGGAAGATGAGAAAAAGGAACTAACGAACCTGATAGAAAAACATAAAAAGGAATTGTCCGAAAAGGAAACTGAAAAAAAGACTCTGAAAAAAGACAAAGATAAGATTCAAAAGGAAAAGGAATGGCTGAATAATCGGTTGCAATCCCTTGAAAGTGAAAAGAAAAATCTGGAAACCCAGCAAAAATATGTTCAGGAAATGGAAAAACAGGTTGAAGAATCAAGGAAAGCACTTGAGATAACGAAGAAAGCGAAGGAAGGATACGACAGTTTCAACGAGCTGGACAGGAAGATAAAGGAACTGAGAAAAAAAGAAAAGAACCTCAGAGAAAAACAAAATGAAAAACACAGCTTTGAGGAAAAGCTGAGCAGATTAAAAGCCAATATAGAAGTGGCAAAGAATAAAATAAAGTCCAATAAAGAACAGATAGCAGATAGAGAACAAAAGCTAAAAGAGAATAACAAGAAAATAGATGTTCTTAAGAAAGAAATCAGAGAACATGTGGTAGAGAAAAAGAAGATAGACAATGAACTGGAAGGGTTAAAACGTAAAAAAGGTTCATTTGAAGTTGATTATGAAAAAATGGGTGAGCTTAATAACAAGTTGAAGGAAGCAAAAGAAAGAATCTCAAAGGAAGATAAGTATAGAAATGAACTGGAAACAGCAAAAAAAGCACTGGAAAAGAACAAAAGCAAATTAAAGGAACTTGACAATGAGCTTGAAAGAAAGAAGGAACTGGAGAAAAAACAAAGTGAATTACAATTTCAGCTAGAACAGAAAAAGAGTTTTAAAGAACAGCTTGGAGACGGTATGTGCCCGATTCTTCAGGAAAAGTGTTTGAACATTGAAAAGAAAGGCGGAGTGGCGCAGTTTTTCGAGAAACCAATAAATAAACTGAGCGAACAGCTCGAAAGTATTACAGAAAATATAAAAGAGCTTGGCAACATAGAGATGAATAAAGAAGAGCTGGAAAAGGATGTTAAAAACAACGAGTATGTTGTTCGCAATTTGAAGGAAAAACTGGGTGAAATAGAAAAAGATAAAGAATCTAAAGAACAGATTCTTAAAGATATTGAGGCTATTCAGAGTAGTTACAGTAAAAAAGATTTGAAGGCAGTGAAGAAAGAACTGGAAGATAAATTAGATGAAACACGTGGTTCAAGCTCTGCTCTAGAAAAGACACTGGAAAATAAATCCAGTAGAAAAGAAGAAATTGAAAAAGAGAACGAAGAGTTTAAACAGTTTATAGAGCAGCTCAACCAGTTGAACGCAAAGGAAGATGATGAAATAATAAAAAACCAAAAAGAAATTGAATCAACTGAAAAGAAACTAGAAGCCTTGAAAGATGTCCCCGATGAACTCAACAGGATCGAAGATACTATAAAGACAAAAGACGAAGAGCTGGAAAGGTTTAATGACGACCACAAACGTTATATTCAAAACATAGAACAGGCTAAAAAGCTTGAATCAAACAAGAAATCGTTTAAAAAGTATGTTGAACAGGTGAGCAAAATAAGAAATGAAATCCAAGATATAGAGCGAACAATAGAGGATAGACCAACACTTGAAGAACTTGAAAAGAAATTGAAGAAAAAGGAAGAAAGTTTGAATGAAATAGGAAGAGCTATTAATGAACTGAATACAAGTATAGGTGAATCAAAATCAAACCTAAAAGCAGTAGAAGATAAATTCAATAGGAAGAAGAAATTGGAAGAGGATAAAAAGAAACTTGAAGAAAATAATAAATTGCTGAATAAAAAACTCAATCTGACGAAGGACTTCAGGGAAAAGGTAAAATCCATGGGAAAATATGTTAGCCAGGAATTCACCAGGGTAATCTCGAGAAAGGCAACAGAAAACTACAGGAGAATCTCAGGCAGAAATGAAGAAATCATCTGGGATTCAGAACAGGATTATCTCGTTACGCTTAAAAATGAAGACGGAGTCAGAAGGGATTTCTCTGTACTCTCCGGCGGCGAACAGGTGAGTGTAGCAATTTCTATAAGAACATCACTGGCCAACCTGCTCTCCAAAGTAAATATCTATATTCTTGATGAACCCACCATTAACCTCGATGAAGAAAGAAGAAATATGCTTGCAGAGAACCTGAAACACATGTTTGACAAAATCGAACAGGCATTCATTGTTACCCACGATGGCACCTTCCAGGAAATGGCAGAAAACGTTATTGATTTGAATAATATGATTTCTCAGGTTGAGTAACTACTGCTTAGATTAAATGATGCAACACTGAAGATATTTTAGCCAAAATATGACAACATTCTCCGTTTTATATAGTATTACTATATAAATCGCTAAATATTGTCAACTAATAATCACTCAGTATGTCTCATGGCTTCGTAATACTTGACA
>CAYTVB010000069.1:0-9031 GCA_964441735.1 uncultured Thermotogaceae bacterium
TTTTATAGTTTGTTGTGGTTCTGGATTCCAGCTCATACATTTACCTTTACCCTACCCAAAGAGTTCCAGATAGGAATGGCAGCACTGTGGTCCTTTATGCTTGGATTAATTCTGGCTTACTTCTCGCGAAAGAAAGAAGGTGTTGAAGAATAATGTTTGTTCCTTTAGCGAGTCCTGATATTACCCATAGAGAAATAGAAACCGTAAAAAAAGTTATGGAATCAGGAATTCTTTCCATTGGAAAATACACTGAGAAATTTGAAGAAAAAATCGCTGAATTTTCAGGGCTTTCATACGCAGTGGCAGTAAACAGCGGCACTTCAGCCCTTCATTTAATAGCACGTGCACTGGATATGACCTCAGGAGATATAATGATAACGACGCCCTTTACTTTCATTTCTTCTGCCAATGTGGCACTTTTTGAACACGCCCTGCCCGTTTTCGCCGATATTGATGAAAAAACACTGAATATCACTCCGGAAACCCTCGACTATACGCTAAAACTTTATAAAAAAAGCGGATTGAAAACAGAAAAGCTATCCCTTCCTGTATTCACTCCAGGTTATTTCATGGCTGTGGATATTTTTGGACATCCAATGAATTGGGATGGCATAATAGAGGTTTGCAAAAAACACAAAATCAAAATCATAGAAGATTCCTGCGAAGCGCTTGGTAGCGAATATAAAGGTACGCCTTTAGGAAACTTTGGTGAAGCCGGGAGTTTTGCCTTTTATCCCAATAAACAGATAACCACGGGAGAAGGTGGAGTTATTGTAACAAACAACGAGAACATCGCGAAGGCAGCCAAAAGTATGAGAAATCAGGGACGGGGAATAGAAGAAAACTGGCTTGAACATGTAAGGCTCGGTTACAATTACAGAATCGATGAACTTTCAGCAGCCATAGGTTTTGTGCAGCTTGAGCGTTTTAAAGAACTGTTTGATAAAAGAAGCAATGTTGCGCTTCGCTACAACAATTTATTCGAAGATGTTGAAGGTGTACAGACACCTTACATCGCTGATTATGTAACAAAGATGAGCTGGTTTGTTTATGTCATAAGGTTTGACGAAACAATAAATAGAAATAATATCATGACATACTTAAACAATAAAGGCGTACAGTGTCGTGATTATTTTAGACCAATTCATCTTCAACCCTTCTATAAAAAACAGTTTGGTTATACAGAGGGTATGTTCCCGGTAACAGAAAAGGTTGCAAGACAAACGCTGGCAATCCCTTTTCATAACAACCTGACGGAGAAAGAACAGAGATACGTTGTTGAAACGTTGAAAGAAGCAATCGAGCAATACGGGTGATTGAATGCTGCTTTTTATTGTAGCTTTTTTCCTGACCCTGGTGGCTATCTATATCTTCGGTAAAATCGGAGTCAAATTTGAACTTCTGGACAAGCCTTCAGGGCAGCTAAAACCTCATGAAAGTCCTACACCCTATACCGGTGGTATGGCAATACTGGCTGGAATAACTCCAGCTCTTTTTCGTACATCCCCCATACTTTTTGCAATTTCAGGGATGTGGCTTGTCGGATTTTTGGATGACAGATTCGGTCTTCCGCCATTGGTGAGATTGTTTTTGCAGTTAATAACAGGATTCTATCTTTCTTACTTCGTTTTCAATCACCCACTACTGAACGCCTTATTGCTTTCTTTTTTATTTGCGGTTATCATAAATGCCTATAACATGATAGACGGAATGGACGGAATATGTGGTGTAATATCCTTTGTATCTTCTATGGCGCTCATAGTTGGCGGGTTAACCGATAATATTTATGTAGTATTCTCAGCTGCAATACTGGCATTTATTTTCTTCAATTTTCCGCCTGCCAGAATTTTTCTTGGAGACCAGGGAAGCTATATTGTAGGCACTGTTTTCGGTATTGCATTGATTCAAACATATACCGGATCAAATTTTTCTCTGGTAATTGCTGTTATATGGTTGCCTGTAATTGATCTGATCTTTGGCTTTGCAAGGAGGGTAAAAGCAAAAAAATCTCCCTTTTCTGGCGATCGAGACCACTTTTACGACAAGCTTTATAGGCTTCTTGACAACAGCAAAAGAGCCACTGTACTCGTTGCGAGTTTGATGGCCCTTGTTTATTCGTTTTCTGCAATTTTCTTCAGTGGTTATTTACTCTATGGGTTTTTAATCGTTTTATCTGTGATACAGGCATTTTCACTAAAATCACTGAAATCTACTTAAACCAGCGAATTCTAAAAAGTATTACACCCATTATAACCGCTGTAACAGCACCAATTCCCATGGTTATATAAAACGCATAAGGATCATTTTGAAGTGGCAATCTAATATTCATTCCATATATAGAAGCAATAAGCATGGGAATAGTCAATACCAGAGTGACAATGGTTAATATCTTCATTATTAAGTTAAGGTTATTGGAAATAACAGAAGCAAAGGCGTCCATCATCCCGCTCAATATGTCGCTATAGATTTGCGCCATTTCTATTGCCTGTCTGTTATCTATGATTATATCTTCAAATAACTCTTCGTCATCTTCGTAAAGGGTTAATATTTTTGCACGCTTCAGTTTCTCAAAAACAAGCTCGTTAGAACGTAGCGATGTGGTGAAATACACCAAAGATTTCTCCAGTTCAAGCATGGCAATAAGTTCTTCATTTTTCGTTGATTTATGTAGCTCGGTTTCAATAATGTTGGACTGTCTCCGGATTTCCTTCAAATATCTAAGATAAAATATGGTTATCCGTTCGAACAGTTTCAGCAAGAACCTATATTTCTTTTTTGTTGAAAATCCAGAAAGGTTTTTCCTCAGAACCCCTGAGATGATTTCATTTTCTCGAGCTCCAATTGTAATAATCATTTCTGGCGTAATAACTATCCCGAGAGGAAGCGTTTTATATGGAACTTCCGTATCTTCTTTATCGAAAAATGGAATTTTGATTATTATGTATATATTGTCCTCATCCTGCTCAAAACGCGCTCTTTCTTCAGGGTCAAGAACGTCATAAACAAAATCTTCTTCTATTCCCAATTCCATCAACAAAGCCATATCGTCTTTACCAGGATTCTGTACATCTATCCAGGTTTTTTCCTGCAAGGTATCTGTTTCCTTTAATGTGTTGTCTTCTGTAAGATAATAGCGAATCATCCTGAACCCTCCTTTATTCTAGGTTAATTGATTCAGTCAGTTATTTCTCCGTTGTGGAGGGTGTAATACATTTATAAACATCCTCTCAAGGCAGTATATCACCACTGCTACTGTATAATTCCATAGGCTCACCTCCTTGCAGAATTATATCACGGGACTTATTGATATTGCCTCTTACAATGGTTACAACAAACGCTGTTTTAATACCTCAAATGCGATTACTGATGCTGCTGAAACTGTGGGAAGTGAATAATTTACATTTCGACCGTATGGTATCATGAATTTCAAATCTGCCTGCTTTTTAAATGCTCGCGAAACCCCTCTTTTTTCTCCTCCAATAACAATAAATAGCGGTACATTGAGATCAATATTAAATATTGAAAGTGAATTTTCTTTAGAAGCACAGGCAATTTTAAGACCTTTTTTCTTAAAATATCGTGCAGCTTCTTCATCTGTTTCAACTATAGCTGTGGGTATGAGTTCTGAAGCGCCCGCAGAAGCTTTAGCCACAATATGGGAGGCGTTCATCCAGTTTCTTGGTTTTAAAATAAGCCCGTCCACTCCCGCTGCATGGAAAGTCCTTACCGCATAACCAAAATTAAAGGGATCTTCTATACCATCGAGCATTACAACAAAGGGCTCTTTTCCTCGATTTCCTATATTTAGTGTCTCAAGCTGCAGATATTTCCTTTCACCTGCTATGGCAAGGATGCCGCCATGGGTTTTACCCGATGCGATTTCATTTATAAAATCTTTCTCAACCAGCTTGAGTTTCACCTTACTGGAACGCGCCAGTT
Source organism: uncultured Thermotogaceae bacterium (assembly GCA_964441735.1). GTDB lineage: Bacteria > Thermotogota > Thermotogae > Petrotogales > Kosmotogaceae > JASMTM01. Next base: position 3,940 of record CAYTVB010000069.1, read on the forward strand.
TAAGGAGATGATCAATCGTTCCTTTATCTTTATCTTTTTGAATATAAATAATCTGAATTTCCCTGCTCTTTGCAATCAATGCAGTTTCAACACTTATGTATCCTTCAAGGATACAATGTTCATTTTTACTCATTTGTAAAACCCTTCCTATTGTTAGAAAACCACTCAATGGAAAAATCTACAAGCGCCTTCTGCGGTATCATTTTGGACTCTGCTATCCCAACCTTACCTTTTCTAACCAGATGAGGCATTTGTTTTTCAAAGGCTTTACCAGCATCTTCAAAATCGTCCGATGATATATCAATGTCATCAAAGGTTACCCATTTTCTCTTACCATTTATTTTTACAGGTGCTCCTTGTTTCATAAGGTTTTTTGAAGGATAATCTGCAAGGTATTCCGCGAGATGAAGGGATGTATTTTTAGCGTGACCCACACCCAACAACAAAACCCACGCTTTTAGCTTATACAGTTTTCCAAGGGGAGAATCAGGACCCAGAGAATAAGGCAATTCATGATTTTCTGTAATGTATCTTGCGTGTTTACCACGGGCTGTAAAGGAATCCATTGGATGCTCGCTTCTTAACACATCTTTCTGTTTTCTGTATGTTTCAGGTATTATTCCCATACCCCTTGTTGGAGTCAGAAAGGGATCAAATGCCGGCATACATTCCCTTATTATTTTCCACCAACTTTCAGGAACCAACGGATGACTCCAGTCAGAAGGTTCAGAGTAATCCGATGAATGGGTTGGCATGACAAGGGTCCCTGCTTCAGTTAAAACTTCTTCCAGCGCTTCAATTACTGCAACCGAGCCACCACAGACCCAGCCCATGGACTGAAGTGAAGAATGTACAATTACTGTCAACCCTTCTTTCAATCCAAGTTTTTTTAGATCATCCTTCAATCTATCTTTTGTTATCGGGACATCACTATTTGAAATAGCTTCCTTTTCGCTCAAATTAATCCACTCCTAAATCAATTAGTTTTCTTTCAACCTTTTTATTGTACTGCATTTTTCAGGCTAAAAATTCTAATTTTTTAAATTCTTTAAGAAGCATTTTTACATAGATTATAACGCTCCATATAAATATTATCAGTTTTTTAAACCTGTTCTGAAACCAAAACAAATGTAACCTTTATTTACAAATTTTCATAACTTGCCAAAATAACTTGCAATCATATTTATATAATGGTACTCTTTAAGTAAGGGTTCCTCATTTCTTAATAAGGAGGGAATGACATGTCCAAAAAGGGTACATTTGCGTTGTTTATCATTCTGCTAATAGTCGTAATTATTGTTGGCTGGGTAAATTCAGCAAGTACAGGTCGTGTCAGTGCAGCTTTAGAAAAAACAATGGAAGCAGTCAACGAACTCGAAAAAACACAGCAAAATTTAATTGATGCTATTGATGCTTCTGAGGACGAACGAGAACAACTTAGAAGTGATGTGGAAGATTCTAGAGATCGCATACAGGAGCTTATGAAGGAAGCCACAGAAACCCTTATACCACCTGAACCAGAGATGGAAGAAGTTCCTCAGGATCAACAACAACCAGGCGGAGGTCTTCAACAACCAGGAACAGACTTTTAGACTTGTTTAGCCAATTGGAACAGTTCTATATAGAGTTCAGTTACTGGTAAAATGAAAGCACCCGCTGGTTTATTCTGGCGGGTGCTTAATATTATATTTATAATATTCCTTACCTAATTACATCAAAGCTTCAGACTTGAGGAATTGTTATTATTGAACTTTATGGACTGACCCTTATCAAATGGTTTAAATCCGCTTTTTCCCTGGAGATAACCAAGTACAATTTCTTTGAAGTTCGCAAATCTTCCTGTTTCCTCTGCGGTTTTCACGAGGGTTTCATTACCAAGTGCTGAAATAACCTCTCCTGCTTTTAAACTTTCACCCTGTGTGAGAACCCTATGTTTCTCCTTTGCTTCATCCATGGTATCGGAATATAAAACATGACCTTCAAGGATAATGACAAAGGAATGTGCAATTTCTTCAAGATCAAAGATTTCGTGTGAAGATATGATCATTGTCTTACCTTCTTCAATTACATAATCCCTGAGTACTTCCATTATTTCCTGTCTGATAACAGGATCCAGATTCTGTGTAGGTTCATCCAGAAGCAACAGGTTCGCCCCGCTTGCAACGGTCAAAGCCATGTGAAAGAGTGTTTTCATTCCCATTGAATAAACCTCTACACGTTGAGAAAGATCGAATTTGTAATGCACAGCAAAACTGTTAAAAATCTTTTCTTCCCAGGAGGGATAAAGCATTCTCCAGATCCTCACATAATCTTCACCGGTAAATCTTCTAAAGTTCAATCTGTCTTCGGTAAGAACCGCTATCTTCTGCTTTGCTTTTGTATCAAGGTTTCCACCGAAAACACTTATTGTGCCGGTATCCGGTTTAAGTTCACCGTAAATGCATCTCAATGTCGTGGTTTTTCCAGCACCGTTTGGTCCAACTAAGGCAAAGATCTCTCCTTCTTTGATATTCATCGATATATTATTTAAAACAGATTTTGATCCAAATCGTTTACTCAATCCATCAATTCTTATCATTATTTCTGAACCCCCTTCCTTATTAACACAATATATGACACAATAAGCAATCCAGCCGCTACCGCACTTACCAAAAAGATGTTGCCCTGATGCACCGGGCTTATATAGTAATATGGATTGGACCACCTAAGACTAAACCCTTCAGCAGCTAGTCTGTTGCCTATTCCACCAGCTATGAGATCTACAAGAAATATTAAGAAGGGTATTCCAAAATTGTCCAGCCCCGCAGTAACGCTCAGCACAGCGATTGCGTAGTATGCGGTTGCGAAAACTAATGAGCCAAGCAAATACACTAACATCATTTCTGTACCTACTCCGAAGAGTCCCGCGCCGATAAATTCTGTTACTGATACAATAGCGATAAGAAAGACATATGAAAACCAAAACACATTAGAATATGAAAAGGGTAGTGCCAGTAAATTCGACATTTTCTTATTCTGTACATCTGAAGGCAAAAGGCTTGTGATCAACAGAAAAATAAAGAACATCCTTACCCTGTAATCGGGAATCAACAAAAACAGTGAAAATATTGAAAGGCGCCCTGCCTTCTCACTAAATTCCTTCATAAAATAAGCCTCTATCTTTTCAAGCATTTTTCCAAACCTCCTCAAGTAAAATCTTCGCCATGGGAAGATTTACATCATTTTTCTTAAGCTCACTGGCAGTGCTTTCTATTAGCTCAACCAGTTTTTTATTTACTTTATGTGATTCCTTGACAAAATAGCCTACACCCTGTTCTGCCTCCAGCAAACCCTCGTAATGTAGTTTTTCAAAGGCTTTCAACACAGTATTTGTGTTTACTCCAAATCTGGAAGATAATTCCCTTACAGGTGGGAGTTGATCTTCAGTTTTTAGCCTCCCAAACATGATTTCCTTTTTTATGATATTCATAATCTGTATATAAGCTGGAACACCTGAATGTTTATCTACTTTTGTTAACATATCAATCACTTCTTTAATAGCGTCTTTCTGAAATAGAAACTATGCCTTTTTTGTTTATTGACAGTGTACCCGATGCTTCCGGAATCCATACATCCAGATCGCCACGAGAGGCATTAATCAAGAGATTTCTGCTTTTAGACCAGTTGTCGAGGTATTTCAACTTTCCGATTACCGAAGTTCCTCTTAAAGAAATTTGTTCCGCGAGCTCAGTTTCAATATCAAAAATTATGCTGGTTCCATTTATTCTAATGTTTTCAGAAAAAATGTTGCCATTGACATTTATTGATGTCCCATCCAGCTGAACATCCTTGGAATTAAAGCCGCCAATTGCATTGATAGAAGTTCCCTTAAGAGAAATAAGACTTTCCGCATTTATATTTCCATTCAACTTTATGCTGGTACTTTCAACAATAAATTTACCGGTATGCAAATAGCCTTTCATATCTACAAAAACAGAATCAAATTCTATTTCTTTATATGGTTTTTTAGTACCAATAGTAATGACAGCTTTTGTGTTCAAGTAATGATCTGGAAGAGTGAAACGCAATATTCCGTGAAGCTCATTTACTTCAAGCTCATCCGGAATATGTATCTGCTCGCTTTCAGGATCAAACTCTATCTCAAAAGCCAGGCCATCAAAGTAAAGATAATCCTTCGCTTCAACGTATGTATCAGGATATAGTGTTTTTGCAGTATTCGAGCTATAAGAACCTCTACCCGTTGAAAAAGTATTACCAAATAAGTTTCCAAATCCCGGTCCAACGAAATTAGATAGATTCAAGAAAGCCGGTTGTAGTATCCCTATTGCTGACAAAACAACTACCGGTAAAACAATAAACAGTACAGATAGTGTGATCAAAAGCCAGGCAAATTTTTTTAGCATTGTTGCAAAGATAATGATAGCCGCAAGCACGAATAGTACTTTTAAAACAGCATATGGGATTACAATAGACAAAATGCCAAGAATAGCTGCGATGACTAATTTTGTAATTAATGGATATTTTGTGCTCATTTGTTACACCTCCATATTAACTTATTGTTCTATATAAGTAGAACACTAAAACTATAGCCTGTCAATAGGTCAATCTAAAATTTTTTACAGGATAATAGAAAATATACACTTTAAGCAGCTTTCGAAATAAATGTAAAAAAGCATATTGCAGAATCGAGCGGGAAGCGAGGTTACCCTGCCACCCTCTTATACCATTACTCGTATCTTCCAGCAAGTGGTGGTTCATCAAATTAATTAACAGTGCATGGAAAATTTTTTCTTCCTGTAGTGAAACTTCTTACGCCGGACGCCTGGAATACACTCAATACTCAATCACATTTACTACCTATCTTTGGAGTAACTATGGGCTTTGATTTGTTTAACAATCTTACCCAGATAGAAAAGCTTACTATAAATGCCTCTGATAAAGCGAAGGGATGTGTTCCTGGGTCGCAGGTATACCGGCAGCTCTCTTCAAACCTGCGTCGCGAAAGGCACACTCGCTGTTCGACTAACGATTGGTGTTGCTAACCCCCGCTCCGAACTACGCCAGTGAGCCACTATTCATGCTGTCCTATTAA
>CAYTVB010000070.1:0-9027 GCA_964441735.1 uncultured Thermotogaceae bacterium
ACCAAGCAAACATTCAATAATAGAACGCTTTTTCATAACATTGGTTATGTTTTTTGAAATAATCAACTGCTTATTTGAACCGAATAATCCATGAGTTATAGAAATATTTGTTTTTGAAATTTCATATTTAAAGTTCATCCGATATATCTCTATAACAATTAGAGCTACAAATGAAATTATTATAAATACCATATAAGGTGCGTTCTTTGCCAGCATCCTTATAAATTCGACTTCAATCATTTCTTCAAATTGTTCATAATTCTGGACATAAAAATAAACTGTCCATCCGACAATGTTCAAAAGCAGTGTCCAGAAGAACCATCCAAAGCGTCTCCTGTAAAAAGAAAGAATTAGCGATGGTATCATGGTCAAAGCAAGCCAGATACCAAGATATTTCCAGAATTCAGATGACGCAATTTTGACTGTTTCAAGGTTTGCAAGGACAGTCATTACAACGCCACAAATAAAGTAATAGGGAAAAATAAAGTATCGTAAAAAGAATGATCGGCGCGTTGGTTTGAGGATCATTTAATCACCTTCTTCTTCTCCTCATTATTCAAAATAGTTTCTAATTGCTTTTCAAAGTTTTTATCGGGTTCTATACTTACAATTTTGCTGTCCTTTAAGTAAAGCAAGTTCATATTTACAGGATTCAGTAATTCTTTTAGTACATAATAATAGAACTGCATTTGAAATTTATGCTTTTTCAATTTATCAGAATCATAATGAGTATATTTAAAATCAGCTATTTTCCAGCCCTCCCGGGTTAAATACAGTTTATCAATTACGCCAACAAGAATATATTTTCCGAGTTTTTTCTGAAACATGTGTTCATTTTTTACCAGCATCGATTCTTCAATTTCTTTGATTAATTTATTATCTGTATTTTTTTCTAAAATATTTTTAACTATTATCAAGTCTTTTTCAGTAAATCTTATTCTATCAATTGAAACTGGATTACCTCCGCGAAGCAATTCTGCCAGAGTTGTTCCCTTTACTCCCAGTTGCTCAAGAAATGAATGAGCCAGGGTACCCATTTCTTTAGGATCTCTCTTGAAATCTACAGGTTCTCGGTTTTGATCATAATAGAAATCTATTTCTTCAATTAATGCAGTGGGTGAAATATATTCATTATAGGTAGAAGAATCAAGACTTTTTATCAGTTCAATATCAAAATCTAAAGGCGGTTCAATTTTTTCCTCTTTTTTATATTGTTTTATAATAGCTTCCGGTTCTATGGTTTCAACAATATCTTCGATATCAGGTGATAGTTGCAGTTCTTTTTCGTCGTAACTAATTAGTGTATCGAGAAACATCTGAGACCAGGGTCGCCTGCTCGTAGGTTTGCCATTCAAACTCAGAATCAACATTTCTCGCGGACGTGTCATCGCGACATATAATATGCGCTTATCTTCTTCCCTTTCTTTTTCTGCCTCTTCAGCATTCAGGTTAGAGATAATGGTTTCATCATCTTTTGATTGTTTTTCTGAAATCAAATAACCATCTTCACCAAACAACAATTTAGGTTCTTTTTGATTATTTTCTTGCCAGAAACAACCAGCTACTATTACCACTGGAAATTCCAGTCCCTTTGATTTATGAACAGTGAGTAGTTTTACACTGTTTGATTGCTCTGATTCCAGCGTTGCCTCTGTTTCTTCAGTCATATCAACAAAGGTTTTTAGATTTGAGGAAAGCTCTCTAAGCGTTGTTCCCAGTCTGTCAAGTTCCTTTGAAATTTCAAGCAACTTTTCAACGTTGGCAATCATTCTTTGAGAATTTTCCAGAGACGATAGTTTTGTAAGATAGTCAGTTTCAGAAACAAATTGTTCAAGTAAACTACCTGGACTCATTACGAATTTAAGACTCATATATTTTTCAAATAGTTTTTTCAGTTCATTATAATTTGGATTTTGTGATCGAGTAAGCGATTGATAAAAGTGCTCATTTTTATTTTTTAGTGAGACTATCTCATCCAGAGAAACACCAAAAGCGGGCGAAAGAAGAAATTTCGCAAATGAATTGTCGTCAAGGGGATCCACTGTTATATCGAGCCATGAAAGCAATGCAGCAACCTCGGGTCTTTCATAAAAATTCTTTCCACCTATAGTGTAGTAGGGAATGGAATTTTTTTCGAGTTGTTCTTCATATGATTTAACTTTACCTGATTTTCTAAAAAGTATAGCTATATCACCCGGTTTAACCAGTCTTTTTTCATATTGACCCTCTTTGTTTCGAAAGGTAATCTCTTCATTCAATAAATTGGCTATACATTTTGCCATGCGATAAGGCTCTTCTGCGGTGGTTTCAGAAAAGAGTAGCCTTATCCTTGATGAATTGTCATCTGATTCGTAGGGCAAAGGATCAATTTTCGACTCATATTTTGAGTAAAAAAGTTTTTCAGCATGACATGGGTTCATTATTTTATTGAAAAACCTATTTTGAAACTCAACAATATCAGGATGTGATCGTCTGTTTGTAGTAAGCCTTTCAAGGTTTGAATCTTCCTGCAAGAAATAATCTTTCGTTCTGTTAAAAACGCTCACATCAGCTCCTCTAAATCTGTATATTGACTGCTTATCGTCTCCAACAAAAAACAGATAGTTCTTTCCCTTAGCATGAAGAAGATCAATTATTTCCTTTTGTATTTCATTTGTGTCCTGAAATTCGTCCACCAGTATGTATTTGAATCTTTTAATATATTTTTTTCTTATTGATGGATATTCTTTGAGTAAGTCGCGTGTCTTAATTAGTAAATTGTCGAAATCAATATAGCCTTTTTCAGTCGTTTCTGCTTCATAAGCCTTTAGCAGATCATTAAATTTTCTATGAAACACTTTTGTCCCCCTGATAATCTTTCTGCCTTTCTCACCTATTTTCAGATCCATAACACTTGTTTCAAGGGGTTTATAAGCATCAATTTCATATCTACTTGAACTCAGTACTCTTTTCAGAAGTTTGAAAGTATTATCAATACCAATATAGTCAATAACCTCTTCCAGGTCGTCAATATTTTTCTCAAAATATCTAGTAACCACTTTGTTTTCAATAGCTGTTTTTTGCATACCAGAAAGTACTTCAAACCCGGGATCTATACCAAGAAAAATTGCGCTTTCCCGGAGAATTCTTTCGCAGAATGAATGAATGGTTGATATCCACGAGTAAATTATTCTTGCTCTTACAGCCTTCCAGTTACCAGGATAGCCATTATTAAGCCTTTCTTCAAAAGATTTTAAAACCCTGTCTTTCATTTCCTTAGCTGCTTTTTTCGTAAAAGTTATGGCTACCACGTTATGAACATCGATATGTTCGTTTTTTCGAAAAGCACTATCAAAAATATCTATGTAATGTTTGACCAGCATATATGTTTTTCCAGTTCCTGCGGAAGCTGATACAAAAATATCTTTGTTTACAGAATTCATGTGGTGCATATCAGACTTCATTGTTTGCTCCCCTCCACGTTAAAGACCTACAAAAACCAGAATGCGAGCATTTGTGACATTCTGATGGATTCGTTATCATTGCTGGAGTAAAATTGCCACTGAATATTGATGATGTAATTTCCGAAAACCATTCAATTATGTATTCTTCATTGAGTGTTTTTGAACCTTTAAAGTTCCATTCCATTTGTTCATTTCTATTTATTACAAAGGCATATTTGTTGATTTTTTCTACTGTCAAAGGTTTGAAAGTACCACCGACAACAAAATAACCTTTGTCTTTGTAGATGTGTTCAGCAGCCAGTGAATAAAGCATAAGTTGCTCTTTTTCTCCAGAATCTCCTCTTTTGTAATCAATTAAAAAAAGTGCTCCCTTCGATCTATCTAAATCCATTCTATCAATCTTTCCTCTAAATCCTATTCCATCAGTTATTTCAATAGCACTGTTGTCTCCAAAGCCAAAGGATACTTCAAAAAACTCCGGAAAAAATTCACCTTCAACCTTTGGCATTTTGGCTTCTTTTTTGTGTATATAATCCTCGATAATTTGTTTTAATCTTTTGAATTCAAAACGCCTTATCATTTCGCTTTCAAACATTAAGAACTTTCTTATGTGATTGTCCAGTGATTTCTCCCATTCAGACAATCGTTCAGAAAAATAATCCTTCAAAACTCCGTGGAAAACGCTTCCTTCCTGTAATGGATTTAATTGATAAAGACCTTCCTGTTTTTCGTCCAGGTTTAAAACATAATTGAGAAAGAATCTGAGAGGACATTTTTTATATAAAGATAATCTTGAAAAACTAAAATCTTTTCCAATTCTTGATTTTAGTTCATTTTTATCGTTAACATTCCAGCTAAAGCTACGATTTAAGTATTTAAATTCACTTTCTAACGCTTCTGCATCAATATATTCTGCTGCCTTGGCAAGTCCTTTTTTTACACTATCCCAGTAGGATGTTCTAAAATAACGTCCAGCCATTAATTTAAGTTCTTTCATACTCATACAGGAAGATAAATTGGGCTGAAACACCTCTCTCTTGCCTTTATTGTTTCCAACAATTTCAGGAACTGTATTTGCAGTTTCGAGAATTTCTTTCAGATAAGGAGAGGGCAAAATTGGTTCACCCTCAATAGTGCTTAGAGGATAACTGAAAAACAAATAATCTTCGGTTCTTGTAATAGCAAGATATAGATTTAATTTTTGTTGCTTTTCCTGAGTTAATAGTAGATCTCTTGGTGGATACATACTGAATTGTGTAAAGCTATACAAAGGATTTATACGAACAAAAGGATAGTCTTTTTCTTTGAAGCCCAGAAAGAATTTTGCCTTTTTTTTAGAATGTCTGGCGTTAATAAGAGACTGAATTTCCACACGGTTAGCAAGTTGCCTGGAAGTCAAATAATGTTCATTTTTTAGAATGTGTGAAAGGTAAGAATAATAATTCGCTGGTGATAAACTCTCTTTTCCCATAAAAATCATCAGGCGCTCAAAATCCGGAAGTATATTTTCGAAAAACCGATTGAGTGCGAGTACTTCTTCATCTTCTTCAAATGTTTCAAAGTTATAGTTGAGTTCTAACAGCTGTTCACACTTTTCAAAATATTTACTATAAAATCTGCAATCCCGTTTTTTTAGTGATTCGAAGGGCTCAAGAATCTTAAAAATTCTATTTAGAGCAGGTTTAAATTCATCATCTATCCTTTCTAACTCTTCATCTATTACTTTGCACTCCTGTTCTACAAATTCCTCTTCAGAATAAGATTCGATGGCCTTTCTTTTTTTTGTTAAAAGCTCTTTATATTTATTTAGTCTGTCCAGAAGCGAAACCCTTCTCTTCTTTAACGTTGATTTTGGAATATCATAGAGCATCCTTGAATTAACAGTTATAGATTCAAAGAATTTATTGTCTATGTCTTTTCCTGCATATCCAACATCTGCCATTGCGATGATTTTTTCAGGTTCAAATCCAGTTGCTGCGGTTTCTAAAGGGAGCAAAAGAGTACGAATTGCTTTTGATTCATAAATCGGAAGATCACCTTCTACCCTGTGAGGTATACCGTAATCATCAAAAGATTTTGATATCTGTTTATGATAATGTGAAAAGTCGCCCGCGACAACGGATATTTCGTCAGGCGTATATCCATCTTTGGTTATTAGTTTTTTTACCTTACGGGTTACCATTTCAATTTCCTTAAACATATCATGACAACTAAATACCTGCACATTGTTGATCTCATGATTATAAGTATTTTTTTCCGCAAAAATATTTTCAAGAAAAGGCTTCAATTTTATTGGGTGATTTGTTTCTTTAAGGAAAATACGTTCAATGGAACACTGATTGCCTTCCAAATCGGTTCTGTCTTTCAATATATCAACCAGTTCTCTTATTGATTCATTTTGATAAAAAATGTCTTTTCTATTCGTGTCATCAGGAAATGTTAAATAAATTTCTTTGAAAGATCTGCATATATTGCTTAGAAAAACAGTTAAAGCGGGAGAGAAATCGTGAAATCCATCCAGAATGATAAAATCTCCGAATTCTCCAAATTTTATTTCATGGATATAGTCTTCTGCAGCGAGGTATGCGTCGAAACTATCATAGACTTTTTTCTTAAATAAACTACTTGAAACATCTACATAGACATCCTTCAAAAAATCTGCAACCTCATCATTTTCTGAGAAAAGGCCTTCAAATCCTGCATTTTCTTTAACATCATGAACCATTTCTTCAAGATAATCTATAAATACTGAAGAATCGGACAGTTCTCTGTATTTTTCATTGTTATGGTTTTCGATAATTTCGCGAATGACCATCCTCATAACGTGGTTGCTGACATGCAACCATTCAGGTCTTAATACCCTCATAACATCAACAGCAAAATGATCAATAGGTTTGAAATTTGTTGCTGAGAAGCTGCCGACCATTTCAAGAAAACGCTCTCGGATCTTTCTAATATATAAACCCGAAGGACCCACAAATAGGTATGAAAAGGGATCGCTTTGATGACGTTTCTTCATCTCATTTAACACAAAAGAAGTTTTCCCCGAGCTGGCAGGACCGCTTATAAGAGTAATTTTCATTATTTACTCCAATCATATAAAAAATTTATGGCATAATTATTTTATCATTTTTGATTTTTAAACAGGCTACAATTCCTGAATTAATTCCAAAAATTAATGAGATACTGATAAAATAGGAATAGTCATTGATTTTTTAAGGCTTTTTGTAGTGATAGTAAATAATTAACATGAGGTGTAATAATGGCTGAATGGTATCAAAAATCTGTAGAAGAAACACTTGATACTTTTGATGTTGATAAAGAATCAGGTTTGAATGATGAGGTAGCAAAACAGAAACTAAAGGAACACGGAAAAAACAGAATAAAAAAGTATGGAGGAAGAAGTGCCTGGAAAATTTTCTGGTCTCAATTCACCTCTATTATGATAATTGTATTAATTGTTGCAGCTGCAGTCATGGCCTTTCTGGGAGAGGTAACTGATACGATCGTCATTGCTGTACTTCTTGTTTTGAATACAATTTTAGGTTTTTTTCAGGAATATCGTGCAGAAAAAGCAATGCAGGCTCTTAAAAAATTGTCTGTACCGGAAGTTACCGTAAAACGAAATGGTAAATTTAAGAAAATCAAATCAACGGAACTTGTCCCGGGAGATATTGTTCTTTTGGAAGCCGGGAGCCATGTTTCTGCAGATGTGAGAATTATTGAAGCATCGAAATTGAAAATTCAGGAGTCAGCACTTACAGGAGAATCAGAACCAGCAACCAAAAATTCAGTGAAGCTTGAAAAAGAGATAGATTCACTTGGTGACCGTACCAATATAGCGTATTCAGGTACCTTTGTAACCTATGGGCGTGGCGTTGGAGTAGTCACAGAAACAGCGATGAATACCGAGCTTGGGAAAATTGCAACAATGATTCAGGAAGTAGAAAAGGAAGAAACGCCCCTTCAAAAACGTCTCGAGAAGTTAGGCAAATGGCTTGTGATAATCGTTTTAGCAATCGCTTCAGCTGTGTTTATTCTGGGATTGTTAAGGGGTCAGGACTTAAAGACAATGTTTCTGGCTGGTGTTTCACTAGCTGTTGCAGCAGTTCCTGAAAGTATGCCCGCTGTGGTAACAATAGCACTTGCTCTTGGTGCTCGCAGGATGCTTAAGAAAAATGCTCTTGTCAGACGATTGAACGCAGTGGAAACGCTTGGGTCGGTAAACACAATATGCTCTGACAAAACCGGAACAATTACCGAGAACAGAATGCAAATGGCTTCAATTAAAACCTACAATAACGAATTTTCTATTGACATAGATAAAGACATCAATCTTAAAGAATATTCTGAAAGCGAACACAGGTTATTAACAATGATCTTCCTGACGGGAGGTCTATGCAATGATTCGACCTTTACCGATGATGAAGATATTCTGGGAGATCCTACGGAAGGAGCATTGTTAGAAGCAGCAAAGATCGTAACCCTTGATAAAGATAGTCTAAAAGGAGTATTACCAAGAGTAGCTGAGAATCCTTTTGATTCTGATAGGAAAAGGATGACAACAGTTCATAAAATAAATGATGGTATTGATGACAAAAATTCTGACTTAAAAAGTGTTTTAAGTATGTTTAATGTTGAAAACTATGTAGCATTAGCAAAAGGAGCGGTTGATAACCTCCTTGAAGTAAGTACAGAAGTTGTGGTTAATGGTGAAGTAAAAGCCCTGACTGAAGAACGCAGGAAAAAAATTAGCGAGCAGAACAAGGAAATGGCGAGAAATGGCTTCAGAGTTCTCGGAATGGGATATAAAAATGTTGAAAAGAATCAGTTTAGTGAATCAGAAGGAACTGAAGAGGAAGGATTTTGTTTTCTTGGAATGGTTGGTTTGATAGACCCTGCGAGAGATGACGTTAAGGATTCAGTAAGACTTGCAAAAAGCGCGGGGGTACGATCGATAATGATCACCGGAGATCATCCTTTAACAGCATTTAGCATAGCAAAGGAAGTAGGTATCGCTGAAAGTGAAGAGGAGGTTATTACCGGAAAAGAATTAAATGATATTTCTGATGAAGAATTGAAGGAAATTGTAAAAACTCATTCTGTTTTTGCAAGAGTTAATCCCGATGATAAACTAAGACTGGTTGAGATATTTCAGGGGATCGGACAAACAATAGCCATGACCGGTGATGGAGTAAATGATTCTCCTGCTCTAAAAAAGGCAGATATCGGTGTAGCAATGGGTATTAATGGTACCGATGTTTCAAAAGAAGCGTCAGAAATGGTTCTTCTTGATGATGATTACAGTACTATCGTTGACGCTATAAAAGAAGGAAGGACCATGTTCGATAACCTGAAGAAGTTTATTAGATATATGCTGGGTTCGAACTTTGGTGAGATATGGACCATGCTTATTGGCCCATTTATGGGTTTGACATTACCATTATTGCCTTTGCAGATTCTATGGATCAATCTTGTTACTGATGGGTTGCCAGCACTTGCTCTTTCGGTAGAACCACCTGAAGAAGATGTAATGAATCGTCCACCCAATCCAGTAGGAAAATCTGTTCTCGGGAAAGGTGGA
>CAYTVB010000071.1:0-8528 GCA_964441735.1 uncultured Thermotogaceae bacterium
ATATTTGTCTAGCCATTTTCGTTCTACCTTCTTAAAATCGTACATAAACACCCTCCTCAAAGAGCTAATGCCTTGAACATATGACCTTTTCAGAATTATATCATAGTTAAAAGTTAAGGGGAAATTCACTTATCATAAGAGAATAACGCTTTACATATTTTTCGATAATAAAAGCCTCGCAATGCGAGGCTGAGTTGGGGATGGAAATGATATTTTCTTGCTGGTGGCGAGGGACAGAATCGAACTGTCGACACACGGATTTTCAGTCCGCTGCTCTACCGGCTGAGCTACCTCGCCAACTTAACTGGTGGAAGCGACAGGGTTCGAACCTGTGACCTCTTGCTTGTAAGGCAAGCGCTCTCCCGCTGAGCTACGCTTCCACCCTTTGGCGCTCCCAAGGGGATTTGAACCCCTGCCGCCGGCTTGAAAGGCCAGTGTCCTAGACCGCTAGACGATGGGAGCCAAAAGGCACTGATATTTATAATACACTAAAAAAAGATCACGGTCAAGAGGTTTTGCCCTGTTTGTACATTTTAACCACTGGATAAATATAAGGCTTAGATGAAATTTGTCGTTCGTGATAGAATTTCTTTGAAGGGAGTGATCTCATTGCCCATAGACTTTAGAATGACAAAAAAAGGCTTGATTTTGCTTATCGAATCATATGATTCGATTGATTCTCTTAAGCAAGAAATAATGCGCAAATTCAGCGATACAAGTGATTTCTTTTCTGAAGGTGATGAAATCTCATTGATGCTTACCCAGGATACGAGCAAACCCGATGATATTGTAAAAATAGTATCGTTACTCAATAGCATGGGTCTGCGTGTAAAAGACATTCTTGTAGGCGATCTGGATCAAACTGAGGTAATTGTTGGACAAAGGTATGATCTTGTTAAAGAAAAAGTTACTGAGGTTAGAGGTGCACAGGTAATTAAAAGAAATCTTCGTTCGGGCCAGATAGTCGTCCATAATTATGATGTTTTTCTTATCGGTAATATGAATCCTGGCGCTGAAATTATAGCAGGTGGTAGCATAATAATTTTTGGAAGCGCCCGCGGGGTACTGAGAGCTGGCTATTCCGTTGGTGAAGGTGCGATAATAGCTGCCCTTGATCTCAAACCTTCATTAATACAGATCGCTGGCAATATTTCACAGGGAAGTGATTTTTTCAATGTTCCTGCTGTCGCACATATAAGGACGGGGCGCATTGTTGTAGAAGAATACGAAAATGTAAGATTTGAAACAAAGGAGGGAACATTTTGAAGACTTCTGATTTACTAATGCAACTTTCAAATGCATTTGGTCCTGTTGGTTATGAAGAAGAGGCAATTGATGTTATAAAAAAGAGTATTCACCCCTTCGTAGATAAAATCTATGTTGATAACATTGGTAATTTAATTGCCCACAAGAAAGGCAAGGGCAAGAAAATTGCCTTCTTCACTCATATGGATGAGATCGCTCTTGTAATCTCTGCAATTGATGATAGAGGTTACGCTAGATTTGATACCCTGGGTGGCATAGACCCAAAAATCCTCATATCGCAAAGGGTCACAATTAAATCTCGTGATGGAAAAACAAGAACGGGTGTCATTGGAATGCTTGCTCCTCACCTTCAAAAAAGAGAAACAAGAAAGAATGTTCCACATTATGATGATTTATTTATTGACGTTTCAATAAATCCTGATTATGAGAAAGTGAGTGTCGGAGATCTCGCAGTTGTCGATATAGAGTCATACCAGCTTAATAACAGGGTAATAGGAAAAGCACTTGATGATCGTGCCTGCTGTGCAATATCTATTCTTCTGGCCAGACAACTGGATAAATATGCATCAGTCCCTGACATTTATTTTGTATTTACCACAAGAGAAGAAGTTGGCGGTCTTGGTGCAAAGGTCGCCTCACAAACCATTCAACCTGACCTGGCCATAGCAATGGATGTAACACAGGACAGCAACGAAACAGGAATTTCCATGGGAAAAGGTCCAGTCCTGGGCGTTGGTGGTCCAATCGTCCACAAAAAATATTATAAGAAACTCAAAAAAACTGCAGAGGAAAACAAGGTTCAAATTCAGTATGAATGCACACCGGGACGTTCCGGAACAGATGCTGACAATGTACAAATAGCTGCCAAAGGTGTGCCAACTTTATTGCTCTCCATTCCCCAAAAACATATGCATTCGCCGGTTGAAGTTATTGAACCCAAAGACATTGAAGAGGCTGTACGATTGCTTGAAGCATTTTTAGTTTCATTAAAAGAAGGTGAAACCAATGAAGTTTAAAAGACTAAAAAAACTTACTGAACTAAACGGTATCTCGGGATTTGAAGAGCCCGTATCTGAATTTATAGAAAATGAAATAAAGGATATTGCCGATGAATACTGGAAAGACGAAGTTGGCAATTTAATTGCTTTGAAAAAGGGAGAAAAAAAGTCAAAACACAGATTGATGCTTCTTGCACATATGGATGAAGTTGGATTAATGGTAAGAAAAATAAATAAGGATGGAACCCTTGCTATAACCAGTATTGGAGGAGTCGATCCCCGGGTTGTTATGGGGAAAAAAGTGAAGATTGGTGAAGAGCTAAAGAATGGAATAATTGGATACAAAGCGATCCACGAGCAAAAAAGAGAAGAAATACTTAAAAGTCCAAAATACGACAATCTTTGTGTATACGCAGGATATGATAAAGAAAAAGAAGCAAAGTCCGAATTCAATGTCGGAGATCCTGTTTTCTTCGACACAGAATACAGGGAAATTGGTAAATACGCAATCGGTAAGGCTTTTGATGACCGAAATGGTTGCGAAGTACTTATAAACATACTGGAACATCTTCAGAAAAATCCCGTGGATTACGATGTTTATTTTTCATGGGTAGTTCAGGAAGAAGTGGGACTTAGAGGAAGTGGCGTCGCTGCTTCTCAAATAGAACCCGATTTGGCTATTGTATTTGAGGGTACAACAGCAGGCGACAATCCAGAACTTACTGAAAGCAGATGGGCAGCCAAAATAGGTGAAGGCCCTGTTCTCACATATGCTCACGGAGGTCTTGTCCCCGATAGAAAAATATTTGAAGTAATTAAAGAAACAGCAAAAAGACATAACATTCCTCATCAATTTAAAGGCAGAACAGCAGGGGGCACTGATGCAGCCCGATTGGCAAGAACCTTAAAGGGAATTCCCGCTGGAGTAATATCCACTTCAGCAAGATATATTCACTCACCAATGTGCGTGATGAGTCTAAAGGATTTTGAAAATACAGTTAAACTGGGCAAAACTCTCATAACTGAAGGGAAGGTGTTTAACAAATGAAAGAACTCATAAAAAAACTAACCGAAATTTCTTCACCCAGCGGAAGAGAAGATGTAATAAAAGAAACCATTATTTCTGAGATTAAAGATCATGTGGACGAATATAAAGTGGATAATCTGGGCAGTGTTATTGCTCTAAAAAAAGGCACATCGGGGAAAAAAGTATTATTTGACGGACATATGGACGAAATTGGTTTGGTTGTAACGAACATCGATGATAAAGGCTTTTTGAGAGTTGAAAGCGTTGGTGGAGTTTCACCATATAACCTGCTTGGTTCACATTTGCGATTTGAAAATGATGTAGTTGGAGTAGTTGGAATGGAATCTGAAACTATAAAAGATGCAGGTAAGAATATAAAAGAACTAAATTACGATTTGCTTTATGTTGACATTGGTGCAGTGAGTAAGGAAGACGCTGAGAAAAGGATTTCAGTTGGAACTTTTGGTACATATTATTCTCATTTTTATGACCTTGGAAAAAGATTGGTATCAAAAGCAATGGATGATAGAATCGCCTGCGCAATAATGATACAGGCGTTAAAGGAAATCAAGAAACCAAAAGACGATATCTATTTTGCTTTTACTGTTCAAGAAGAGGTAGGAATTGTAGGAGCCAGTGTAGCAGGATTTGATATAAAACCCGATATGGCTATAGCGCTTGATGTTACTGCGGGGCCGGATACACCAAAAGGATTCAAACGAATGGGATTTAAACTTGGTGGAGGACCGACAATTAAGATAAAGGACATGGCATCGATAAGTGCTTCAAGTGTCGTATCAATGCTAAAAAATGCCTCTGAAAAAAACAAAATCCCTTATCAATATGAGATTCTTATCTTTGGTGGTACCAACGCAAGAGGATATCAAACTACCGGTGCGGGAATCCCAAGTGGAACAGTTTCCATCCCCTGCAGATATGTCCATTCTCCTCACGAAATGGTAGATTATGATGACGTCTTAAATTCTGTAAAACTTGTAAAGAGTGTTGCTAAAGAAGGAGTATAATGAAAGAATTATTCTACAAAGATAAACGCGACTTTAGTCTTAATATTAATTTTGGTTGTGAACTATCAAAAAATATACCGGAATCGCAAATAATTTGGGATTCCGGTATTCCTGATTTCAAGACACCAAAAAATGTGCATAAAATAAGAGGTGGTGAATACTCGAAAACCATCGATAAAGTTTTTGAAATCTACCATATAGTAAAGTTTTCGGGGCAAAATACGTTGTCAGTTATTGGCGGAGGCTCGATAATCGATCTGGGAGGATTTGCTGGTTTTACTCACGATTATGTAAAACATGTATATTTGTATCCCAGCACTGCATTATCGCAAACACTTTTGCCAGTAAAATCTAAATTTTCTATAAATTTTGAATACAAAAAGGACCTTTTAACGGTAACAGGCGTCCCGGAAAAAATTATTATAGACCCTGAGTTGAGCTATAAGAAGCTGAAAGATCATGGTGTAACTGAGTTTTTACCGATAATTCTCATTTCACACACTAAGGACCCTCGTATGTTCAAATATCTTAGAAACCTTCTACAAAAGTCAAAAACTCTATCCCTTGAAGAATGGGAGGATCTTGTCTGGTCTGCAATAACAAACTATTCAGAAACATTAGAATCCAGTTTAGAAATTCAGGGACAAAGTTTCTCAAAAATAATTCAAAATGCTTTTAGATTAACCTTCAGTTATCAAACATCATTGATTTTCTCCAGTGTGCTTGAAGCTTGGCTTGCTGTTATTTATGGCTATTTAGATGAAGATGACTATAAAGTTTTCTTGAATGCCCTGAACCTAGTGTGGGACAAAAGCTGGCCAAGGAGATTGGATATGAGTTCAATTACCGAAGAGTTATATAAAACTGATAGTATTTTAATATCCACAATATATAAAGGCAAAGTATTTAAAGAAAATGTGACTGTAGATGAACTTTTGCGTATATTTAGAAGACACGGTAGAGGATTGGAGTTTTTTAGATGAGCATTAATAGCTCAACAAAACTGTTCTCGATATTTATTGTCAGCTTGATAACCATTCTGTTCATATTAGGTGGTTACACTTACAAATTGAAGATAGAAAATGAAAGATATCAATTAATGCTGGAAGAAATAAGAATGCGAAATGAAGAAATTACCTCAATTAATAACAGTCAGAATAATGAAGTAACAACCGACTATGGAGTGATCACACAACAAATTCCCACAACAAAGGGAAATGACGAACAAAATGATACAAATCTATTCGCTTTCGAAACATTTAATTACAGAAGGCTTATAGATGAATCTTTAAATCATTTTGTTAGAGGAACAGATTTTAGCTATTCTGCTGTCGACAGAAGAACTGCATTCAAACTTTGCACAGAAGCAGGGAAAGAGCATTACTTTATTACCAAACTGTCTGATGACTTTTATGGAGTTCTATTAACAATAGATAATCCCTTAGAAGGCTTATATTCATCAAAAGTAGCTTATGGTATTCAGTTGGTAACACATAGTTCTTACGGTGGCATTTCAGCCGAAGTTACCAGTTTGAGAGAAAATGGTTATCCGGCACTAATTTATAGCTGGGAAACATCTGAGGGAAATACTTATTATGGCGCTATTCTCGGAGTTTTCCCCGATCAATCTTTAGCCAGCGAACAATCAACAACAATAAATGTAAACAACATTGAGGAAATCTCAGGCTGGAATATTGAAGGAAGGTATATAAGAAAGATACAATGAAACGTATTTCTCCAAAAGAATTACAAATTGCTGGAACTGCAATTGCGGTACTATTAGTAGGACTTGTGGTGTTCTTAATCGGTGGAGAAACACCAATCGAGAATAAAGATGTTGACAATAATCTTGCAGGCAAAGCTGTGTATCCTATAGATATAAACAATGCTTCTGCAGATATTTTGGTTTTGCTCCCTGGGATAGGTCCCGCAAAAGCAAATGCAATTATTGATTATAGAAATGAAATGGGCTTCTTTAAAGATCCCAAAGAATTGACAAATGTCAAAGGTATTGGTGAAGCAACATTTGATAATATAAGAGAATTTGTTATATGTTATATTGACAATATGGAAGCCAATAATGAAAGCGAAGATGATCTTATTGACATAAATATTGCAACCATCGATCAATTGCAGACTTTGCCAGGTATTGGTATTGAAAAGGCGAAAGCAATAATAAATTACAGAGAAAATGAGGGAGCACTTAGTAATATTAATGAACTTTTAAAGGTAAAAGGTATTGGAGAAGCAACGCTAAATAATATTAAGGACTTTATATATATAGAAAATGGTGGAATTTCCAGCGTTCTTAAAACTACACAAGAAGAGAGGATTAATATAAATATTGCGGACAAAAATATGCTGAAAAAACTACCTGGAATAGGTGATGTGCTCGCACAAAGAATAGTGGATTATAGAATTCAGAATGGTCTTTTTTCCAGCAAAGAAGAAATTATAAATGTTTCGGGCATAGGAGAAAAAACGTATGAATCAATTAGGGAGTTGATAACATTTTAAAGAAAGTGCTATTGCATGTTTGTTGCGCTCCTGACTATGTAGCGACCATGGAATATTTTAAAAAAAACAATTATGAATTCGAAATAACACCATATTTTTACAATCCAAATATTTTTCCTTATGAGGAATATGTCAAAAGGTTAAATGCTTTCAACAAAGCAACAAAAATATATGAAACAATTCCGTTAATTGGAGATTATGATCCTTATCCATTTAAAAAGGTATTTATTAGGTTTGCCCAAAAAAAAGAAGGGGGAAGACGCTGCGAATTTTGTATCAGATTAAGGTTATTAAAAACAGCACAATTAGCTAAATCAAAAAAATACGATGCATTCACTACTACTCTAATGGTTAGCCCCAAAAAAAGTCAGAAAAAAATAATCGAGATAGGCAATGATATTTCAGAAACATTTTCACTTAACTTTATTGGAGAAAACTTTAGACGTGGCAATACGCTTGTAAAAGCACGTGAATTGCTAGAAACTGCTTATTTCCAGGATTATTGTGGTTGTGTTTATGGTCTTGTAAATCAGAGAATGCAAGAAATTGAGAAGGATGAGGCTGATCTAGTAAAATTGTTAGAAATATTCCCACAAGCGAAAAAACTATGGAATTATCGATCCCATGAACTGCATATAGATAGATTGAGAGAGCTTACATCATGTGATTTCAAAAAAATAAAGCAATTGGTTTCACTAATCAAACCTTCTAGTTTGATTGTTGATGACGCTTTCATCAAAAAACACAATGTTTCATCTAACTGGTTAAATTGTTCGGATTATAATTGCAAAATCAGAAGGGAGAATGACGTAAAATATGAACGAAGAAAAAATCAAGAAACTCGCGAAAAAGCTTGAAAATTTAGGCGAATCAATCGGTATTGAAATTCGACTAATAAATAAAAAAGGTGAGACGCTTGGTAGCAGCTTACCATACAATATTCCTGAACTTTCACTCACTCTTGCTATGAATACTGGAACACGAAGTTCAAAAACCCAGGGACTTGTTGTTTTGACTGTCATACCAATCGATATCGAAGATAAACGCTATGGTCTCTTTGTTGTAGGTGAAATTACTCAAGACACATTCTTTAAGCTTCTCACTCAATTACCAGACTTCCTTATAAAAGATGTATGAAATAGAAATAAAGCTCGATGTTCCTTTTAACCTTGATATAACACTGGATTGCGGTCAAACATTTAGATGGGAAAAATCCGGTGGTTACTGGAAGGGAATCGTTAAGAACACCGTGCTTTTTATCTGGAAAAAAGGAAATAAGCTTGGTGTACGTTCTTCTTCTAACACATTTTTTGGAAAGGACTTAATCACCGGTATTAAATATTATTTTTCACTTGACCATGATTTGAAAAAAATAACAGATTATTTAATAAAACGCATTAAAAACTATGATGAATATCCCAGAACTGTTTCTTTAGACGCCCTAAAAGAATCTTATGGTCTTAGAATATTAAGGCAGGATCCCTTCGAGATGGTTGTAGAATATATCATATCAACACGTAACAGCATTCCTAATATCAAAAAGACCTCCGATAAATTGTCAGCTTTCTTTCCTGAAAATCGTGTAACATTGAATGGAGAAACATTCTATATTTTTCCAACACTTAAACAGTTAAAGCAGCTATCATTAGAAGATTTTAGAAAACTAAAGCTTGCTTTTAGATCATCCTGGTTATT
>CAYTVB010000072.1:0-8508 GCA_964441735.1 uncultured Thermotogaceae bacterium
TAACGGCTCCAAGCGTCGTGTCCCACCAGATCAAGCCTCACTCTCCGATCGTCAGATGGTTTATCGATGGACCCTGAACGTGGTTTTAATGCAGACAACCTACCACGCACAACGTGTTTTACAAGAAAATCCTTAAGTGGCCAAAGGCCACGACGCTAAGTGTCTCTTTTCGAGTGTCAGACGGTTTTCTTACAGCTCTTTTTTTATTTCTTCTATCGGGCGGTTTTCAAGCACGGATATTCTTCTTGCAATTGGGGGATGTGTGCTAAAGAGAGATGCAAAAAAGGATTCTTTATTATTTATATTCCTCTTTAAGGGATCCGAAATAAAGAGATGAGCTGTTGCAACAGAAGCAGTTTTCATTTTTTTGCTTTCTTTTGCTATTTTTCTTAACGCCGAGGATAGACCATGTGGATTTCTTGTCAATTCAACAGATCGTGCATCCGCGAAGTATTCTCTGGTTCTCGAAACAGCTAATAAAGACAATCTACCAAGGAACGAAAAGAGTGTTGCAAGTCCGGCAATGGTGGCAAGTAGAATCAGTATATAAGCACCTGAATCATTTTTACTTCGACGCCTTCTCCCTCCACCAAAAATGAGACTATACTTCAAACCTCTTAGCGCAACTATTTGTATCATTACAACTGCTCCAAGAAGTGCAGAAATAAGGGTCATAATAAGTATATCCCTATTTATTATGTGGCTAAGCTCATGACCTATTACTCCAGATGTTTCTTCACGATTGAGTTTTTTTAGCAGTCCACTGGTTACACAAACGACGCCATCTTCTCTTTTGAAACCTGTTGCAAAAGCGTTCACTGTATTATCATCGTCAACAACATATACAGGAGGAGGTGATGGCATTCCTGCGGCTAAAGAAAGCTCATCTACTATATTGATAAGCTGCTTTTCTTCTGCATCGTTTGGATTTGCTTCACGAGCTTTAACAGATTTTAGAATCATTTTTCTTCCTGCAAAAACAGAGATTATTATATGGACAGTTGCTACTATAATAAAAGTAGCAGTAAAAATGGGCAGCATTCCAAAAACAAAGTCTATTATTAGACCAAAAGCTACCATCATAATAAAGAATACTGAAATTAGTAATATACTTTTTCTTACATTTTTCTTTTCTTCTGCATGGAAATCAATC
Source organism: uncultured Thermotogaceae bacterium (assembly GCA_964441735.1). GTDB lineage: Bacteria > Thermotogota > Thermotogae > Petrotogales > Kosmotogaceae > JASMTM01. The sequence continues at coordinate 1,154 of CAYTVB010000072.1, forward strand.
GAAAATGTCATAAAACCTCAACTTTTTACATATTTATGTCTACTTTTGGAACTTCACGTTCACTTGACTCTACTATTTCAAACAGAGGGAAAGCTTCAAATTTGCTTGAAAACATACCAGCAACGATGTTATTAGGAAATACTTCAATTTTTGTATTGAACTTTGTAACTGTGTCGTTATAGAACTGCCTGGAATAGGAAATTTTATTCTCAGTTGTGGTTAGTTCTTCCATTAACTGGGACACATTTTGATTTGCCTTTAAATCAGGATATGCTTCCATAACTGCAAATAATCTTCCAAGCACTCCACCAAGTTCTCTTTCTGCTTTTATCTTGTTATCCATTCCCTGAGCAGAAACAGCCCTACTTCTAGCATTTATAACATTTTCAAGCGTTTCCTTCTCGAATTTCATATATCCTTTTACAGAATTAACAAGATTGGGTATCAAATCATGTCTTCTTTTTAACTGAACATCAATCTGAGACCAGGAATTTTCAACACGTTTTTTCGTTGTAATCAGTGAATTATATACACCTATAATCCATAGAACTACTATTACTACCACTGCAAGTATAATTAATCCAATCCACACCAGTATCACCTCCTCCGAAAATTATACACTTTTTTATCATTATTGGAGATAAAGAACTCATTGTGTTTTTCAAGAAGTTCCTTCAAATCATTAACTACGAATAATTTTTCTGGTAATTTCTCTGGTAGGTCCTCTTTTTTTGTTTCCCCGGTGAGAACCAGTACTGTGTCTACAGCTGCATCCAATCCACATTTTATGTCTGTATACAATCTGTCTCCAACTATAAGGGTTTCATCTTTTCCAACATTATATTTTTCCATAAGCATCTCCAGAATTTTTATATCAGGTTTACCCAAAATATAATCTGGCTTTCTGCCTGTCGATGTTTCAACTAGGGCAATAAAGCTGCCAACATCCGGGACGGGTCCTTCCAGCGTAGGACAGTTAATATCAGGGTGTGAAATAACATATGGAAGTCCTCTTCTGGAGTATTTACAGAATGTTTTTACCTTTTCATAATTAAGAGTTGTATCGAAGGTCATGACAATTAAATCTGGATTTTCGTTATCCAGAACAATACCCTGTGATACAAATGCCTTTTCTACGTCAGGTGTAGCTAAAAGAAAGATCTTGTTGCCTGGAAATTCTTTCTTCAAAAATAGAGTGGTTGATTCAATGGAAGTAAAAATGTCAAAGGTTCCTTCAGGCAATCCAAATCCCTTCATTTTTTCAACATAGGCTTCTTCAGTGTTTGAGGAATTGTTGGTAAGAAAAACAAGTGTTGCCCCGATTTCATTAATAGTGTTCGCATATTCAATGGCACCGGGCAAAATTTTGTTTCCTAAAAAGAATGTTCCATCCATATCGGTTACAAATAATTTTTTCAAATATATACATCCCTTTTATAGTATTTTAGCGTTCTACACCTTTTTGTCGTTTATACTCAAACATCCTTTTATCTATGATATCAAGAATCTTACTGATGCTGGGATTATTTTTCACAGAATAATCAACGAATTTTGAGCCATATGAAAACTCGATTTTTGCCTTTTTGGATTTCTCTCTTATTCTATCAATAATTTGTTTGGCCTTTTTTTCATCACAATCCAGTAGGCAAATTAAAAATTCATCCCCTCCAATTCTAAATGCCAGATCAACATCATCACGAATTGAACTTATTATTATGTCTGAAAAACTCTTTAATATTTTGTCTCCATATCTATGGCCTTTGGTATCATTTATTTTTTTGAAGTTATCAAGGTCGGTTTCAATAAAGGTAATAGGATAATTCATTCTTTGTGCTCTGTGAATTTCCTTTGTAATCGCTTCTTCAAAGTATCTTTTGTTATATAAATTAGTTAAGTGATCTTTTATTGTTAGATGCTTCAATTCTTCGTTTTTCCTTGAGAGTTCTCTCGATAAATCTGTTAATTCGTTGTTCATTCTTGAAAGCTCATTGAGAAGTTCTTCTTCAACTTTATTAAAATCTGGATGATTTATAACTGCCTCTCTCAATTTTTCCATATTATTCTCTGTATTTGCCTTCTCAATTTCTGGAGTGCCAATCACAATTTTATCGTTACCAACATCTATTCCGGAAAGAATAACCGGTTTTCTTTCAGTTATAATGTTCATTTCAACTTTATAGTTAAGAATGGCGCCTGCGGTTGAAAGTTTTTCAAAAAAATGATCCATTCTATCTATCATTTCATCAGGGATGTACTTAAGAAAATCTTCGCCGCTTGAGAATTCGCAGCAATCTTCATAATAAACCTTTTTTATAGTGAGTTTTTCATCACAAAATACTACAAACATTATGGGTCCATCAATCATGGTTTCTCCCTTAAACAATTTCTTCCCCCTTTCTTACAGCGTCTTTTGCAGAAAAAGCAGTTGCATCAGCTCCAAGCTTTTTTGCCAGATCGATATTTCCAGAAATAGCTTTTCCTCCCACCATTATTGGCAAATCAGGTCTGGTTTGCCTGGTAAGCTCAATGAGCCTTTGCATTTCTACCAGGTGGGGAGCTAAAGTAGCACCAATCGCAAGCAGATCAACACCATTTCTCTCTATAAAATGTATCACACTTTCAGACGGTGTATTTGAGCCAAAGAAAACACTGTTCCAACCTTTCATTTCGAAGAAATCCGCTACCATCCTTATTCCAATTTCATGTAATTCACCACTTGTTCCTACTGCAACCAATGTGTTAGCACCCGGTTTGTAACTAACTACCTTTGAATAGATGTTAGACATAATTGATTGGGTTACTGCTGTTGCAAAGTGTTCCTGTGCTACTGATATTACATTTTTTTGCCAGAGTTGTCCTATTTCATATTGAGATCTTGCAAAGATATGTATATAGATATCTTCTACTTTCACTTCATTTTCAATTAATTCATTTACAACTTCCCAGGCTTTCGATTTATTTGTGTTCAGGAGAGCTTCTTTATATTCTTGATAGTAATTATCATACTTATGGCTAATTTCAGCTTCGTCCATTTGTTTGTACATTTCAAGTGAATCATTTATGTATTTCTTTATGAGGTCTGCGACATCCCTGGAATAGAACTCAGTAGAGATTTCTGCTAAATATCTTAGACTATCTTCAAACATATCAAATTTAAGTCCATATCCTTCTGCCAACTGCCTGAACCAATCAATATAATCCGCAAAAATATTTGGTTCTTCATATTTTATAGCTGTGGATAAATATGACAGATTGTAATTTACATCTCTAATTGTTTTTTCCCTGAAGTCCTCATTCCTATATCTCGGATCGATCTCTCTATAATGTTCATAGATCTTTAATGCTATTTCACCATTCTTATTGTTGATAGTTTCATATATATCCATAAATGAGTCCTCCCGTTTTCAATATTTGAACATGCATGTTTATTATATAATTTTATTGTCAATTAGAAAAAGGCAACACAGAGTTTAAAATGATTGGAGTTAATTTAATGAAAAAAGCAGGTGGAAAAACTGTATTTAAAATCGTGATAGTTATTGTGGTAATTTTCCTTCTCTACGCTTTTCTAATAGAACCAAATATAATCCTTATTAACAAAATTAATTTATCCACTGACTATGGCATGAAAATAATATTCTTCAGTGACCTGCATATGAACGGTTATACAGGTTTTCACGACAGAATCCTTGATAAAATTACCAAACTTTCACCTGACATAATTCTTTTTGGTGGCGATGCCGTTACTAATAATACCAATTACGAAGACCTTGAACGTTTTTTCACCAAACTTTCTGCAATAGCTCCGGTTTATGCTGTGATTGGAAACTGGGATTACTTCAATGAAAAAAGAATAACAGGCATTTTTTCAAGAGCAGGCATTTCTCTGCTTAACGGAACCAATGCAGTGGTTAGAGGGAAAAAGGGTTATATAAGTATTGCAGGTATGCCCTTAAACACTGAATATAATTTGCTTACATCACATAAGTTAATTTTAATGGGACACTATCCTCATTCAATAAGACGGTTCGCAGGAACAGAGCCTGAAATATATCTGTGCGGACACACTCATGCCGGTCAGGTATATATCCCTTTCATCACAAAAATGTTTTATCGTAATGAAATTGATGAAATAAAAGGTTATTTTGACTACAAGGGTATCAAAGGTTTTATAACTTCAGGAATTGGTTCATGGTTTCATTTACGATTCCTTACATTTCCGGAGCTTGTACTTATAAATCTATAATTATTGACACAGCTAAAAACAATTGATATAATTTATACAAATACCCCCAAAGGGTATAGGAGGTGAAACAATGCATACTAAAGTGACCGTTTATTCTACTCCTTCATGCCCATGGTGTAGAAAGGTAAAAAGATATTTCAAATCACTGGGAGTAGCCTTTAAGGATGTAGATGTCAGCAAGAACCCCAAAAAAGCCCAGGAAATGTACCGTAAAAGCGGACAAATGGGTGTTCCCGTTGTTACTATGGGAAATCAGGTAATAGTTGGTTTTGATAAGAACAAGATCGATAAAATCCTTGGTGTTTCTTAAAAAGGACTAAAATAGCAATAACAGTCAACTAAGGTGGGACTTCCCCACCTTTTTCATTTGATTAAAGGATTTAATTAGTGCTATTCTTTTATATGGAGGTTGAGCCATGCATGAACTTAGATTAAATCCTTTAACAGGTGAATGGGTAATAATATCCTCAGGTAGAAGCAGTCGTCCAGTTCTTCCTGAGGATGCGTGTCCATTATGTCCCGGAGTACTGGAAATAGAGAAAGATTACGATCTTGTAGTTTTCGACAACAGATTTCCTTCCCTTACACTTAATCCTCCACTACCTTCCGAAAATGAAATCAATTTGCAGAAAAAAAGTGCACTTGGTAAATGTGAAGTAATAATGTATACATCAAAACATAATCTATCTGTGTCGGATATGCCTGAAAATCAGTTGCATAAACTCGTTAAGGTGTGGTGTGATAGATACAGTGAACTTTCCAGAATTTCTGACATAAAATATATCTATATCTTTGAAAACAGGGGTAAAGAGGTTGGGGCAACGTTGAGTCATGCTCATGGTCAGCTTTATGCCTTTTCATACCTACCTCCCCGTATTGAAAGAAAGGTTAAACAATTAAAAGTCCATTATTATGAAAATGGAGAATGCTCAATCTGTAATTTAATTGAGAACCTAAAAGAAGATAGCATAATTAAAGAAAATGATTCTTTCTTATCATTTGTCCCTTACTATGCTCGTTTTCCATATGAAGTACATATTTATCCAAAGAGACATGTTTCCTCTATAACAGACTTAACGGGTGTTGAGAAGAAACACCTTGGAAATTTAGTGCTGGACACTGTTAAACGTTATGATAAATTGTTTGAAGAACATTTTCCATACATGATGATGCTTTTTAGTGCGCCAGTTAATACAAAAGAGATATACGATGACTGGTTTCATTTTCATATCGAATTTTGTCCACCAAAGAGAAGTAAAGATAAAATCAAATGGATGGCCAGTGTAGAGACTGGTAGCTGGAATTTTATCAACCCAGCAGATCCTGAAAATATAGCCAAACAACTAAAAGAAACGGAGGTAGATTAATGAAGGAAAAGAAATTTTATATTGCACCCGGAAGAATAAACATCGTAGGTGAACACACAGATTATAACGATGGTTTTGTTTTGCCTGCTGCAATTAACAGGTTCACACAGATCGGAATACAGGAAACTGATGGAAGCACAATTGTGGTTAATTCCCAAAAATACGGGACAGAAGAATTTGACATCTCCAAATTTGAAAAAACAAATGATTGGACAGACTACATCAAAGGAATTTTTTGGGTGTTAAAAAATGAAAAAAACATTGAATTTCCCGGACTTTCAATTGAAATTAAATCAAATGTTCCTGAAGGTGCGGGGTTATCAAGTTCTGCAGCACTTGAGGTTTCAGTGATAACTGCCCTAAATGATTACCTGAAATTGGGTCTAACTGATGAAGAACGTATCAAATTTTCAAGAAAGGCTGAAAATGATTTTGTTGGTGTGCAATGCGGAATTATGGATCAATTTATAGCTGTACGCGGTAAAAAGGAACATGCTATTTTCCTGGATACAAAGACACTTGAAAATAAGTTTGTGCCGGTAAAAACAGGTAATTATCGTTTAGTGGTATTTAATTCCAATGTTGATCATAAACTTTCTGGAGGAGAGTACAACAAGAGACGCCAGGAAGCTCACGACGCACTTAAGGAACTTGGCAAAGATAGCTATCGCGATGTCAAACTAACAGAAATTCTAATGAACAGGTCCAATATGAGTGAAATTGGTTTTAAAAGAGCTATGCATGTAATATCTGAAAACGAACGTGTACTGGAAGCCATTGATATGCTTAATCATTCAAATTTCGAGAACCTCGGCAGGATTCTAATACAATCCCATGAATCACTGGCTATGGATTACGAGGTTTCCTGCGAAGAAATTGATTTCATTGTAAATACGCTTAGATACACAGATGGCGTAACCGGTTGTAGAATGATCGGTGGTGGTTTTGGAGGATCAGTACTTTCCATTTGCGAAAAAGAGAAATTGGGGGATATAAAGAAGGGTCTATTCAAAGCCTATAAAGATGAATTCGATATTGAGTTAGATTCTTATGAAGTAGAAATAGAAGGTGGAGCGAGATTGGCTCAGGAACAGGTACTCTAAAAACAATTGACGCTCGAAGAGTGACGCTTGCAGCCACTCGCTACGCTCATTCAATGACGCTTGCAGTCACTCACTACGTTCGTTCAAGAGGCTCTGACAGAGCTTTTTAAAAAACGAGAGCCCGAGAAGGACCGAAGTGACGAGATTCCGAGAATAAACATAGAAAATCGGGTTTAGGGTATGGGGTATAGGGTTTAGTAAAACAGAGAATTATAAAACCACGTCCAACGCTTCGCTTGGTACATCGGAAGTACTTAAACGATTGATATGCGCCTTGGGGAGCAGGCGGATTTGCGCCTTCGGCGGATAACAATCAAAAAGTCAGGTATAGGTATAGGGTTTAGTAAAATAGAGAATTATAAAACCACGTCCAACGCTTCGCTTCGTCCATCGACTATACAACATAAAATCGATGTTGGATGTTGGGTGTTAGGTGTTGGGTAAAACCATAAAATACTGACGATCGAAGAGTGACGCTTGCAGCCACTCGCTACGCTCATTCAATGACGCTTGCAGTCACTCACTACGTTCGTTCAAGAGGCTCTGACAGAGCTTTTTAAAAAACGAGAGCCCGAGAAGGACCGAAGTGACGAGATTCCGAGAATAAACATAGAAAATCGGGTTTAGGGTATGGGGTAT
>CAYTVB010000073.1:0-3223 GCA_964441735.1 uncultured Thermotogaceae bacterium
TTGTTTTCTCTGAGAAAATAAATTTTCTAACTGTTAGTTTAGTCAGTTTTTAATTTACTCAGGCATAAGAATTAGTAAAACATTATTGGGAGGTATAGACATGATTAAAATAACTACTTTTGGAAATTATAGTGTTTTTAGCGAAAAATATAATATTGATGTTCTAAGTAATTACTGCAAATCTGAAAAAGCATGTGAACTTTTTAGATACCTTCTTGTTAATTATGGAAATAAAATTAATAAGGAGCTTATTCTAGAGTTGTTTTGGCCTGGAATGGATAACAAAAGCGCTAGACAAAATCTGAGTTCAACATTATATTTTATCAGACATGCTTTTGATAGAGTTCTTGGTAATGGTATTGGAAAGAAAATATTTAAAGCAACCAATCAGTCCTGTTGGCTTTCATTTGATAGAAATTTCTGGTATGACGTAGTTGAATTTAAAGAAGAAATAGATCTAGCAAATAAAACTATGAAATCTGAAGAGAAAATTGATCATTTAGTTAAGGCAGCAACAATATATCGTGGAGATTTTATGATTGAAGACACTTATAATGAATGGGTGATTCCACTAAGAGAAGAACTAAGAGAAATTGCAGTAACTTCTTTGGTAGAACTTATAGAGCTTTTGTACAAAAATAATAAGATGAATGAAAGCATGTTTTATACTGTTCGACTTTTACAAATTGATCCCTATAATGAAACAGCAATAAATAACAAAATTAGAGTTCTTGAAACTCAAGGTAGAATAGCTGAAGCTAAGAAAACCTTTTCTAAGTATTCATCACATCTAGAAAGAAAAATGTATGACTATTCTTTCCAAAAGATGAATAAAGTTATAAGTGATCAAAAGGAGAAGGGCCTATATCATGACGAAAGATTGACCGGTAATGATAAAAATAAAGGCGCAATGTTCATGGATTTTAAGATTTTTATGGAACTATCAAAATTTGAATCTCTTCAAAGAGAACCCAGAGGGGCTATCTTATCTTTTAAAATCGACGGATTTGAGAAACTTGATGAAGAAAAGAAAGATAAACTCATTAAATCATTAGGCTCTACACTAAGAAGAGGAGATGTAATAAGTTATCAAAATAATAAAGTATATATTCTTTTAATAAAAAGTGGTAATGCTTTCACTCGCAACGTACAAAAAAGAGTAATAGAACAAGATAGCTTTACAAACTTAATTAAGAATTTTGGAATGAATTTAATGAGTGAAGTTTATAACTTAAAAGATTTTGATGATTATTTATTGTTCGAATCTATAGTATAAATCTCATTTAAAAAATCATTTTAAAGTACAATCTAAACTGCTAGATTATTAGTTACTAAATCGCTTAGGAGCCCAGCTTTAAAGAACTACTCCTTAAAACCTCAATTTTATCAACTATTTTTTATTTATCATAATTTAAATTGTTCATTTGAATAAGATCATTTTTGGTTTACAATATAATTGTGACTAAAAAGACCTTTTCCTTTTTATCAATAATTATATATTTTATTGGTGTAACTTACATTTATTTCATACCCATAAATCTTGATAAATTAGGAACAAACGCTGATAAGAAAATACATTATGTTATTTTCCTTTGCGGTGGACTCCTATATTTATTGTTGAAAAGTTTTAAAACAAAAAAAATGTATCTTACACTTTTTTTGGGCTTTCTTGTTGTTTCACCATTTTTATTGGAAATCGCTCAAGAGTTAGTTTCTTATCGTGTATATGATCCTAAAGATATGCTAGCAAATTATTTAGGTCTTGGCTCTGCATTATTACTTTATCTTTTTATAATAATCATCAAAAAAATCATTCTTGCTTGTAAGAACGGGTACTGAACTTACTGGGTTTTTCTTTATACATCCTTTTATCAGCGCAAGATATAAGCTCGGAAAAACTTTGACCATCTTCAGGATAAGTTGATATACCTATACTTCCATTTATTTTAAAGTTATCTTCTCCAATAACAAAGGGTTCTCCAATTAATTTTAATAAGCGATCAACAACTTTTTTTGCTTTAGAGTGATTTGTATCTGGAAGCAAAAAAAGGAACTCATCGCCACCCAGTCTTGCTACAATATCGCTCCCTCTTAAAAAACTGGTGAACCTTTGCGCAAGTTTTTTTAATATGATATCGCCAAGATCATGACCGTATTTGTCATTTATCGCCTTAAAACCATCAAGGTCAAGATAAAGTAAGCTTAATTTAGAGTTATTGCGTTTCATCAACGCAATATACTGTCTGGCCTGTTCGGCAAGCATTCTTCTATTTGGAAGTTTTGTTAATGGATCATGTTTGGAAAGAAACAACAGTTGTTCGCTTTGTTCATGTAACGCCTTTTCAAGCCTTATCCTCTCTACAAGAATACCGACTTGCTGTCCAAAGATCTTAGCCATCTGTATTGAGTCATTGTCAAAGGCATTTTCATTTTCGAAATTATCTAGAGTAAAAAAACCAACGATTTCTTTGTCGATAATAATAGGTATAGATAGCATAGACTTTATCTTTTTTATCTTACCTACCTCTAAAAATCTATTTTTTCGTTCTTCATCAAGTTCTTCATCTTTTGAAAAATCATTAACAACTTTCACATTCTTATCCCTACCCTGAACAAGTTCTTCGGACTTCAGATAAATATCTTTAAGTTTTTCATAGTTATATCCAGCTGTTGCTTTAAATCTGAAGCAGTCATTTTTCTCTTTTATAAGCAGTGAACCTGCCTGAGCCCCTTGAATGACCTTTATTGACTCTTCAAGAAGGTGTTTATAAACATCTTTTCTCATTCCAGAGTTTAGGACACCGTTTACAGTTTTAAGTAATGTACTATTGAATTCAGCCCATTTTTTTACTCGGGTTTCACTTTCTTTTCTCTTTGTAATATCTCTTGTAATTGCAAGCACCCTATCATTATCTATCAACGCAAATCTGACTTCATAAAACCTTCTGCCAGCCGGTGTTTCAATATTATAGACAAGAAGCTGGATATCGCCAGTTTCAAAGGTTTTATCGATTTTTTGAAGTATTTCGTTTATCTGGTTCCTGGAAAAACCTACATCTTTAATATGAGAACCGATTATCCTGTCAGGAGGAATATTCAGGTCATTATAAGACTTGGCTTCAAAATCTAGAAAAAATCCTTCACGGTTCAAAACAAAAATTACATCAGGCAAAGCTCTCAGGATAGCTCTGCTTTTTTTAAACTCTTCCTTCATTAATTCTTT
>CAYTVB010000073.1:3323-8189 GCA_964441735.1 uncultured Thermotogaceae bacterium
CTTCAGAATATTCAAAAATTTCACAGAATTTTCTGTTCACTCGCATAATTTGATATTTTTCATCACATAATACTATTCCTTCCGGACTCCACTCGAAAAGTGCTTCTAAATGTGACAGGTCATTGTGCATGGGTTCCTCCTAATGAAAATCAACTTATAAACTCACAATAATGTTGTAAATCTATTCATTCTTCAAAGACTTTATCAATAACTGTTGCATAAAGAAAATTTTCATGTGTAGTGTACAATTCACCATCAAGATTATTCTTCTTCATTAAATCTTCGTCATCAGCTATTGGCAAATTTCCCCTTAATTCAATGCGAAAAGAATTTTCTAACTTTTTGAAATTGTATTTATAACTATAAGTTGTGTTTTCATCGAGTTGTTGAAGATTTTCAGGAAGCTCCTTCCTCAAATAATAATAACCTCGAATCGCAAAAACAAGTTGAGATAGCTCCCTATAAACAAGTTCTGTAGTTTCTTTATCAGTTGATTCAACATTTATTTGATTCTCAGAAGAAGTGAAAAATGGTTTTATAACAAGGTCATATATAAGCACTCCGCATATAACAGCCAACAATAATGTAATTATCAATAGAAACAGTTCAACCTTTTTTATATGTTTCAAAGAATAACCCCCCTTAATAAAAATTATACACTTTTAAGAAAGCATAAAAAAAAGGCCCCTTTAAGGGCCTAATTGGATTTACTTGGGGGGTTAATTGCTCTCTAGCTTCTCCAAAGGGGGGGTGCGGGTGTTCAAAGTATAAATAAATTTCCTTTCATTATCATTGAGATTTTTACCTGTTCAATTTCTTCTGATATGTCCTTTCCATTTCTAATAATTATTCTCTTTTTCATATTTATTCCTCCTTTATGGAAGATTCTTCATTGCTTTTCATTTTAATAATATCACTGAGTTCGATGTTTGTCAAACTCTATATGTTAAGAATCGATAACGATCGAACATATTTTGAGTTAATCTATCTGTTTTTTAGTACAATAAATAATGCGTAATACTTTGTTTTTGGCACTCACAATAACTTTAAGCTGTTATCTATAAATATAATATGATATAATTTGATTGAAATCGAACTGGAGGTCTGCTATGAAAATCACCGTTTATGGTTCGGAATTGATCGAATTGTGTGTTTCTTTTATATATATAAATTTTAAAGAACAACTAAATGACTATAAAAGTAGTTTGATGATAAGGCAAAACAAATCCAAACAACTCGATGCTTTTATGAAGCTTTATAATGAAAATACAAGCTGGGATCTAAAAACGATAGGGAATTTTCTTTCAGAGGTTCGAGAATCTAACCTGGTTCTTTTACCTCTCGAAAAATCCCGGGAAAACAAGAGCATCATTGAACTTTCAGAAACAATAAATTACATAAACTCTAATTTTGAAGAGATTTCAACAATACTTCTTGAAAGCATACTAAAAACGAAATTTGGATTTACAAACGCACGGGTTAAATCTCTTATCAACAATAAAGATAAACTCACAAATTTTCTACAATCCACTAGCGAATCTCTTTCAAAACCAACAGTCTGGTTTTTAATGCAAATGATAATGTTTCCTGATTTTGCAAAACAAATGCTTAAAGAATCTTTATCGAAGATATATGATCTTTTTAGCGAATCTGGTCTAAAGAAGGAATGCACAGAATCTTTGCGAGAAAAATTTGATGCCTTATCCCCAAAAATATCAGAAGAAATTGTTTCATGTATTGTTGAGAAAAACAACTTTTCTCTGGACGACAATTTACCTTTACATATGGTCATTCAACATAGTTTGCCTTATTTTGGCATGCCACTTATTAAAGATAAAAGAAAGCAGATATTTGTCGTTGGCGATACTTTTGAAGAGATTGAAAAAATATTACCCGGATTTTCGGGCCATATTGTAAAAACTACCTTGAAAATTCTCGCAGATCCAACACGTTTCACTCTCATACAAGTACTTGCAGAAGACGATCGTTACGTTGATGAACTGGCGGAAATGTGTAATGTATCAAAATCAACAATCTCTCATCATCTATCAGTGCTTGCTGAATATGAACTTGTGGATAAGATTCGAGAAAATAAAAAGGTATATTACTCACTAAAAAAAGAAAGACTGGAAAGATTCTTAAATGTGTTTGACAAGATGTTTGTCAAGGGTAGTGATAAGGTATGAATATTATCTACGGGTATTTTGAAATTTATGATCTCACCATGGCCATACATTATGTTTACAATACATCTTCCGTAGAAAAAGCCCTGAAGGTTTTAGGGGTTGACTTCAAACCTTCAAAAGAATTAGTTAAATTTAAAACGTTGCTGAATAGAAATATAAATTGGTCTACGAAGATTTATACGACATTCATGAATGAACTCGGTGTTATAGCGCCCATAATATTTCCTGTGAAAATCAAAATGGCAGATAGATCATTAGTTACGATAGAAGATACACTTTGCCTTTCAAAGGAACACTTTGAAAAAATCAGAGAACGTTTTATAAAAGTTCTTGCTGTCAGGAGATTAAATGTAAGCTATGAAGATTTAACCAACCTTATAAAGAATGATCCAAACAACGTTAAAGATAGAGTAAATGGAATTTCAGGAATTAGTGATAATTCCAGGTGGTTTATCAACCAGTTACTATTTTTTCCTGACACAGCTCGAGATTTTCTTGACTCAAATACAGAAAGTCTTCTGAAAATGTATGAAGAATCAGAACTCAGAAATCGTAATCTTTCTGAGGTAAAGAAATTCATCTCAAACAATTCCAGAGAAAGAGTTGTAGAATCAATAACAAATTACTTCGATTATTACGGATTATCTCCTGATCCTGACAAACCTTTATATGTTGCACTACAAAATTCTGTATCAAGAACAAACTCAGGTTTGATGACATACCCCTCTTTTCATCTACTCATTCTTGGAATAGATGAAATCACAAAGGATTTTGCAAAAAAAATATCCACTGAAGAGAGAATGCAGAAACTTTTAAAGGTAATCGGAGATAAAACCCGGTTTGAAATATTGAGATACTTATCGAATAAACCTTCCACACAAAAAGAATTGGTCCAACATACAAGATTGAGCAAATCTACAATTTCCTATCATACAAGCCTTTTGTTTAAGGCATCATTGATTGATATTGATGTCTTTAATAATGTAGCACATGTAAGAAACGATACATTCAAAAGGGTACTTGGTGATCTAAGAAAACTATTAAAACTGGGGGGTTCACAATGATAAAAGCAGTTGTATTCGATATGGACGGAGTAATGATCGATTCAGAATGGATTTACAAAAAGGCATGCCAGAATGTATTGAGTAAATATGGTAAAAAAGCAACTGAAAAGTTATTTCAGGCTCAGATGGGTAGAAGCATAAAAGAAGCACAGCAATTAATAGTGGAAATGACCGGACTGGATGTGGAACCTGAAAAAATTGGAAAAGAGTACATAAATGAATATCTGAGATTATCAGAAGAATTGTTGAAGCCAAATCCCGGACTGTATGAACTGATAAACTCTCTAAAAAATAGAGTTTCACTAGCGGTAGCATCATCGACACAGCAAAATGTTGTAGAAAAAATATTAGAAAGATTTGAAATAAAAGAAGCATTTTCAGCTATTACTGGTGGAGATAAAGTAAAGCGCTCCAAACCTTATCCTGAAATTTACACTACTACTTCAAGAAAGCTCGGAGTGCAACCTGCTAACTGTATTGTTATTGAAGACTCCCCCGCAGGTATAGAAAGTGCAAAAAATGCAGGAATGATCGTACTTGCCTTAAAAACAGAACATACTGAGCAAATGGATCTTTCAAAGGCTGATAGGCAATTTGATACTCTTCATGATATACATGATTATTTAACAGAAATAATCTAAATCAATAAAAGGATTTCCTGCTAGAAAAAATTCTTTAAATTAACTTCTTCTTTAATTTCCGGTACAATAACTGGTTCTGGTGAGGTCATTACTACAACAACACCGGGACCATGACCGGTACTGTAGCAGTTTGAATGAACGACAACACCAATTGAAATTGCATTTTCTTTATAACCACCAACACCAAAACTGTTGTTATGGTTTTCAATGGCCACAAAATCGCCTATCTTCAATTTTGTCAGACCCAATTTTTCCATAAGATTGTGATCATGAGTAATTATGTCATAGTCTGTCCCACCTGGATTTTTAGAGCCTACACCAGAACCCATGAGATATCCTGGAACCTTAGCAACCACTGGAAAATGTATTTTTCCTTCTTTTTCTTTTAGAGAAAGCTTCTCAAAAAGTTCAGGATCTATGTTTAATATTTTGACATTCGAGAAATTCTCAAGCGCAAGCCCCTGACCCCAGGCTTTTATTTGTATCTTATCTCCAATAACAAGTTTTTCCTTTACATCTCTTGGAAAGTACACAAGAACGTGATTTATACCTCCATGCTTTCCAATCACGCGACCTTTCTCATCTTTTGCATCACCGGTAATTACAAAGGCTTCATTTCCTATGCAGGAATATGTCATATAAGCATTTCCCTTTTCTTTATCAAAATTCTTTGTAGAAACATCCGGTTCAACATGATCACCAGCAAGATCAAAAGCATTGTCTCCAAGAGCAAAATTATATGTAATTCCACCTGTGCCCGGAGTAGTGTGGGGTTTTCCTTCCGCATCAAGTCTGAATGGAGAGTTGGTTATAGGGTGAGCTATTTCACCCATAACAGAAAGTTTAATCACCTTATCTACGTTTGTAGACAGACCCATAATTATTACCTCCTAGAATTGATTTCAATTAATATAGTACACTATTAGTGACTGAAGAAAAAACAAATATTTTCAGAATTACAAACTATGTTAGTAT
>CAYTVB010000074.1:0-8166 GCA_964441735.1 uncultured Thermotogaceae bacterium
AAAAAGCTCTGGTACCTCCATTCAAGAGTGTTTTCAAAAAAATACAATCATCAAGAAGTATTGCTAAAGCGATAGATGAAGAAATACGCGTTTCTGATGAAAAAACTGTATTATTTTTTAGGTTTTTCATCCCTTCACCTCATCTTTTAAAAGTACTTAAGAAAAAAAGAAAATGCAAAGTAATAGTTGAAAGGCAATCTTTTGCTGATAGAGAGGCTTTAATAACAGGCTCTTGGCTTTACTGGCTCTCAGATAAAATGTTTATTGGAGTATTGATTAGATCTTGTGATGGTCTTGTTGGGGTAACGGAAGAAATAACTAAGTATTACCTAAATAATTGTAGAAAGAACAACCTTCCACATTTTGTAAGTGGTAATGGAATTGATGTGAAATCTATACCATTACGAACAATACCGTTGTTTAGTGGAAAAGAACTAAAATTACTATGTGTTGCTAGATTGGCAAAATGGCACGGATTGGACCGTTTAATAAAGGGTATTGCTAACGCAAAGAGAAAAATTAAGATCACGCTTCATGTTGCAGGAGATGGAACTGAATTAGAGTATTTAAAAGAGTTGTCCGCAGAGCTTAAACTAAAAAATTCAGTATTCTTTCATGGATATACAACTGGAAAAGATTTAGACTTGCTTTTTGATAAATGCCATATTGCGATAGGAAGTCTTGGCATACATAGGAAGGGAATGACTGAAACTTCTGAACTGAAAGCTAGAGAATATTGTTCAAGAGGTATGCCTTTCATATGTAGTGCATCAGATGCAGGTTTTCCCAATAATTTTCCTTATAAGATGAAAGTACCAGAAAACGATTCGAGTGTTGATTTAGAAGAAGTCACTTACTTTGTTAATAGAATATATTCGGATGAAACTCATCATATAAAAATGCGGAATTATGCAGAAAATAAACTTGATTGGGGAATAAAAATGAAAAAGCTTAAAGATTTCCTAGTTAGCGTTTTTGGCCAATAATTAGGTAAGTTCTTGATTAAGAAAAGGAAAAGAGGAGTTTTAGTACTTGACTGAAAAATCGATTCTATATTGATTTCACTCTTTTTTAATCATTCAAAGCTTCACTCAAAAAATTTTCGTAAAGTTTTCTGTTCTTTTCCATAATAAGATAGTCATTATGCCACAAAAATGTCAGTTTGCCTTTATACATTTTTACTTGTCTTATAATGTTTTTAGAAATTTTAGTTACTTCTTCGTAGTTCGCACCTAAATAATCACTTTCTAATAATGATCCTTCCATTATTAAAAGGGGTTTTTCAACAAGATTAAGCATTCTTCTATTAATTACATCGTATATGAAATATGGGTAACAAATACTGCTTCTAAAACCTGGTGATTCAGCAAAATATAAACTGCTATCGTAATTCAAACCTGCTTTTTCTAAGTTACTAAAAGTCTCAGAAACCTTTAACCTTAAATAATGTTGTCGCGCTCCCCACTTCTCCTGGAAGATATCTTCTTGTTCGCAAACTTCTTTTAGTTTATCAAACTCTTTTTTTATTAAGACTGGATCAAGATAGGTTTCATAACTGGAATGTAATCCTATTTCGTGTTCTCTTTCGTGAACTTTTTTCAATAAGTTTCTCAACTCCATGTCTTTAATATCATAATTCCCATCATATCTGCAGTTTGAAGTGTTTGACATAAAGTAATACGTACTTGTTAATCCATACTTTTCATCAATATTCATAATTTGATCAAAATTGTTATATAGATCATGCTTTTTCTTTTTTGTAATTTTTGAAGCAATCCAGGATTTTGTTTTAACAAATGGAAGAAAAAACTCTTTTCTCTTTACAAAATCTACAGCCAAAGATCTAATTAATCTTTTGACATTAAAAAATGAAAGAAATGGATTATCTACATCATGGGTTGGCTTTACTTCGAATACATGTTTTTTCCTTTCTAGTGAAGGCCAAAGTTTCTTCATACAAAACCATAGAAATTCAACATACTCATTCACAATTGGTCTTTTTACTAAGTTGTATTTGTTTAATATAGAGGATTTATAGGGAAAGCGACCATGTTCATCAGTTTCTCTTAAGATAGCTTCTTCATATCTAGATAATAGAAAAAAACATGTACCAAAAATGTCAAAATGAACTTTAAGTTGGCCATTGACAAGAGAATATAGTTTGTCAATATTTTGTATATTAAAAACAAAGACAGGTAATGTTTTTATGTCATACTTCATATATAAGGGGTTATTGTCTTCAAGGTCAAGGGAAACTACTTTCTTAGGTAAAGTCTTTTTATTCAACCAATTGTTTTCTGCATTACTAAAAAATCCATCTTTTATGGATATAAATCTTCCATTATTTTGAGAATAAAGAACAAAATCATTTTTATTATCTACAATTAGGCTGTATTCTAGTCCAAGAATTCTAGAAAATATTGCATCAATAATGTATTCTTTTTCCTTTAAACAGTTGCTGTTTGTTTTAATAAAAAAAATAGACTCATCTCCAAAAAGCGAATTAAAAGTAAACTTACATCATCAATAATTCATAACTCATTTTACTTAAACTGTTTAGTTCTTTGAAAAGAGTTTTGTTAATCTTTTAATAAAAGCTTTTACTAATCGCTTAAACACTTTAGTAATAGGTTTTGGATCATTAATGGAAATTGTTGAAAAAGTAGCTTTCATGGTAAACATTCCTCTAAATAAAATTATGAAACCGAATAATTTTCCTTCTTTGAATAGATTATAAAATAAAGAATGACCAAGAATAAAATACTTTTTTTTGTCGTGTTGACTAAATTCTTTTTTTAAATCAAGAGCTTCATTATAATATTTTACGAGAGATAGATTTACTCCTACTTTTGTACTTAAATACTCCCACATCCAACTTCTAGGATTAATTTCAATCAGTTTATATTTTTTGTCTCTTACATCATATTTGAACTCTATTTGACTTACACCGCTGAAATTTAGATAATTGAGAATCTTTTTTCCATAATTCTCGATTTCAGGAATTCGTGTTAAAGACTCACCGGTACCTATTACACCATAATTTGATGGCATCTGAGTAAGCTTTCTTCCGAAGAACTGAGCATATACTTTACCTTTCCAGGCATAAGTTCCATAAGTATACAAGGCTGAATCCTTACCAGGTATAATTTCACTGATCATAAAAGACTGTCCATTTGACAGATGTTTATATAATATTTTACTTAAATTCTCATAATTGTTTATTTCTTTAATTCTAAAAGCTTCTTTATCTGTATTTCTTGAAGAAGGTTTAACTAAATAAGGCCTTTTCAGTTCTTTCTTAATTGTCTCTAAATGTGATAAATCATCAACTTTTATGCTTTTCGGTATTGGAATTTCTAACTCTTTAGCTATCTTATGCTGAAAAGGTTTTTTCATAACTTTATCAATATTCTCATCATATATGTTTACAAAATTGGTGAATCTATCCTTGTTCTTTGATAATATTCTTACCCAGTAGTCGCTTCCAGTGGGAAAAACTATTACTTTCTCATATTTACTGGAAATTTGTCTTAGAATGTCGACAATTTTTTGTTCATCTTTTTTCTCGTATAAATACTTTTCAAATAAGTATTTGGATCCAGAACCAATGGAATCATCTTTACCAACACCAATAATTTTTATTCTTTTGTCTTCAGCAAGACTTCGAATAACTCCTAGACCATTAATATGAAGCCCCAGCACAAGCGCCGGTGCTGGATAGTAGTTTTCCATGATTATCTCCTTATAACGAAACTGTTTGCATTCCCCATTTTTCAATGGTATTTTTTTGGATATTTCCGAATATTAGATATTCAACGATTATACCAAGCAAAGCTATCATTATTAAACCAGCAAATACACCAGCTGTATCCATAAAGAATCGTTTTTGGTAGATGTACCAACCTAACCCTCCAGAAGCACCGGTAGCTCCAAAAACCATTTCTCCTGCTACTAATGCTCTCCAGGCTCTAGCCCAACCTATCTTCAGTCCTGTAATAATTTCACCAAATGCTGAAGGTAACATAATTTTGAATACAATCTGGAAACGAGAGAGATTTAAATTCTTGGCTACTTCGAGTTGTGTTTTGGGAATATTTTTAAAACCATTATAAGTGTTAAGTAACATTGGCCACATTACTGAATGAACTATAACAAAAATTATTGAGGCAGTACCAATACCAAACCAGAGTATTGCTAAAGGTAGCAAAGCGACTCCTGGTAATGGATGCAAAATAGCACTCACAGATCTAATAAATGACCAAAAACTATCTGAAATTATTCCCAATGCAGCTATACCGAACGCAAGACCAATACCTATACCATAACCTATCCCAATAACCTGTAATGACATGAGTGATCTATTGATTAAACTAAAATCTAACAGTGATTCCCAAAATGTTACCATTACATCTGAAAAAGGAGGTAAAGAAAGATTTGAAACTAGCCCCAATCTAGGGGCTAGTTCCCAGGCTGCTAAGACTAAAGCAAATGCAATTGCTGAATATAATTTTTTTGTTTTTTTCTTCTTCATCTAGACTGAGCACTCTCCACAGGTGATAGTTCTTCTCCTCTTGTTCTTCCTACTATTGCAGTAACATTTTCCCAACCAATTTCATCATAGGACTCGGGAACATTTCTAATATAACCTACTTTTTTCATAAATTCTGCAAAACCAATAATACCGTAAGGTGTGGAAGTATAATTTGTTCCTTCCCAGGTCATATATTCAAGTACAGTATCTTTATCCAAACCGAATTCTGGAGCTAACAATTCTGCCATTTTTTCAGTATCGTAATTGAGTAAATGTATTGCTTCATTTAAAGCCTGTATGAATGCACCATAAAGTGCAGGATTGTTATTGTGGAATTTCTCAGTCGCTACAGCAACGAGGAATGTGTAAGTTCCACCAAAAGCTTCGAATGCGTCTACTATCTGGTGCACGTTTTCTGCTTTTATTTCTTCGAATATATATGGGGGAGAAGTAAAATGACCAACAATACCTCCTGTGCCCGAAATCAAGGCTCTAGCACCATCTGGATGAGCCATTGCTACAAGGTTAGAATCTAGTGCTCTTGGATTGCCAAGTTCTTTTTCTGCTGCCATAGCTAACAAAATATGCTGTATACTTCCAGGAGCTGGTAAGGCAATTTTTTGTCCTGGTTTTATATCCTTAAGGCTCGTAATATCTGGATCATTTACTTGCAATCCAAGCGGTTGAACAACCAATCCTGAAGCCATTTTCCAGGGAGCACCCTTATCTAGACCAATTAGAAAAGGTCCTACACCCATGCATCCAATATCCAATTTTCCTGCAATTAAAGCTTCATTAATAGCAGCACCAGAACCAAGTTGAGTCCACTTGATTTTTGTTCCTGGGGCGTAGTCTTCTATCAGATTTAATTTTTTAATAACCATAATAGGTGCATAACCTAAACCAAACTGAACAGCGATACTTATTTCTGATGCAATTATCCCACCAGCTACCATAATAATCATTATCACGAAAATAACCTTCTTCATACTATCCCTCCTTGATTGTTTTATTTAATGGGAGAGCAAAGAATGCTCCCAATTTGAATCTGCTCATATCAGACGAATTACATGGCTTTACGAGGCAAGTGCTATCCAAACCTCTATGGCTTCCACCACATACGACTGTCCAGTTTTCTGTACTGACCAGATTAGCATCAGCAGCCATTGTTGAAATTTCAACAATAACCTTCATACCTTGACTTACCATTCTTAAACCATCTGCAAAGGCTATAGAATGATATGTTCCATTATATTTATTTTGAAAATATGAATTTACCCCTTTAAAAAGGTGAGCAGTGGTAAGTATTTTATGTTTGCTGTTTTCAATCTGTGTCCTTAGTTGCGGGTCAAATTCATTTTTATCCTGTTCGATGTATCCTGTGACATGGGTTACGATGATCAACTCTATTTTATCTGGAACCAGTTCCATAGCAATTTTCGCACTAAATCCGGTAGTTGAAGGTAGTATTACCTGGTTTAGTCCCATTTCTTCAGCTTTGTTAAAACTCAAATTTAAAACTTTTTTAGTAACCTCGTCTTTTTTTCCAGATAAATAATTAATTTGCATCGTTTTTTCATACATCTGAAGCAATCTCCTCTTCCAGCTTTTTTCTTTCCAAATTAGAATACAGATAATGCCACAACTCTGTAAAACCTTCTTTATCTGGTCTACGCGGTCTCTCTAAATGATTATTTGAAAGCAGTTTGACTTTTCCCGGATTTAGTGACATAACCATGATTCTATCTCCAAGGATTATTGATTCTTGAATATTATGAGTAACAAAAACAATTGTTGTTCTAAACTGTTTCCAGAGTTTCAATAATTCTCTTTGGAGTATTGCTCTCGTTTGAGCATCAAGACTTCCGAAGGGTTCATCCATCAAAAGTACACTGGGTTTTGCTGCTAAAGAACGAGCAATGGCGACTCTTTGTTTCATACCTCCAGAAAGCTGATGAGGGTAATAGTCTGCAAAGTCTCTTAATCCAACAAGTTTTAAGAATTCCAATGCTTCTTTGTGATTACTTTTTCTTTCACCATTTATATGTTTCATAGCAAATACAACATTATCTAGTACAGTTAGCCATGGAAATAACTGTTGAAAATCTTGAAATACCATTATAGAGTCTTTTCTTGGTTTTTGTATTTTTTCATCATTAAGATATACTTCACCTTCGAATTCTTCAAAACCTCCAATACATCTAAGTAAAGTTGACTTTCCACAACCACTTGGGCCTAATATGCAGAAAAATTCAGATTTTTCAATTTCAAAATTAATATCTTCCAGAACTAAAAGATTATCAAAGTTTTTGCGATTAATGTTTATTCTTATCATAATTAACACCTCTTTGCAAAAAGTCTAAACTAGCTTTATGTAAACCATCACGATCTAAGGTTTCCAATAAAAAAGATATTTTACTTTCAATTTCATCCATAATGGTATTTTCGAGAAATCGTTTACTATTCTTTATTAATACCTGAGAAGGTATTTCGTTGTTTGAAAATGTGTGAATGATCGATGCATTAAATTCCTTTGTGGCTACAATATCAAAAGGTTCCCAAATTAGTACACTTCCTTCTCCATTGTTCAGTTTTTCAAAAGCTTCATAAATATTAGAAATGTATTTTATTCTTTTAAAGGTATTTATTATTTCTATTCCAAAAATTTGGGCGTTTTTACATATTGAGGCAGATACACTTTCATTACCTATTACGTAAAGAACCTCGTTATTTCCCTTTTCAACTATGTAATGATTTTCAGGAAGTAAATCGAGTTTTCTTTCCAACTGCAATCCAAAACTCATCATTTTCATCGCTGGTACAGATCCTATAATGAAATAATCAACATCATTATCATTCTTAAAAGCTTCATATGCTGTTGAATAATAATGAATATCCAGATCTACGCTTAAATCTTTCTTCAAATTATTCAAACTAAAACCACTTTTAGAAGCTACTGCAGCTATTGTGACTTTTTTGGTTCCTAATTGATTTTTTACCAAATCGTAGGTTTTAAGCAATTCATGTTCTAGCTTATTATTTTGTTTTTCTAATAAGTAGATTCCTTTTTTTGTTAACAGTAAATGGCTATCTAGGTATGCATCTTTCTGTAACTGATTGACATATTTAGAAACAAGACCAACAGAAATTTCTAACTTTTCAGCTGTTTTTCTGAGTTTCATTTTCTTTTCACCTATAAATGAAAGAATCATTAATTTCTTCCATTGTTTTCCAGGGTTAACAAAATTAGAATCCATAAGTGCTTTGTAAATATTATTCATTGTTCACCTACTATACAATTTATGTTCACTAAATATAATAACACATTGTTTTGACAAAATACAAGTAGAAAATTATCCTATTGAAAAACAAAAGAAGATAAATCAAAAAATGACGAAGATTTCCTATTAACAGAACAAGGAAAAATGAAAAATGATAGAGTGTTAATAGTTTAATGATCCAAGTAGATAATCTTTTGATTTCAAATATAGCGATAAATTTATAGGCTGTATAAAATGAAAATGGTCATGCTATTTTTCCGATGACATTTGATAAAATTTCATTAAAGCATGCAATTATTATTAGTGAGTTATTTCTTTTAAAATTTTATCTTAGATTAACAAATGTCTGGTAAT
>CAYTVB010000075.1:0-8090 GCA_964441735.1 uncultured Thermotogaceae bacterium
AATTTTATTTCTCCTGTTCCCTCCCAGATTAGGATATTGCTTTGAGGACTGTAGGTTGGCTGCGGATCAACGGATAATGTATCGGAATCAGGTGGTAATAAGAAAGTAAGTTTTGAATCATCCTGCAGATCTATTTTAAGTTCGCCTATTGAGGTATTTACCTGACCATTTTCAACGCCGGCAAAACCCTTTATAACTGAATACTCTTCTACTTCTACTCTATCGTTGGCCACCTGTGTGGCTGTTGAAGCAAAATTTGACACTACCATAGATCTTGGAAGATCTTCAGATATCTGATCTACTGACTGCTGAAATTCAGATATCTTAGTTTCTTTATCTTTATCGAATTGATCTAAAAATTGTTCAATTTGTGATGGTTTATCAAATTTAAGTAGCATTATACTCCTCATTATTACAGCACCGTCAGCATCATATTCATATTCGCTGTCATAGAACATGGTTTCAATCTGTAGTCTGTTTGAAAGAGTCATGAATATGTTTACAGCTGTGAAAGCAACTACAACAATTACCATTATTATGAGAATCTTGTTAAAATTCATCTTCATCCTCCTAACATAAACACTCAGTCTGTATTTATAATTATGATACCATTATTTGTGATAAAATATCAGTGCAGATTATATGGTTTATTTTATTATATTTAGTTTTAGTATTCATCCGGTATTAGGTTTTTGTATTTCGTCGGAGGTGTTTTTATGAGAATTGTAAGCGGGATGAGGAGTACTGGCGAGCTTCATTTAGGCAATCTTATCACTCTCGACAGATGGATAGAACTTCAGAATGAGGGCAATGAATGCTTCTTTTTTGTTGCCGATTGGCATGGACTTACTTCACACATTGATTCCACCAGTAAATTTGAGCAATGGATATATGACATTGTTAAGATTTATGTTGCTGCCGGTATCGATGTAGATGATTCGGTAATCTTTGTTCAATCAGCCATAAAAGAGCATGCTGAATTGATGATGTACTTTTCAATGCTGATTTCTGTTCCAAGACTTCAAAGAATGCCAACCTATAAAGATCAGCAATTACAGATGAGTGATAGGGATCTTTCGAGTGCTGGATTTCTTCTATATCCTGTACTTCAAGCTGCCGATATCCTTGCATACAAAGGAGAAGCAGTGCCTGTTGGTGAAGATCAGCTTTCGCATATTGAAATCACACGTGAGCTTGCCAGAAGATTCAATACATATTTTGAAGACGTCTTCCCTGAACCAAAACCGATACTTTCTGAAGTTCCAAAACTTCCTGGTACAGATGGAAGAAAAATGAGCAAGAGTTACAACAACTACATACCTGTCGACAACGATGAAGAGAGCCTTTGGAAGCAGATCGCTCCAATGACAACTGATCCCGCGAGAATAAGAAGGAAGGACCCCGGTGATCCTGAAAAATGCCCTGTCTGGATGTATCATAAAGCCTTTACAAAAAGCACTGAAGAAAAAGACTGGGTGAAATGGGGATGTAAAAGTGCAGGCATAGGCTGCATAGACTGTAAAAGGCTACTTTTCAGCAATTTAAAGAACAGATTGAAACCTGTATGGGAGCAACTCAGGTTTTTCGAAAATGATCCCAAAAAGGTCGACCGAATAATTGCTGAGGGAAATGAAAGAGCACGTGAAGTCGCCTCAAAAACCATGGTGGATGTTAGGAAGGCGATGAAACTAAGGTGGTGAAAAATGAGTGAAGAAAAATTAGTTTTCACTCTCCCCGAGTTTGAAGGCCCTCTTGATCTGTTGTTGTTTCTTGTTAGAAAACACAGGGTTGATGTTAGACAGATACCAATATCTGTAATCGCTAATGAATTTGTTGCACATCTGCATAGGATGAAATTTTTGGAACTCGAAGTGACATCGGATTTTATAATTGTGGCTTCCACATTGATGCAGATGAAGTCCAAGGCTCTTCTCCCGAGAATGAATTCAGAAGAGGAACATGAATTTAGCGAGCAAAAGCAGGCTTTCTATCAGCAGGTTGAGGAGTACAAAAAGATAAAAGATGTTTCCAAAAATCTCCGGCACAAACTCTACGAATCGTATTCGAGAAATCACGTAAAGGCCAATACAATGGATATTGATAAAGAAGTAGAAGAGCTTCCCGAAAAGCTTACCGATGCTTTCAAAAGCATAATGAAAGAAACCTTTGCGAAAGACAGGGTTTATACGGTTAATGCAGAGCTGTTCAGTGTTGAGGAAAGAATGAACGAACTCGAAAAGGAAAAATTTGAGATTTCTCTCATTTCTGAATTAAAGGCCATGTCGGGAAAGCTCGAAATAATCGTTACGTTTCTTGCGGTTCTTGAGTTGGTTAAACTTGGCAAATACAGGCTTGTTTCACTCGAACCTGAACCGTTGTTCAGGAGGGTCGAGAATTGAGCAACAATCTTAGCAAAAAAGCTTCAGTGGAAGCTTTAATACTGGCATCAAGGAGAGGTGTAACACCAAAAAAAATAGCAAAAATACTCGGAATGAGGTTGAACCAGGTAATGGTTCTGGTTGATGAACTAACTGAAGATTACAAAAATAAGGACCACGGCGTTCAGCTGATGAGTGTTGAAGGAAAGCTTCGCTTTTACACAAAAAAGGACCTTCAAAGCTATGTTGATAGATTAACCAAAAGACCTCTGGTAAAAATAACTGATACCCAGATGGAAGTTCTTGCTATCGTTGCAGTCAGAGGGCCGCTTACAAGAGTAGATGTGGAGTTAATGAGAGGAAAAAGCTCTCAGGCACAGCTGGCTGAGCTTTTAAAGATGAGTTTGGTCAGGCGCAACAAATCGAAATTACCGGGAAATCCCTATATGTACAAAGTCACAAGCAAATTTTATGATGTTTTCCAGATAAACGATGTAGAAGAAATTGCAGAGAAGCTCTTTCAAAAAAAGGAGAGTGAAAAGCAGTCTGAAACTTCAGAAATTTCTTCAGAAGATGACGAATCTGTCCAGGAGGAAAGCGGGGAAGGCGATTAAGTCTGGAATAGTAAAAGTAGATGGCAAAACCGTCACCGAACCCTGGTTTCAGATCGAACCTCAGAAAAATGTGGTAGAACTTAACAACGAAATCATTGAAAACAAACTTGAAAAAAAGGTTGTTTATGCCTTCAATAAACCCATGGGTATAGTTAGCACAATGCATGACGAAAAAGGCAGAAGATGTATTGGAGATGTTGTTAGAAAAAGAATCAAAGAAAATGTATTTCATATAGGCAGACTGGATAAAGAAACAGAAGGGCTCATACTTCTAACAAATGATGGAAAACTTGCGAATAGACTTGCACATCCCTCCTCTGAGATCAAGAAAAGTTATCTGGCAATGGTTGACTCGGAAATTTCGAAATCAGATGTGAATAATATAGAGAAAGGGATCAGACTCGGCGATGGACATGTTACAGCGCCTTCAACGATTGAAGTGCTTTCCAGAACAAACAAAGGAACGTTTGTTAAGCTTATTATTCATGAAGGTCATAAAAGAGAAATACGTGAAATATTTAAAGCCCTGGGTAAAAAAGTGATTAAATTGCGAAGAATCGCAATAGGTAGACTAACCATAAATATTGTTTCTAAACCCGGTGATATAAAACAGCTTTCCCAGTCAGAAATTGAACTGCTCTTTAAAAATCCCGGGTAAAATGTTGTTTCTATACCTCAAAATAACTTGTTATTTCAAATCTAATGTCTTCCTTTTCTGCTTTTTCTCTCGGCAGCAGTAAATGAACTATTTCACCGTCAACTTCAACCTCAGCAAGGGTCTTTTTTGCATCGATAAGTGTGTAATTATTAATTTTTCCGGTTCTTTCTCCACTATCAATAAGGATATCTTCCGGTCTGAAAACCAGGTTTTTCAATTTGTTTGTTCCATAAGGTGCGAGCATTTCCATTACTAAAATATTCGGTGGATTTTTGTAAAGCTTTCCTGGGTTGCCTTCTGCCACAAATTTTCCTTCATTCATAATGTATAACTTTTCAGGAAGTGAGAGCGCGTCCTCGGGTTCAGTCAATACTATGAGAACGGATCTACCCAGGCTTATAAGAAGTTTCTTTACCATGCCTCTGATTTCAATATGTATTTTTTTGTCTAGCCTTTCGAAGGGTTCATCCATTAAAATAAGATCGAATTTTTTAACTGTTTCTCTTCCAAGAGCAGTAAGTTTTTTGATACCTGCGGGTAATTCTTTGGGCCGTTTTTGCAAATATTCAGTAAGTCCATCCAATTCTTTTGCCTTTGTCTCAACTTTTTCATCCAGTTCTTTGTCTTTAGAAATTTCAAGTGGAAAAGCAATGTTTCTATATGTATTGTAATGAGGAAATATTGCATCATCCTGAAAAATGAAAGCCAGATTTCTGTCCGCCGGTGACATCTGAGTTACTTCTTTCCCGTTCATATGAATTTCGCCAGTATCGTAAGGGTGCAGACCCGCTATTGTTCTAAGCAACAATGTTTTTCCGCATCCTGAAGCTCCCAGAATTCCATGAATTCTATCCTGTGGTATCTCCAAATTTATTGGCCCGATTTTATAATTACCAATAGTAGCCTGCAAATTCTTTACCTCGAGTGCCTTCATCTTCACACCTCCAGTTTACAA
The DNA here is from genome assembly GCA_964441735.1 of uncultured Thermotogaceae bacterium. Lineage (GTDB taxonomy): Bacteria > Thermotogota > Thermotogae > Petrotogales > Kosmotogaceae > JASMTM01. The sequence goes on from CAYTVB010000075.1 coordinate 4,606, forward strand.
GAGATCGTCAATTTCAATCCCTCTTAAAAACTTGGCGGATAATAGTGATGCTTCTATTGAAGCAAGATCCTTTGCCGCTTCAAAAACATTACCGAGGTCGTTTTCTTTCTTATTCGTGTAAACGTCATAAAAATCGTCAAATTCATTTCTGTAAGAATTTTCTTCAGGTAAATCTATCGTATTTTTTCCTTTTTCATTATTTACAACTAATTTCTTTTCGCTTTCTATTATGATTTCTCCTTCTGTTCCGATCACTTTTTTTGGATTATTTTCCGTGTTGAGTCCAAAGGAAACGGTGTAATTACCAATTGTACCGTTTTCGAATAGAAAATTCGCTGTAAGGGTATCTATACTACCAAGGTACGATCTTACCATTTTCTGTATGGCAGTTGTTGATTTAATATCACCCATAATTTGTCTTATTGCAGCTATGTGATGTACACCTCCATCGGAGATAAATCCACCTATGTGCTTGGGGTCTTTTCTCCATTCTGTGTTAACGTATTTGGCATCCCTTTCTGCAAGCTTTACTTCATGCCATATCAGAAGAGAGGGATCTCCTATTTCACCGGATTCAATAAGGTCCTTTACTTTCTTAAAAGCCTGTATATGTCTAAAATTTTCAGCTATATAGACTATTCTGTCTGTGTTATTCTCTGAAGCCAAAATCTCCCTTGCCTGCTGCATGTTTGCTCCAAGGGGTTTTTCGCAAATCACATCATATCCGTAATTTAATGCTCTTTGAATAAACTCAGGGTTTAGATGTATGGGGACTGTTATATCGATAACATCGGTAAGGTTAGACTCAAGTAAATCATCATAACTATCAAGAACTCTGGGTCGTGGTTCAATCATATCTGCCAGTTTTTCAGCTTTTGAACGAGTTCTGCTTGCCAGTGCTGTTATCTGGAATTTGTCAGTTAGTTGTTTAAGAGCAGGAAGATGGAGTTCTTTTGCAGCTATACCGGTACCAACAATGCCCAATCTAATTTTATTCATAAATAATCACCTCACTTATATTATATATGCTTGTTCTGTTGTTAGAAAACATAAAGTGAAGTTTAAATAGCAGAATAACTTTCAGTTGATGATATTTATTCAAATAAAATCTTATGGAAATTTTGAGAAACTATCAATATTATTGTTTTTGTGAAAATTAGATAGAATAATAACAGAAGTAACATTTACTGGAGAAATCAACCAAGCGTTCATCGTGGCTGCAGGATCAAAAATGCTAAATATAATATAAATGATAAAATTTAAAACAATTACTATAACTAATAGAGAGTTTAAGGAGTCCCCTGAATGAATAATTATGAAAGGTTCATAAGACTGGTTAAACATAAAAGGAAGTACTTTTTATTCCTGCTTGTTTTTCTAAACATTCTTGCTTTAATAGGATTATTTAGAATAAACATCAACAGTGATTTGTCATTACTAAAACCCTCAGATTCAGTAGCCATGAAAGAGTACAAAAATATGGTATCTGAATTTGGAAGTGGTGAACAACTTATCTTTTTGGTTAAATCTTCTAGAGAAAAACCTGAAGAAATTTTGAGTAACTTCTTAAAACTTCAAAAGAAAGTTGAATCAATAAATGGTGTTGCATATGTAAATGGTCCGGCGCCACCAGCAATTCCCGAAGGTTTGGGGATAAAAAAGATAGAAGAAATAACAGAAAATAATATCGATAAAATAATGAGTTATATTCAAGAGATTGATGTAATGAAAGCTTTGTATAATATGGGCAATGAGTATTACGGGCTTTTCACTATTTTCCCCAATGCTGATAACGTTCAGCAAACTTCTGAGAATGTTTTAGTAGTTTTCAAAGAAACAGGTATGGAATTTTATAATTCAGGTGAAATATATCTGCAAACAGCTATATTTGACTACATATTGCAAATTATCATCACTATTCCACCAATTGCACTGCTATTAATTTTATTGATATTCAGGTGGAGAATTGGGAATATTAAAGGAACTTTTCTTTCAATACTTCCAGCAGGAATCGGGGCTTTATGGACCATGGGTTTGCTGGGATGGTCATCAATAGAATTATCTGTAATAACTGTATTAACCCCAATTTTTACAATAGTCATGGGAAGTGCAGATGGTCTACACTTTATTTCTCATATACAGGATGAAATAAAAAATGGAAAAGAAAAACAGAAAGCCCTCTCAAGTACCCTTGAAAAAGTAGGCTGGCCAATGATATTGACAACATTTACTACAGCGGCAGGCTTTCTTTCATTGTTAGTAATTCAATCTGAACCTATGAGACAATTGGCATTTACAGCAAGTATGGGGGTATTTCTCGCGGGAGTAGCAACGTGGATATTTCTTCCAGCTATCTATATTGGACTTAATAATAAACAAAAACAAAAAACAAAACCTGTATTTGATCCTGTAACACCACAGCTAAAAAGGACGTTCGGTAAAACCGCTGTCATAACCACAATAATACTAAGTGTAGCCTTTATTCCAGGTTTTTTCTTAATTGAAACAGATCTCAATATGCTAAATCTATATAAAGAGAATACTGAAGTAAGACAGGATATTGAACGTATAACTGAAATAGCTGGTGGCGCGATACCTATTTTCATTAAATATGAAACAAATAAGGATCCTCTTTCTCCAGACATAGCAACTAGAGTTTTAGAGCTTGAAAAAAAACTCAAAGAAGAATCACTGGTAACCAAATCGATTTCTATATATAATGTCTTCTCCACTTTAAATAAGATAGTTTTTCATTCAGAAAGGAAAGAATATCCAAATCAAGCAAGGGCCAATTTGATGTTTATGATGCTAAATTCAGTGCAAAAGCAGGAAATAAGCAATACTATTTTAAGAGATGAAAAAATAGGCAGACTAATTGTATTTCCAAAAGATTTGTCTAATGAAACCCTGGAAAGTATAAAAATACTGTTAAATAAACAAGAAAATAATGATATCACTTTTAACGCAGCTGGCATGCCTTTTGTAATGAAAGAGATGAACGATAGAATAATACCCGATCAAATCAACTCGATCTTGTTGGCTGTGCTTCTTGTATTTATTTTGATGTGGCTTACACTTAGAAATATTAAAATGGCTTTGATAGGCGTTATACCTTTAGGAACTACCCTTGTTTCACTATTTGGATTTATGGGGTACGCTGGTATTGAGTTAAGTATTGTAACGAGTACAATAGCAAGCATAACAATAGGTGTTGGAATAGATTATTCCGTACATTTTACATCCCTTTTCAAGTCATTTAGTAAACACAGCGTACCAAAGGAAGCAGCATCTAAATCCTTTGATTACGTATCAAAGCCAGTAATAGCAAATGCATTGGGACTGGCAACAGGATTATCAGCTTTATTATTATCTCCTTTGAAATTTCATACATATGTTTCTATGCTTATGTGGGTAACCATGCTTATTAGTTCATTTGTGTCTCTTACCTTCCTGCCTACAGTACTTTCAAAGGCATTTTCAAAAAA
>CAYTVB010000076.1:0-7857 GCA_964441735.1 uncultured Thermotogaceae bacterium
GGCGATTGTTTCTTTCAACATTCCGGCTCAATAGTCATGCCCGGCAAACAAAAAACCACGCCCTATTAGGGCGTGGTTTTCTCATCATCTCTACCACGAACTCTGATATGATTATACCATAACGATAATTTTATAATTACAGCAAGGAGTGATATATGTGCTTAATGGAATAATTGCAGCATTGTGGGAAAGCAGTGTAAAACCAGAAGAAGTTTACACTGAAACGGCTTTTTTCTTAAATGGAAGCATTACAGAGCTTCCAGAAAGGCTAAAGCTCTTTCATGACCATGATAAAAAGGTTTTGGTTGATATTGATTTTATTTCAGGTCTGAGATCGGATAGAGCTGGTATTCGTTTTTTGAAGGATATTGGTGTTAATGGCATAATTACTGCAAAACTGAAGGTCAGAAATATTGCTAACTCGATGGGACTAACTTCCATACTCCGTTTTTTTGCACTTGATTCAAGAGCTGTCGATAGGGGAATTGAACAGATTGAGAACAACAAAATAGATATTGTTGAAATACTACCGGGAATAATTTCAAAAAAGGTCGCTCCAAAATTGCGCTACTTCATTCCGGATATAAAAATTGTGGCTGCGGGACTTATTGATGAAACTGTAGAAATCGACGAGTTAAAAAAACATGTTAACGCAATATCAACCAGTCGAAAAGACTTATGGCGCTATAACTGGTAAAAAAAGGCGGGAATTATCCCGCCTTTTACAAAACCAAATAATATTTACTTCTTCGGACTTAGTGGATTACTAATATCAATATATTCCACTTCTGTTTCTTTCACGACAACTATGTAATTTTCACCGACAACAATTTGACTTACATTACCTGTAATATCAACCTCATTGACAACCGCAGGTTGTGAAGGAATGCTAATGTCGATAGCTGAAATTCCTGAATCGGTCATTGCATAAAGTACGTTACCCTTTATGATTGTTTCAGAACTAAGGTAGTAATCATCGATTGGTTTTTTATCAAGGTTATTCAGATCAATAACAAACAGTCCTCCATCAGATCCGGTTTGCCCATAATACAACACACGATTTCTCAATGAAACAGTTCTGACAAGTCCGGTCCCAAAGACACCTTCATCTTCAAAAACTACTTCTTCATAGGTTCCATTATCCTGTCTTGTCAGCACTTTTATACCAGAAAGAACCTCTGCTATAACTATGGTTCTCAGGTCGTTCGAAACTGTCATGTCAACCGGAACAATCCATGAACTATAGATCCTATCAATTTGACCGGGTATTCCATCAACAAGCTGGACCCTGTAAATTTCGCAAAGGTTGTAAGAGTCAAGTAAATAGAGTTCATTGCCTTTCTTAATCAACTTAATAGGAGAAGCGTTGGTTTTATATGTAACAACTTCTTCCGCTTCAAATCCAGTCAGTCTTATTCGGTATGTATTCAATTCACCATTTTCTGTCAAACCGTAGACAAAATCTCCAGAGATAATCGGTGCTGTTTCGTTGTTTAATTGATTTGCTGGTGCATCAATTACTACCGGCTGGCTTTCATTTTCTACAAAGATAGATAATTTGAGTTCATTGTCGATTACATAAGGTATTCTATCTGTTACATTTACCGTAGTAAATGAAGTAATTTCACTTTCTACCATTCTTCCCTGTGGATCATTTGCTACCACTTTCCAGTAGTATGTTGTATTACCTTCAAGAATACCATCGAATTCATATTCATAGGTATTTTCAGGGGCGGTAGTAATCAATGTCATGTTATCAGGGCTATCTCCAAGATATATTGAGAAGGTCAAAGGATCACCCTCTGGATCTTCACAGTCCCACTTCAATGTTGGATTAATTATTGCATTTTCTCTTCCACCTTCTGGACTGATTAGATCTGGAGCTTCTGGTGGTTCATTTCCAGTGGTAAATGACCATATATCGCTTGTTGCACTATCTTTTTGATCGGATGCTTTCACATACCAGTAATATTTTGTTTCTCCAACGTACTCACTAAAACTATATTCAGTAGCTGTTGCTGAAGACAATACCTGTTCCATGTCTTCTTCTTTCGTGTCAAGGAACAGATCATAATACAGAGTATCATTATCTGCATCATTACCCTGCCATTTAACTGTAATACTATCATCATCGACCTGTGTGGCATTATTAGCAGGTTCGATTAGTTCCACAGTTGGTGGATTGTTTATGGTAGTGAATTCCCATTCTGGAGACTTTGACTCATTTTCAAAAGAATCTCTGGAAACTACATACCATGTGTAGCGTTTGTTTGTTTCTAACTCGATTTTATCGGTTAAAGTTGCAATCGGTGTTGTCAAACCATTGAATATTTGTTCAGCTCTATCGATCAGATAAACATCAAAGTAAAGTTCATCGCTATCAGGATCTTCATATGACCATTCAAGAACTACGTTATCAGCTTCTATATTTTCTGCCCCATTTACAGGAGTTGGATTCGAGAATTTTGTTTTTTCGTCAGTCATATAGAATTTTGTGGCTCTACCGAAACTTTGTTCACCATTTTCTTCGATGATTATACGCCAATAATAGTGTGTGTTACCAGGCAATCGCTGTTCAATGGAATATGTCCTTTCTTCATAAAATTCAGCTTGATCAATCATTTCACCATTCTGATTATAAAGTCGGAAAATATATGACTGTTCTTCAACTGGTTCTTTAATTGACCAATCAAAAACCTTCTCTGAATAGAGAGCCTCAGCTTCAGGTCTTTTATATACAACTTCATCGGTAGCACCAATAATATTCAAATGTGTATCCATTTCTGCTTTTGCTCCTGTTACATCTTCAGCTACTATCCAGAAATAGTACCACTTATTTGGTTCAAGTTCACCTTCGTATGTATATCTAGATAAGTTAATGCCGGATTCTACCGGTTCTACATCTGATGGTGGCCTTTGATCGCTAAAGTATACATCAACTGACACATCTTCACCTTCTGGATCATTTATTTCCCAATCAAACTCAAGAGGTGTTGATGCGCCGTAACGTTTCATCGTCAGAAGCTTTTCCGACGGGAACGTTATGACTGGTGCAGCGTTTCCAGTAACAAATGCTCTCTTTTCGCTTTCAGCTTTTTTACCAGAAAGATCTTCTACAACTATCCACCACTGATATTCTGTTTCAGGTTCAAGTGGAACATCTATTGTTGCTGTTTCTTCAGTACCTCCTGCATTACGCAATCCAAGATCATAAACCTCAGGTTGTTCTTCATCTTCCTTTAGCAGGTATAACAAGGTATTTAGTGTGGGATCGTCTTCATCAAAAGCTTCCCAGCTAAACTCTGTATTAACTGTTTCCAATCCTTCAATTCCAGCTTCAGGGTTTATTAATACAGGAGCTTCTGGTGGAATATCGAATGTTCTGAATTTCCATGAAGCTACTGTTTCAGATTCATCATCACTAGCTGTAACTCTCCAGTAGTATTCTTTGTTCGTATCGAGCACAACATCGGTTAGCGTCGCAACATATGTAGGATCCTCAAAATCATAGTCAGTTGTAGTAGTGACTATGTTATTGAATTCAGAATCTTCTGCTAGCTCAAGCTCAAAACTTAATTCATCATTATCTGGATCAGATGCAAACCATTTAAACACTGGTGAACGATATGGTGTGAAATCTGTTGCATCTTCTTCTGGCGAAACAGCAACCGGTTCATCAGGCGGTGTGTTTCCAGTTGTAAATGACCATGTATTTGATTCGCTTTCTGCACCCTTTTCATCCTTAGCTTCAACATACCACTGGTATGTAGTTAAGGATTCCAGACTCTCAACTTCATAAAATTGTTCTGTAACCTGTTGTGCTATCTCTGTGCCTTCGGGAGGAATCAGTACAAATGTAAATTCGATATCGTCATTTTCTCTGTCGTAAGCCTCCCATTCAAACCTCAGGTTTCTTGTGACGGTATTCTGACTTTCATTTTCTGGTGTTAGTAATGTAACCTCTGGAGCTGTATTACCTGTAACCAGAGAAATCTCTTTCGTAACAGATCCTCCGAAATTATCTCTCGCTTCTATTCTGAATGTATATTCAGTAGAACTTTCGGGTTCTGGAAGTGTATAAGAGGTTTCTGTAATATCTGTAGCGAGAACTGTTTCGGCTTCATCCGCTTTCTTCATATAGATATCATAAAAAACCTCGTCACCATCAGTATCTGTGGCTTCCCAGCTAACAAAAATATTATAATCTTCTTCCACTGCTTCATTAATGGAAAGTTCAGGTGATGTATTCCCGGTAGAAAAAATATTTTTCTCACTTTCATTGGTATCACCTGAATCAACATTGGTAGCTTTTACATACCATACATAGTTTGTATGCCCTTTAAGAGTTTCATCGACGAATTCAACCGTTTTTTTGTCTTCTTCTGGATATTCAATCCTAATTGATCCTAAGCGATCAAGAGTTCCGTCTTCTTCACCAACAAAAACTTCGTATATTACTGGCCAATAATATTCACCGGAAGTCAATTCCCATTCGAAATTTACTGGCAGTTGTACATTAGTTGCATTGTCTTCCGGAGAGATCAATGAAATATCAAGGCCTGGAATAACTTCTGTAATAAATGATTTCGTATTGGATTCACTGGTGAGGTTTTCAGGATCACTAGCTCTTACCTTCCAATAGTAGTTGGTATCGGGGTCAAGCACCCTATCTAACATTTCATTTGTTACTATAATATCCGTTTGTTGAATATTTTCAGCAATGATATTTGAACTGCCAAGATTTCTACTTTTTCCAAGAAATACAACGTATGTTACAGAATCACCATCAGAATCAACTGCTTCTTCCCATTCAAGGTTAAATCCAACCATTGCAACATCTGTTTCGTTATCCTGAGGATTTATGAGTACAGGTTTCTCAGGTGGAGAATTTTTAAGCGTAAAACTCCAGGTGTCACTTTCATCTGACTTCTCCGCATCATTGTAAACCTTTATTTTCCAGTAGTATGATTCGTGAGGTTCCACGGGTAAAGGGTAATTAAATTTGAAGATGTTTTCTGCTTCAGCTGAAGATTCACCCAACAATTCAGTTTCCACTTTTTCTAAAGAATCTTCACTTTTTCCTGCCCAGACATCTGCATATAAATCATCATTTGGTCTATCATATTCAACTTCCCAATACAATTCTACGTTTTCCGAATAAGAAATCTGCGAAGCATTGTTTGGCCTCGGGGAATTAGCTGAAATTATTATTTCTGGCTCAGGTTTTGGCCATAACAAAATTGTAAGTACAATACCCACAACAATAATTGCTGCTATCATAAGCAGAAGTACATAATTCATTCCTGTTTTCCGATTGGACGTGTGCACGTAAATCCCTCCTCAGACTCAAAATACTCTTACGAGCTTTGTTTCTATTATATATTAAATAGATATTCCTTGTAACTCTCTAGTGTGAATGGTCTGGATATTATAATTATCATTATCTTTTTCAATTTTTACATACGTTAATTCAGTTCTTTGCTCAAATCCTTTATCACTTTTTCCATCAATTAACTCCACTACGGGTTTCCAGGTTCCAGTGTTTATGTAAAATTTCTTTTCGCCATCGACAGTAACTATTCTTGAACAATATTTATGGTTGTGTCCCATGATACACCCTTTAAGTTCACCTGGAACAATCGCAGGACTGTTATTACCATAACACAGGTAATACTCTTCATCGACTGCTTTTTTAAATGCATTCTGTCCCTGAGATCCCAGCAAACTTTTTGCAACTCTATACATATAATCTGTTCTCTTTAATGTCCTCATTGCCATAACGATTCTTACTACGAAATCTCCCAATTTCATCCCACCTATTCTGTTAACAAAAAAATTACTCAAAAAACGAAGTGCAGGATAATTAACTTTCATCCACTTTTTAGCGAAATCTGATTTTAGCATCTTCGCAAAGCTTTCTGTCCAAAAATCAAAAAGATTTATAGTAATATTTTTATCATTTCTTATATAGTTAAACCAGTGAAAAACATCAAGTGTTGGATGCACATTATGATAGTTCTCCAAAACCTCTTTAGGTACATTTTTTTCAATGAGCAAATAATCGAAGTTTTCCTTCATGTAGTGGGACATATATTCTCCAAACGTAGGTAGAATGATTTCATTTTTTTTATCATAAATGAACCTGTTTATTATATCGTATTGATTACCATGAACGCAAAAAATCTTCATTTCGTTGTCAAAATAATACGGAAGAATCTCAACACTTTCTTTTCCACCAAGCTTTTCAATGAGTCTTTTACGAAGTTTGTCGTTGAACAACAAACATGAATCATGATTGCCAATTATGTATTTGATTTTACTTTTTTTTGAGAAATGTTTAAAAGCCTCAAACACTTCTTTGTGATGCTGTTCAATTTCATCAATTATTGCTTCATCAAAATTTGCTATTTTACTAAAATAATGGTCAAGATCGCTCAAATCAAAATCAACAACATTCAGTAATTCCAGCCCATCACCAACTATAACCATTTCAACATAGTTGTCTTCAGCAGCTGAATTTACTAAACTAGCGAGTTCTTTATCAAAGTCAAATGCATCTCTCGTAGTACCATTACCAATGTGTAAATCGCTCAAATAGAGTTTTTTCATTTACTGCACCTCTCAAATTCTATCACACAATATTCGATCCAACCAATTATGAAGTATAATCTAATAAGCCTTTAAAAACATGCTCTTATATGTAAAAATAATTAAAGGAGGATAAAACAATTGCTTTATCTAATTGACTTGATAGTTGCTGCACCATTTGCTTTGGTTGATCCAAAAATATTCGCTCTGTGCTTATCTATTGGCCTTATATCCTCCTTTATTTCAAGAATTAATGAACCGTCAATTCATTTCAATTCTGTTGATTTTAAAACCTCCGCAATCTGTTTCATGATTTTTTCTTCTATTTTTTTAATTGTTTTTGATACTCTGATACTATTCATTCCAGCCAGTTTCAATATTATTTTAAAGTATTTCTTTGGGAAAAAAATGAATACAAGGAAAAAATTTGTTATTCCTGAAGAGGCAGTCTATCTTCCAAAAAATAAAAAACTATATAATCACTTAAAACGTGTCATTGATTTAGTAATTAGTTCATTATGTCTTTTGTTATTATCCCCACTAATAATGATTGTAGCGATCTCGATTAAATTGAGCACAGGATCACCAATATTCATAGCACAAAAAAGGATTGGACTAAATGAGCAAATATTTTCCATGTATAAATTCAGAACGTTCCACAAAAACAATAAGAAGAAAGAAATAACTAAAATAGGTAAAATCATAAGACCTTTAAGAATTGATGAGATACCACAATTTGTAAACGTATTGAAAGGAGAAATGAGCCTGGTCGGTCCCAGACCAGAGCTTCCAGCATTTCATAGTATGGCAACCGGGTATGTTCCCAACTACAAAATGAGATTGCTTGTTAAGCCTGGTATAACTGGCTGGGCACAGATTAATTATAAATACACAACATCTGCTAAAGAATATTACAAAAAAACAGGTTATGATTTATTTTATGTAAAAAATAAATCTTTTTTACTTGATATTAGATGCTTATTCAAAACACCATACGCAATTATTCGATCGGTAATTACAAAATAAAAAAGAGTCCCCAAAGGGACTCTTAATATTCATTATTATCTTTACTATTATTCTTTGCTTAAAGCTTTCATTCTGGAAATTACGCTATCTTTTCTTCCAGAGTAATTTGTATGTAGTAATTCATGAGACATATGTGAAAGAGGTTCACCGAAAAAATCCTCGTATATTTGTTTGATCGCAGGATTTTCATGGGATTTTCTGAGTTTGAGATTTTTGTCAATATCATAGATTGCATCTATTCTT
>CAYTVB010000077.1:0-7843 GCA_964441735.1 uncultured Thermotogaceae bacterium
TCACTTTGTGTTAAATGCACACACCTCCGCCTCCGGCTCGCCCTCTCAAGAGGGCATTCAAAAAACAGTTTTTTTCTCGGATTCTCGTCTTTTTGGTCCCTCTCGGAATCTCGTTATTTTATTCTCCTCTTGAGAGGAGTGGCGCGAAGCGACGAGGTGTGTGTATTCCGTGTTTTTCTCGGATTCTCGTCACTCTGGCTTTCTCGTCTCCTTGGTCCTTCTCGGATTCTCGTTTTTTAAGGAATGCTCTGTCAGAGTCTCTTGAACGAAAGTTTCGCCAAGCGCCTGCAAGCATCATTTTTATGTTTCACCTAAAACCCAACACCAAACATCCAACATCGATCTTTGCTTTCAGGTTTTGTTCCGAATGTTTTACCCAACACCTAAAATCTAACATCCAGTAGCGCTTTTCGCTACTTTAATCATGCGTCTCTCTCCGGTCGTCAGTACTATGGTTTTTCTTGTGTTTTAGGGTTTGCTCTCTCGGAGCGTCTTGAGCGAATGAAATGAGCGGCTGCAAGCGTCGTTGAACGAGCACAGCGAGTGGCTGCAAGCGTCATGTGCCACCAGATCAAGCCTCTCTCTTAGATCGTCATTCCCATGTCCCAAAAATCCAGACCCTTATCGTTTCTTTGTGCAAAGGACTTAATAATAGTAAAATGATTTAGTAAAAATAAATTCACTGAAAAAGGAGGTGAGTTAGTATGAGAAAAAATATCATTATTTTAGTTTTAGGTGTTCTTATGTTGTTTCTTGTTTCATGTTCTATACCAATAAACATACCTTTTGAGTTAGAATTTGAGTTTGAATTTGAGCCTGAAAATGCTTCTATTGAATTCCAACCAGCCAGCAACGGGGAAATGAGAGAATATAAAGTTACTCCACCAGTAGAAATTCCAAATCCGCTTTCTGAAGAAGATATTCCACTGGGAGCAGAAATTAAGAAAATAGTTTTAACAGTTACCGCTACAGTGACAAAGCCAGATAGTTTTGGAGAGTTTGATTATAAAGCCTACTTGAATTTAACAGAATATTCAACAGATACTTCAGATCTCTTTGTAGAAGGAACCATTAAACCCGGAACCAATAAAGAAGAAGTAAGCAGCGAAGATTATGGAGGAATTGAGAATCTTATCCCTTTCCTTGAATCTGAGGATGAAACTGCTGATGCACATGTAATAATAATGCACAATTATGGTAAGGATGCTACTGAAACAGCTTATGGCAAACTTCATATTAAAGGTATCGTTTACGTAGGATTTTAGTTAAATATTAAGCATAACAAAAACCGCCCAAAAGGGCGGTTTTTTTATATGTTTTTATACCCTGCTTATTTATTCCTCGTGGTATTTCACATAATCACAAGGCTTACATAATGCTTTCTAATTAGGATTTATAAGCTCGAATAAATAATTATACGATTTAAAAAAGAACCTTAGGAATAAATTTTTATATCTTATATTATTTATTCGCGTGGCCACGCAAATAAAAAATACGGAGGTGAAAAAATGGGAGTAGGTTCGACAGTACAGAATTTAGGCAAAGAAAAGAGACTTCAGATTGTATGGGATACAGGAGAAATAGTGGATAGCGAACCTGTTTTATACAGGCAATCCATCTCAGTAGAAAGCACGATTACCGAACAGGAAGCCTACGATGCTGCGTATAATCTGGCATCTCTCACAGATTATTCAGTTGTTGAAATAAGGCTCATAACCACGGATAGTCTTGGACCAATAGATTAATTCTTACATTACTCTAGTTAAAAACTTAAGGAGGTGAAAAAATGGAAACTCTTAACATGAGATGGTACAACTCAACGGAAGGACGCTCAAGAGGTATAACACTAAGATCACCACTTGACACTTTAACAGCAACTGATGTGCAGAATGTAATGGACAATATTGTTACTTTAAAGGTTATTCCTTCCGATTACTCAACTGATTATGCAAGTATCATAAATAAGACAACCAACGAACTCTTTAATCTAATTTAGTAACAAGGGGGGTATACCCCCATATTTATTAAAAAGGAGGAATATAAATGTTTTTCTTAAGATCTCTTAGTGGACTTTTATCTTTAGGAGCCTGTTTACTCGAAAGACCTGGTGAAGGAGATAAGAAAAAGGAAGAGTTAAAGGAACTTATATATACTGTTTTACCCGAAGAGCAATGGCAAATAGACTACGATTTGTTCGATAGAATACTAGATGTAGCTATTGACCTTGTTGTAGACTGGCTGAATGACACCATCTGGAACGAAGCATAAAACAAAATAGTGGTCACCGATAGGTGGCTGCTATTTTCTTTTTTTTGTTTTTCTTAGTTTACTCCACAGCGGATCGATAATATGATGGGTGATCCATTCTTCCATCTTATGTAATTCTCTTCTTCCCTTTTTTGTCAGGAAATAGTAGTTGTCTCTCTCTTTCACAAATTTCATCTTTTCAAGTACCCAAAAAAACGTCCTTATTTTCTGCTCCGCTTCAGGAAAATATTTAACAACTGAATCAAGATACAGTTCGTTTATATATAATTTCCAGAAAGCAAGGAATAATGCACCCTGGAACTGATTAAAGGATCGCAAACTTGAAACGGGTAATTTTTTTCTTTGAATTGATTTTATATAATTGCCCAGAGAAAATGTATTGGTTGTGAAATACTTACCATTAAAAGTAGAAGCGCTAAGACCCATTCCCAGGTAAAACTCTCTTCCCACCGAAGAATATCTAAAATTCTGCTGATTATTGTATGTCCATAATGTATTCCTTGAATATCCAATATCTTCTACAATTTCATCCATTTTCTCAAAATAGGAAATCTCTTTATCCGGCATATTCGAAATGTTCAAACCGGTAAAGGAAAAGGGCATCAATGGATATATTGAAATCTGTTGGGGATTATACCTCGCAACATCCATAAAATCTTTTTGCAGCACAGTAAAGTCTTTTTGTGGATCCAGTATTAGATCAACATTGACAACATCAAAATCCATATGCATAATGTTTTCTAATGCTTTTATATTTTCTTTTTTTGATATTCCTCGACCAATTTTATTCTGCAATTCCGGATCAAGGGTTTGTATTCCAAGACTGACATAATTCACTCCCAGTTCCTTAAGACGCTGCAGTTTATTCATCTGAGTATCATCAGGATGAACTTCCATAGCTATTTCCCCATTTATTTCACTGGCGAGAAACTGCAAAATCTGTCTTACTGCTCTTATGTCATTGGAAGGACTGCCACCACCAATATAAAGCGAAGAAAATCTTGATGTTCCGTGTAACATTCTCTCTCTTTGAAGCCATATTATATAATCAGAGACAAGTTGTTCATCGTAATTCATCTTCAAGTAAGGACAATAGGTGCAGTTATTTTTACAGAAAGGAAAATGTATATACAATCCCGGACTTTCTACGGGAAATATATATCGTTCGGGAATTTTTTCAGTACTTTCTTTCATAAACAACCTTGCATACCATTTGATAAAATTTAACAAAAACGCTCCTCCTCTAATGAGGTAGCTTACGAAGGCAATTTTAGCACATTTTCAGAAAACATTAATGAGTTTATTTGGTCCTTAGCCCTGTTTAACTAAATCTAATGGCTTTACAGATTACATATACAAAATTTCTCATTTAATTAACACTTTTTGTCTGTTTATTCCAATAGTAATGTAAAAATAATGTTAATTCAATTACAGAATTCGCTTTAACAGTTAGTTTAATGACACTAATACTCAATGAGAGTCTTGACTAACTAACTGTTTTAATCCATTAATGGGGTACAATCCATTATAGTTTACCGCCAATAAGGCGGAACAGCTAAGGGGTGATTGGATGAAAAAAGTATTATTGGGAGTACTTGTATTAATACTGTGCACTGCAGGATTTTCCTGGACTGCTCTTGAGGATTATTCGGATTTAGAGTATGTTTATTACAAAACTACAGGCTTTGATGACAGTGAAGAAGGAATTGAAGAAATTATCTACGGGGTAAACATTGAACTGACCAATGATGGATATTTAGTCAAGAACGAAACAATATACAATATGCCTCCGGATGCAGTGCTGGATGCTTCAGTATTATTCGGTCAGTCAGCTGCTCTGAGTATGTACACAATGTTTGATTTTGTTACATTAATGGTGTTGGCTGCAGTTGATTTCGAAGAAATGGTGACAACCAATCTGTTTATGGTCGGTGGAACAATTAAGTACGAAGGTCAGATGACAGTTAAGGGAAAGTTCAGAAGTTATACCGGTGAAAAAGTAGTTTACTACGATGAAGACAAGCAAATAGTCAAATACTGGGTAATTAATAAGGATATTCCATTTCCAATATTGAACGTAACACTGGAAGATGGTGAAGAAACAATTAGAACAATACTGTGGGATTACAAATTGAGATAATTAACATTTAACCCAAAAGCCTTCTCTTTTGAGAAGGTTTTTTTATGCTTTCACGATATGAGGGTAGAATTCATAGGTGCGATAATTTGCAAAAAATAAACTATTTTGCTAAGATTAATTTGTTAAACTAATTAATGGAGGTGTAGGTAATGGAAATACTTTTCAAAGGAGCCACTATTTACCCTATTTCAGCCAAACCATTTAAAGGCGATATTCTTATCAAAGATGGTTTAATTGCTGATATAGATGAAACGATAAACGCTTCAAATGCAGAAATTGTAGATGTAAGTGGTAAGTATATTTTTCCGGGTTTTATTGATGCCCACTCTCATATCGGTGTTTCTGAAGAGGGTGTTGGTTATCATTATGATGACACAAACGAGATGACAGACCCCATAACAGCAGAAGTAAGAGTTCTTGATGCCTTCTATCCTGAAGATAGTGCAATAAACAGGGCTCTAGCCGGAGGCGTAACCACGGTTTTTGTTGTTCCAGGAAGTGCCAATCCCGTGGGAGGCCAGGGAGCAATTATTAAATTTAAATCAAAGATCGTAGATGAAATGGTATTGAAGGAACCTGCAGGATTAAAAATGGCAACAGGCGAAAACCCAAAACGAGTCTATGGAGAAAGAAAACAAATGCCCGGTACGAGGCTTGGTGTCGGAGCCATTATAAGGAAATATTTTCAGAAAGTCAGAAACTACATGAAGAAAAAAGAAAATGCATTGAAAGAAAACAAAGAATTCGACGAAATAGATATTCAACTTGAAATTGGAGAAAAAATATTGAAAAAAGAAATACCCGCAAGAATCCACGCCCATAGAGCAGACGATATTCTGACGGGTATAAGAATTGCCAACGAATTTGATTTTGATGCGGTAATCGAACACGCAACAGAAGGCTATAAAATCGCAGATTATTTAAAGAAGAAAAATGTTCCCGTTGTTTTAGGTCCATTATTTGGTTCCAGATCAAAGCTGGAACTAAAAGATGCTACCTATGAAGCAGTTAAAATAATTAATGAGAAGGGTATACTGGCTGCTATGATGTGTGATCACCCTGTACTACATCTTGAACACGCAAATATCAACCTTGGTGCTGCTTTAAGATACGGTTCAAAAGAAGAAGATTTATTGAAAATGGTAACCATAAATTCAGCAAAGATTATTGGTTTAGATAACAGAACCGGTACGCTGGAAAAAGGTAAAGATGCTGATCTTGTAATTTGGAATGAACACCCCTTTAATCTTCGCGCAAAGGCTGAGCAGGTTTATATTGAAGGCAAGAAGGTATTTTCAATATAAGTAATATTAAAAAAAGAATTTGGGCCCGGAATCCCGGACCCTTTATTTTCTTTAAATTCTGATTATGAGACATTTGAATTACAATTTAAACTTGTTATAATTATATATAAAAGGAGGGATGAAATTATGTATCATGAAGATTTAAATGAGCTTTCCGAAAAGGCAAAAGATATTAGTAGAGCATTGAACAGCTTAAAAGAAGAGATTGAAGCAGTTGATTGGTATAATCAAAGAGCCGATGTAACAAAAGATGAAGAGGTCAAAGCAATCGTAGAACACAATCGTGATGAAGAAATAGAACATGCTGCAATGATTATTGAATGGTTAAGAAGAAATATGCCAGCCTGGGACGAAGAGTTGAAAACATATTTATTTACCAAAGGCTCAATAACGGAACTTGAGGAAAATGAAGACGGAGAATCTTCAGGCAACGATTTGGGACTCAGCAAAAAGTAGGAGGTGAAACAATGGATTTTTTGAAAAGAAATAAAGCTCCCATCACTGATGAAATATGGGAAGAGATTGATGATCGTGCGAGAGAAATACTAAAACCAGAGCTATATGCAAGAAAGTTCGTTGATATAGATGGACCACATGGCTGGGAATTTTCTGCTCAAGCCCTGGGAAGAGTTACAAAAATGCAGGAAGCTGCAGGTGTTTATTGGTCAAAAAGAGAAGTTCTTCCTCTTATTGAAATGAAGATACCCTTTGAATTAGATAAGAAGCTTCTCGACGATATAAATAGAGGCGATCCATCTGTGGATCTCGAGCCACTGGATGATGCCGCAAGAAAAATAGCAAAATTTGAGGATAATCTTATCTACACAGGATTGGAAAGTGCGAATATTGAAGGATTAAAAACTGTTCTCGAGGATAGAAAAACAAATGTTAAGGTTGACAGTCCTTCAGCCCTACTACAGGGTATAAATCAATCACTTTCAGAATTCACAAAAGAAGGGGTAGAAGGACCCTTTGCCCTCGTAATTGACAGAAAACAGTGGTCAAAACTGATTGCAGAAAAACAGGGTTATCCTCTCAACAGACTTGTTAAGGACCTTCTCTCTGATGGAGAAATTATTCTCACACCACGCTTTGAACATCCATTCTTGGTGTCTCTCAGAGGTGGAGATCTTAAGCTCGTTGTAGGACAGGACATGTCTCTTGGTTATGAAGGAGAGTTCAAGGATAAAGTAAGATTTTACTTTGTTGAATCCCTTACCTTCCAGATAGTTACACCGGAAGCTGTTCTCAGACTGGGATAATCAGATAGACTCATGATTGTTTAAGGACATACTTTTTTATGAGTATGTCCTTTTTACTATGTTATCGAAGGGGGAGCGGAAATTGAAGAGGTATGCTAGGGTAAAAAGTGTAACAACAATTGGTCTTGAAGTAGTAGAGGTAATTATCGAGGTAGATATTGATAAAAAAGCTGTTTTACATGAAATAGATGTGGTTGGCCTCGGAGATACAGTAATAAAAGAGAGCAAAAAACGTGTTAAGAGTGCCATGATAAATTCGGGTTTTTCTTTTCCTCAGGCAAGAATAACTATAAACCTTGCTCCCAGCGATGTGAAAAAAGAAGGTTCTTACCTCGATTTACCCATGGCTGTGGGTATACTGAAAGGATCCTCGGTGATAAAGGATGAACTGGATGATTATCTTTTCTTTGGAGAGCTCGGTCTTGATGGAACCGTTAGAAAGGTAAGGGGCGTTCTCCCCATACTTCTTAGTCTGTTAAAACGCAAGAAAAAGCCCACGGTGATTCTGCCACATGGGAACAGATCTGAAGCTTCTGTGCTTAAAAACATAAAGGTTATCACAGTGAAAAAACTTGGAGAACTTGTTCAATTTCTCAATCATGAGATATCAAAAGTTCCTGTTGAATATGCTGAGCCAGTATTTCAACAAGAAGCAGACGAAGATATGTCAGATATTAAAGGACAGGAATTTGCCAAGCGAGCAGCAGAAATAGCTGCAGCTGGAGGACATAACATCTTGCTTAAAGGTTCCCCGGGGTGTGGAAAAACTATGCTGGCAAGACGATTTCCCGGAATATTACCCAGGATGACTCTTGAAGAAGCAATAGAAACCACCAAAATATACAGTGTTTCGGGATTACTTGATAGTA
>CAYTVB010000078.1:0-7694 GCA_964441735.1 uncultured Thermotogaceae bacterium
CACTTCCCGCTCTTACCTTTTCCAAAATCTCCTCTCAACTGTCAAACTCAGGAGTCTAATACAAAAAACGCCCGTTGAGGGCGTTTTTTTAATTCTAATTTTATTACTCTTTTATACCTGAACGGACAAGGCTTTTTACAAACAAATCTTGAAGCGCAAAGAATACAACCAAAGTGGGGATTACAGCGATCATGGTACCTGCCATAATTATTCCCCAGTTATTTGCAGATTCTGCATCTATCATCATTTTTACACCAACCTGCACTGTCTTCATTTTATCTTCCATAGTTATTATAAGAGGCCACAGATACATATTCCATGCATATACAAAATTAATTATGGTGGCTCCTCCTATAACTGCTTTAGAAAGCGGTAAAAGAATTTTTATAAAATACCTAATGGGACCCGCTCCATCAATAAGAGCAGAATCTTCCAGTGATTTAGGTATTGTAAGAAAATGTTGCCTTAACAAAAATGTGTTTGTCGCACTGGCCATAAAAGGTATGGTAAGAGCCCAATAGGTATTAACCCATCCAAATTTACTCATCAAACTATATAAAGGAACAATCATAACCGTTTCAGCCGGCAGAAACAGAGTAGCAAAAAGAAATCCAAAAGCAAGTCTGTTACCTACAAATTTAAAGTTTGCAAAAGCATATCCAGCTAATGTGCCTGTAAATATCTTACCGGCTGTTATTAAGAATGCAACAATAGTGCTATTTAACAATAACCTTGCAAAGGGCACTGTATGAAATGCTTGTACATAATTTTGCCACTGAAAAGCTGTGGGGAAAAATTTAGGTGGAAAAGAAAAAACTGCTGAAGGAGGCTGAAGACTAATAGTTATAGCCAGTATTATTGGCATAATGAAAATAAAAGATATTATGGCAAGAACCGACGTTATTATAATTGTGTTCATTCTTTTTCGACCGGAAATAGTCATTCAAACCACCTCATTGATAGTGAACTCTACGTTCACCAAATCTGAAATAAATTATTGTGACACCAAACATTACAGCAAACATAATAACACTTTGAGCTGAAGCCAGGCCTTTTTTGTGGAATGCGAAAGCATCAAGATATAATCTATAGATCATGTTGGTTGTATAACCTCCAGGTCCGCCACTTGTCATAACATCGACAATAGCAAAGGAACGGAACATTGTCGTAACGATATTCATGATCACCAAATAAAATGTTATAGGTGAAACTAGAGGAAAAACAATTTTCCATACCTTTGTCATCATCCCCGCGCCATCTATTGTTGCCGCTTCAAGCAGATTTTTCGATACATCCTGTATACTCGCAATATAAAAAATCATATTAAATGGGAGAATCTTCCATACAGTGGCAAAAACCAGAGCATAAAACGCATAAGGCTTTGAGGTAAGCCATTCAACTTGTATTCCAAAGACTTCCATAAAAACATAATTCACATGACCAACAACTGGATTGAGCAAAAAAGTCCACAACGTACCAGCTATTGCTGGAGAAACAGCGTATGGAGAAAACAAGAAAGTTCTAAATATCTTTGTACCCGGCACCTCTCTGGTTAGAAGCATTGCTATTATAAAACCCAAAAATATTGATATAAAGACAGAAAACCCAACATAAACCACGGTAAACTTCACAGAATAAATATATTCTTCATTCTGTAAGAGTTGCTGAAAATTTCTGAATCCTACAAATATCTCTTTAGTTCCAAAAGCTGAGGTTTTTGTAAAGCTTGTTCTGAAGGCGTCAGTCGCCGGTATATAAATAAACATGACGATGATAACAAACGTAGGTATTAATAAAATATAAGGCAACCATTTTTTCATCTATTCACCCCCATACAACAATATTATATAAAAAGGGGCGGGATAACCACCCCTTTTTTTAGCTCTTTTTATCTGATATTAGTAAACTTCGTTGTATTCCTGAATTGCTCCAGTAGCACCATTTTCTGCCCACTCAAGAGCTTCAGCTGGTGTAATTTCTCCTTCAAACATATTTTCGAGAGCTTGTTCAACTCTTGTTCTAATTTCTGGGTAAGCACCTATAATAGCACCTCGAGCAGCATAGTTCTGTTCAGAGAGAACCAGTTGCATTAGAGCTGTTAGATGATCTGGATATTCTCTGTAATATCCTGAGAATAATAGATTTTCGACAGCATCTTTTTTCACAGGGAAATATCCTGTTGCCTGATGCCAGCCAATTTGTTGTTCAGTATCAGCCATCCATTTAACAAACTCCCAGGCAGCCTGGATTTCTTCTTCAGGGTGTCCATCAATGATCCAAAGACTTCCACCGCCAATAACTGCTCCACCTGCTGGTGCGCCTTCTGGAACTGGTAAGAAAGCTGTACCGAATTCAAAATCATTCTCTTCAGAAGCTCCCATGAACAATGCAACATCCGATGTTGAAGACATAAGCATAGCTGCTTTCTGAGAAATGAACAATTGTCTGGCACCTGTCCAGTCTTCAACCTTTGTCTTAATCATCGTTCCATTTTGATACATTTCGTTTAGCCATGTGAAGATTTTTAAACCCGCTTCATTGTTAAACACAGCTTCCGTTGGTCTTCCAGTTCTACCATTGTTGTTGTTGCACATCAATGCAGATTGTGCCGCCATTAATTGTTCAAAGAACCAGGAATGCAAATTGAATCCAAAACCTACGACATTTCCACTGTAATACTGGGTGATCTGTTTACAGACATCTTTGAATTCTGCAAATGTTCTTGGTGGACTATCTGGATCTAATCCGGCTTCCTCGAACAATGTCTTATTGTAGTAAAGTATTGCATTGGATGAATTAAAAGGCATTGAATAGAGTACATCATTTACCCTATAATAACTTAAAACCTGAGGTAGAAACTTACCAAGATCGGCATCAGGATCACTTTCAATTAATTCACCCATTGGAACAGCGATACCTCCATCGATCATTATCTGAGTACCTACATCAAAAATCTGCACTACATGGGGCTGGTTTCCACCCTGAACAGCAGCAATTAGTTTGTTTAGGGTATCTCTGTAACTTCCTGTGTACTGTACCTCTACAGTGATATCTGGGTTTAAACTGTTAAACTCTTCAGCCTTTTCATTAAACCAGTCGATTCGCCAACCTCCCATAGCATGCCAGAACTGTACGGTTTGCGAAAAGCCAAAGGCTGCAAATGCTACCAACAAGAAAATAAGTAAAAACTTTTTCACACAAAACACCTCCTTAGGGATATACATATAGATACCTAACTATCAATTAAAAAAACCACCACATCATTGCGGTGGTTTTCTCTTTTCCTCTACCACACAACATCATTATTATATACCTTATTGTAGTTTAAAACCAAGAAAGAGTAGACGCAATTAGTCGCGATTATCTGTTACTCTGGATGTTAAATCATTGTTATTCCAGCCAAACGGTATCATATATATTAAAACTATTAATCATAATTTTTAGAAAGATATTTTTTTACGAGAAAAAGTTCAGTGCATTTTCAAGAGTTTTTGAACAAACGACCATAGTTATTCAACCTTTTCAAAGCATTAAGGGTGAGTATACCCTTCCATTCTGTATAAGCAGGGAACATGTCGTTTGTATAATAACTTCGTCCCCATGGTGGCTCAATTACATTTTCCTTTTCTAGCAAATCAATTATGAAATCAAGATTTTCATTTATCTTGCTTTCCGAAACAGAAAATCTCTGTTTAACAGGCGAATCAACAAAGTCAAGTGGTTTCGGAACGTACTCTAACCAACGTGATGAATCGTAAACAATTACCTGTTTAATTGCCTCTGACAGTTTTTCTTCAAGCTTATCTCTACTGTTTGCTGGTAAAACTTCAAAAAGCTTTATATAACAATATACTTCATTTTCAGAACTGAACTCCTTTTTGTTTATTATCTTTTTTAATGAGTAATCAACTAAACCCTCAACATTGAATTCACCCGCATAATCAGAATATTCATAAACATATTCAATTATCTCTGCAGATGGGTTTCCCCAGTTTTCATCAATAATTGTTTGCCCTTTCTTTTCATCAAAATGCCACCAGGGAGCATGTGGATAATCATTAACCCTTCTATCAAGAGCATACCAACCATTTCTTTCTTCATTAAAATTGAATTCAAAATATCCAATTGCAGCCTTTATCATTTTTTGAGCTCTGGTAGTTTCATCAAATTCCTTTAAATGTCTAACACCAATAGAAGTACTCATTGGTGAAGAAAAGGTCATTCTGAAATCCGGTTCAATTGCATTCCCAAAACCGCCATCACTATTTTGAAATTTTTCTAACTCATTTAGTACGTTATTTCTATTTTTATCAAAAAAAAGGTAATCTAGATAACTTTTTTCAAGCGGCCTTGCATTCTCTTTAATAAAATCCACACTTCTGTTAAAAGCTCTGTTGCTTAAATATTCCATATCATCCCTCCAAAAATACAATATTTTATTATAATACACTCCTTAAAAATGAACGAACTATAATTATGAGATGTCAAAATTCCGTAACAAAAATTGTTAACCTCAGGTTGAGAGGAGAATGAATATGAGAAAGCAATTTATACTATTATTTATGTTGGTTGTTGCTCTATATGCATTTTCTGATGGAGTTTTGATACCGCCTTCAGAATTTACTCCGCCTACTACAGATCATCCGCCACGTTTCATAATGAACTATCACTATGTTGAAATCGAGATAGATAAGGGGATCGCTAAAATTACCATCGAAGAGGAATTTGAGAATCCTTATAATTATCCGCTTGAAGCCATATATCTGTTCCCCGTACCACCAAATGCAATAATAAACAATTTCTTAATGAAGATGGGAGATGAGGTGTTAGAGGGAGAAGTCCTTCCAGCGGAGGAAGCTAGAAAAACATATCAGGAAATAGTATCTAACATGAAAGATCCCGCTTTACTTGAATACGCAAATGACAGACTGATAAAATTGAGCGTATATCCCTTTGAACCTCATGAAACAAGGACTTTTATTGTTAAGTATTTCCAGAATCTTGAGATTGAAAACGATGCATACATTCTTGATTATCCATTGAAAATTGAAAATCAACTTCTTGAGCCAATAGAGAATATAAGGATTAGAATTATTGACAAAAATAATGAGATAGTAGATGTTTACTCGCCCACTCATAATTTAGAAAAAAGTTTAAATAATACCTCTGAATGGCATTTTGAAGATACAAACTACTCTCCAAACAATGACTTAAAAATAATTATCACCCCTTTAGAAGAAGAAATTTCTTCTTCGGCGATTTCTTTTTGGGATGAAAATGAAGATCACGGTTATTTTTTACTTAATCTTATTCCAAAAATTATTGAAGAAGAATATATACCAAAAGATGTAGCGTTCGTACTTGATACATCTGGTTCAATGACCGGGGAAAAGATAGAACAGGCAAAAAATGCTTTGATGGAAATACTAAACAAACTCAAGAGTGAAGACAGATTTTCAATTGTTCTATTTGACAGCGAGATAGAAGAAATAACCACAGATTTGCAATCTGTAGATGATGTACAATCTTATTTATCAATAATTGAATCAATAAAAGCAGATGGTTTAACAAACATAAATGACGCACTTTTAAAATCCATCGAAATACTTTCAGATGCACCCGAAAAAAGATTTAGAACAATCCTGTTCCTGACAGATGGTGAACCAACTGAAGGAGAACAAGAACCAAATAATATTATTAGAAATTTTAAAAATGAAGTTGGAGATAAATCAATCCATATGTTTGTATTTGGAGTTGGATATGACGTAAATTCCTCTCTTCTCGATAGACTTGCAGGAGAACCTTCTAAAGTACAATATGTAGAGCCAGGTGAAAGTATTAATGAAAAAGTTTCCGCTCTTTTTGCCAAAATTGAAACACCTGCTTTGAGTGATGTAAATATCAAATTAGAAGGGCCCGATCTCGATAAAATTGTCCCCGCAAATATCTCCACTTTGTTTGCTGATACAGCACTGCGGATAAATGGTATTTTTAAAGAGCCCGGACAGCTAAAAATACATATAACAGGCAAAAGAGGAGAGAAAGAATATACCTATGCCTACAATTTTGATCTGTCAAAAAATTATTCAAATAATTTTGTTCCAGTACTTTGGGCGCAAAAACGAATAGCACAGCTTGCAGATAGATACAAATATGGTAATTTGAATGAGGTTCAAATGAAGGAAATTGAATATGAAATTATCTCATTATCCAAAAAATTCAACATTATAAACGAATTTACATCATATTTGATAGCGCCAGAACGACAAACTAAAGAACATGAATTTAGTAATATCACTGGAACTGGATTATCTTATTCACCAAAAGTATCACCGGATAAAACTTCTCAGGTAAAAAGTTCAAAGGCAGTATCTGAAATGACCCAGGATCAAATTCAAGAGGGCAAAGCTGATTATGTGTTCATTGATGAAAAGCTTTTTATAGAAGACGAGTCGGGATTCTGGTATCAAGAAGGCTATGAAGATTCAGAAAATACAGAAATCACAATAAAGGCTTTTAGTGAAGTCTATTTTTACATTATGAACAAAGAAAAGTGGCTCAATGATTTATTCTTGCTAGGTGATGAAATCAGATTCATGTACGAAGATTACAAAATCTCCATAACAAATCAGGGCCTGGAAGAGTTTTCGGATTTACCAGATGAGTTAAAATAGCAGGTAATGATTTATTAAAAATGGTTTCTTATAATATTACTTAACTCGAATACTAAACTTAATATATAATAGTAGAAAGTTTTAGCAACTCCTTTAAATTGCATCTTTAGAAATTACAAGAGGTGACAAATATTGCTGTTATTTATAAAAGTAATTCTCATAATCGCTATGGTCATTGCCATTTCAGCTGTAATCATATTCATAGCCAACAACAAGTTCAACAACCGCGTAGAAGAAGAAATTGGCGAGTTATTTAGTGATTTAAATGACCATGATAAAGAGGTCATAACTCAACAGGACCTTGAAAACCTCCCTGAACCGGTCAAAAAATGGATGAATTACGCTGGAGTGGTTGGAAAAAATAGACTCGCTACAGTTCGCCTGAAACAAAAGGCTGAAATGAAACTGGAAAAAGAAAAAAGCTGGATGCCAGTTGAAGCTGAACAGTACTTCACTGTCAATCCTCCAGGCTTTATCTGGAAAGCGAGAATAAAAGCCGCTCTGTTCTTTCATATTGTAGGGAGAGATAAGTATGTCAATGGCAAGGGCAATATGCAAATTAAAATCCTTTCTCTATTTACCATTGCAGATGCCATCGGTAAAGAAATAGATCAGGGAACACTACTACGTTACCTTGCAGAAACTGTATGGTTTCCATCTGCAGCTTTGAGTGACAATATTACATGGGAAGATATTGATGAAAAAAGAGCAAAAGCAACAATGCGTTTTGAGGGTATAACCGCTTCTGGCATTTTTTCATTTAGCGATGAGGGATATGTTACAAATTTTGAAGCCAAACGTTATAAAGAAACTAATGGACAATATTCACTTGAAACCTGGTCTGTAAATATGGAAGAATACAAAGATTTACAGGGCTTCAGGGTACCGACAAAAGGTGAAGTTACCTGGAAACTTGATGATGGTGATTTCACCTGGTACAGGTTTGAAATAACGGATATTGAATATAACTCAACTTTGACAGCAAGAGAGGAAAAAGAGTAGAAAAAAGCTCTGAAAGGG
>CAYTVB010000079.1:0-7312 GCA_964441735.1 uncultured Thermotogaceae bacterium
GTTCAATACAATTATCGCAGACCGTACACCATTTTACTTCGTTGTCTCTTCCTTCCATCAATTTGACAGGAACATATGGGTCAGCAAAGGATTGCCTACCAAGAGCTACCATGTCAACATATCCATCATTAATGTTTTTATTTGCCCAGTACCTGAAGGTATTCTTTTCTTTCTCAACAGCCTGGAACGAGTTGTTGCCCTCCCTGAAAATTGAATAAGCAGAGCCTATTACAACGGTCTCTGGTTTGAGGTTATCTTTTAATACTTTTGAAAAATAATGATGTAAATATGCATAATCAGGGATCTTCTTATCCGGCTGAGATAGAGCAAGAGTAATTGAAGGGCTTCCGGCGGATTGCAATATATAATGTGCTCCCCTTTCTTCAAGACCCTTAACCAGATCTATCGATTCAGTGAGATCCATCACTGCTGTGTCAGGTCCAGCACTTCCACAACCACCAGGAAAACCTTCCCAGACTGATACCTTTGATCCTATTATAAAATCCGGGTCATTGATTTCTTTTACAATCCTTTCAGTAAGTTCAAAAGCAAATCTACTTCTATCTTCCCAGGAACCACCATATTTCCATTTTCTGTCGTTGTAAGGTCGTAGCAACTGTGATCCCAAATAACCGTGAGAAAGCTTTAAATCTATTCCATCTGCTCCAGCATCATGAACAATTTTCGCAGCAAGAACAAAATCATCCATTATTTGCTCGATATCTTCTTCAGTTAGCAATTCTCCACCAAATCCGGGTAAAGGTTTTACACAAACCCTTTTAGAAAAATCAGGATGACTGAGTTCACCTGAATGGGTTAACTGGAAAATAAAGATATTGTCGTCATTAATTTCTTTCATCTCTCGAACAAATTTCTCAAGTGCTCTTCTGTTTCGAGGCATAACACTCAGCTGGTTCTTCCTGGCTCTGTTTTCATAGGTAATTGTTATGGCTTCAAGATCTATAAGTCCTGCTTTTCCTTCAAAGAGTTTTCTATACCTTTCGTACGTTTTTTCAGAAGGATTGCCTTCTTCATCAGCGTCATTACATTCCATAGCATTGATAGCAATTCGGTTTGGAGCTTTTTTGTTTCCAATTTTGATGGGCTCGAAAATTGCTTCTTTATCCACCATTAAATATGCACCTCCCCAGTGTGCTTAAAACGCAAAATAAATTAAAACAACGTAATTTGCTTAAAATAATTATAATTTTTATACTTGTACTAGTACAATACTGGCATTACCTGAAATTAATACCAGCAAGAAACTGGTATATTATTTGTATGTTTGTCTTTTATAAAGTATTTGATGCAATGCGTATGATTTATGTATTTGTACTTATTCACACACAAAATATGTTATATAATCTCTTCAAAGCACATTACTTAATAGTTTTATAATCAAGGAGTTGCATTCAATGAAAGATCTCTTTTCAGAAAAAAACAATCAACATAAAAATCGATGGACTTTTATACCTGGCATTTTTCTTTCCGAAGAATCGTTGGAAGATTCAAACATACTTAACAGTAAAGAATTACTGGTTTTTATACTGGAGAGTATTCAAGATGGTGTTAGTATTCTTGATACCGACATGAAGATCAAATATGTAAACAATTCTATTAAATACTGGTATAAGGAAAGCAGTAAAATACTGGGTGAGAAGTGCTATCGAGTCTATCACAACAGGGAAGCACCATGTGAAATATGTCCTGTAAAAAGAACGATGAAAACGAGAAGAGCTGAATTGGATACAGTACCTTATAACTCTCCATCTGGTGAAAATGGATGGCAGGAGCTATTTTCTATTCCAATATTTAACAACAAAAATGAGATAATTTCTGTACTTGAATATGTAAGGGATATAACTTTGCAACGCTATATTGAAAACAGACTGCAAAATGTTCTGGAGCGGATGGACAATATTGAAGGAAAAAATGAGCTTTTGACACAACTTTTAAGACAGCGAGAAACAGAAAAGGAAGTTCTCGAGAGTACTATCACGAAAAATATGGAAAAATTTGTTAAACCTTCTCTGGAACATTTAAAAAAATTCACTGATGAAAACAATGTCGAGTTTGTAGAAAGCCTTATTGAAGAAATCATTCAACCGATGACAAAAAAACGAAATTCTATCATAGAAAGATTGACATCAAGAGAGTTGCAAATAGCTGAACTGATAAAAGATGGGAAAACCAGCAAAGAAATCGCTGAAAAACTATGCGTTACAAAA
Source organism: uncultured Thermotogaceae bacterium (assembly GCA_964441735.1). Lineage (GTDB taxonomy): Bacteria > Thermotogota > Thermotogae > Petrotogales > Kosmotogaceae > JASMTM01. Next base: position 2,229 of record CAYTVB010000079.1, read on the forward strand.
AAAACTGTTGATTTTCACAGAACAAATATAAGGAAAAAACTGGGAATAAATGGTAAAAAGGTAAATCTAAGAAGTTATCTGCTTTCTCATAATTAACTGAGTTCCCTTAATAAGAAATAATTAACTATCTACAAACAATGACAAAAAACATGAAAATTCTCAGCCTAAATTTTATTTAAATTTCTCAAAATGCCATTCCTCTGAACTTCAAAATTAATGGGATTCAAAAATTGAAGATGGCTTTAAAAAATCGAATAATAAGAAATAAAAGAAACAGAAAATTCATAGGAATTAAATTAACATCCCTAATCGTTTTTTGTTAAAATAGTTAGGAAAAGAAACAAATTTGTCTTCGTTTGATTCAATTGAGAGAAATACTTCTCAAATTTGCCATTTTATATTGAGCAGGTTAGAGTACTTCAGCAAAAAACAAATTTGGAGGGATTATTTTGACTGTGAGAAGATTATCTAGAACAATGCTAATTAGTTTTATTCTGGTAAGCTTTTTGGTGTTAAGTGTTGCAACATTTGCTACTGTTGAAAATATCCATGAGCTTGTCATTATGGGTACTAACGATCTACACGGATACGTAATGCCTTATGATTATCTGACCAATGAAGAGGTCGAAGACTTCGGTCTGGCAAAAACGTACACACTGGTAAAAAAGGCTAGAGAAATGTATGATAACACATTATTACTTGATGCTGGTGACTTTATACAGGGCAGTGTACTGGCAGAACTTGAAGCCAGGATTCAACCTCTTGAAATGGGAGAAACACCTTCTATCGTGAAAGCTATGAACATTATGGGTTATGAGGTTGCATCAATAGGGAATCACGAGTTCAATTTCGGGCTGGAATATCTTGAACTGGCGATGAATGCAGCTGCATTCCCAATGCTATCAGCCAATGTTTTTTATGAAGAAACAGATGAACTGGTATTCGAACCATACACAATTTTGCGCAAGGAAGTAGATGGCTATGCAATTAACATAGGAGTCATTTCTTTCTTGCCCCCTGAGATTATGCTTTGGGATAAAGCCCATCTTAAAGGAAAAGTATACACGAAAGATATTGCCGACGTAGCCGAAAAATATATACCTATGCTTCAAGAAGAAGATGTAGATTTAGTTGTTGTTGCACTTCATCAGAGCAGTTCTTACGCCAGAGAAATACTTGAACGGGTAGACGGAATAGATGCCATGATCCTGGGTCACTCCCATAGGGGAATGGCTGACAAGATTTATGGAGTTCCCGTTACAATGTCTGGCAGCTGGGGAAGTCATCTAGGTTTGATTCATCTTTATCTAAGACACGATAAAGGCAACTGGAATGTCATTGGTTCAGAAACAGAACTCTGGGAGGCAGACGAAACTGTGGAACCCGCTCCAGAAATAGTCGAGGCTGTAAAGGATCAGCATGAAGCAACGGTTGAATATGTGCTTACTCCTATTGGACAAACAACTATTCCTATAAAAGGGTACTTCGCTAGAGTTATTGATAATCCAGTAACACAAATCGTCAATAATGCCCAGCTGTGGTATGCGCGAGACTATTTTGAAGGAAGCGAATACGAAGATATGCCCCTGTTATCAGCTGCTGCTCCTTTCAGGACAGATACAAATGTTGAAGAGGGCGATATCAGGATTATGAATGCAGCAGATATATACATTTACTCAAACACATTGCATGTTGTTAAGGTAAATGGTGCCGAATTGAAAGGCTGGCTTGAAAGATGTGCTGATAACTTCAACCAGATCGATCCAGAAAATTCTGAAGATCAATACCTTCTCGCAAGATTTGCTGCATACAACTTTGATGTCATAGAAGGAATAACATACCAGATAGACGTTACAAAACCCGAAGATGAAAGAATAGTCAATCTTGCCTATGAAGGTGAACCAATTCCAGATGACATGGAATTTCTTGTTGTGACGAATAATTACCGTTCTGGTGGTGGTGGATATCACCTTGACGATGCAAACGTTATTTTCTCCTCAACATCAGAAAACAGAAGCGTAATTATTGACTACATAAGAGAAAAGGGCGTTATTTCACCAGTTCCAACAAATAACTGGTCCATTGCACCCTTTGAACCTGCTGGAAGAATACTCTTTAACAGCCGCGAGGCTGGAGTTGAACTCATAGAAGAAATGGACATCGAAGGTATACAATATCTTGACGATGGAGTTTTTGAAGTTGACATTATGGAAATAGCAGTCGATGTACCAGTACCCGCTGGTTCATAAATCTTTTGATAAAGGCAGTAGTTTAACTACTTCTTGTATCACCCCGTAACAGCTTAGGCACCTCCGAAAAGAGGTGCCTATTTTAGTTTTTGTGAATTTTGCTCTCCTTTTTCAAAATGAGTTATAACAAAAAAGTTAAAACCGGACTCTCTTAGAGATTGAATTTGATTGAAGTCCTAACAGGTTATTAATTTAATGCATTTCTGAAAACTTTAAGATTCGTTTCAAGCATAGTGCCTTTCATCAAGTCTTCAAATGCTTTTTCGCAATGCTTTGCTTTGAGTCCCTCGATTAATCCGAATTTGGTAATTTTCCCGATTAACAGGACATTTTGCGTTCTTGGATCTTCAAGCATTTCATCAAATACTCTGTATACTTCTATATTTCTTTTGTCTGCCTCTTCAGATATTTCTTCATTTTCTATTTGCTTGACTTTCCTCAATCTTACATCTAAAGGCTGCCATACTGCATCATAATAAATTAAAGCTCCTTCATCTTTTAGATATTCGTTCATAGCTCTTAACGCTTCATATCTTTCAAGCGATATAACCAGATCTGCTGTTCCCTTCATAATTAGCACAGAGTTTGCTTTCTCACCGATTCTTAGATGGGATACTACCATACCACCTCTCTGAGCCAAACCATGGGTGTCCGCGCCAATTACCCTTTGTCCGGAATAATCTATTGCTCTTATGAGTGCTTCACTTAATAGGCCAATACCCTGTCCTCCAACGCCCGATATAAAAATGTCAAATTTTTTCATATCATTCACTTCCTTCTTTATCTGTATCCGGAATGATTGCCGTTGCTGGACACGTTTGCATACATGATCTGTCACCTATACAAAGATCCTTCTGCACCCAAACTTCTCCGTCTTCAGATATCTGGAAGGTGGGACAGGCAAACTCACTAACGCATACATACTGTCTGGTGCATTTCGGACCAATCTTTACTGGTTTTGGCAATGGTCTGTTCTTTCTTCTTTGCTCTCTTGTAAACTTGAGCATACAGGGATGAGAAGCTATAACTACATTAAAACCTTCTTCTTCAACTGCATCCACCACAGCCTTTTTTAGTTTGGCCTGGTTATATGTATCAACTTCACTCACATTTTTTACGCCAAATCCTTCGAGTACCTGTTTAATGGGTATTTTATCTGTAGGTTGGTTGAAGTTCTTTCCACTTCCCGGATGATCCTGATGGCCGGTCATGGCGGTAGTGCCATTTTCCATTACAATCAAGGTGACATTATGATTATTAAAAACCGCGTTTACTATACCGGGCATTCCCGCATGAAAAAATGTCGAGTCACCAAGAAAAGCTACAACTCTTCTTTCTTTATTAAACATGGAAAGTCCTGATGCTGTGCCTGTTGAATGTCCCATGCAAAGTAAAACCTGTCCTATTTCATAAGGTTCAAAGAAACCAAGCGTATGACATCCAATATCTGCTACAGTTATATCTGTATTTTTCAAAGCCTTCTTAATAGCATAGAAAGCTGAACGATGTCCACAACCTGGACACATCTGGGCTGGTCTTGTTGGAACTGAAGGTTTATTTTCATATGCCTTAATTTCCGGAAGTAAATCTGGCCAGCAGTTCCTCATAACGCTGTAAACCTTGTCCGGCGTATATTCTCCTACCCAATCTTCTGGTTTAACTTTTCCAGCAATCTTTGTTTTTAATCCAGCATCATATGCTAATGACTTTACTTTTTGTTCAAAAAAATCATCCAGTTCTTCCAGAACCTTAACTTCTTCGTGAGTTTTCAGAAAGTCAAGTATCTTTTTCTCCGGAATCGGAAAAACAGTACCAAGTTTCAATATATCGGGTTTTTTATCAGAATACTCTAGAACGTCCAGAAGTGAAAGAAAAGGAACCCCAGCTGTAATAATTCCTCTATCTTCGTTTCCGTTGTTGTACAGAATATTGAATCTGGAATTTTCAGCGTATTCTCTGAATGCTTCTAGTTTTTTTAACGCTCTGGCTTTCATTTTCAACGCGATTTTCGTAAGCGGAACATATGGACCATTCTCAACATCAAACTTTGGTTCAAGGTTTGATTTTATGGGCTCATAAGAATCAAATCTCACCTTTTCCTTTGCATGACACACATGAGTTGATAACCTTAAAATAACAGGCTGCCTTCGTTTTTTAGAAACCCTGGCAGCTTCTTTATACATAGCATAAACTTCAGATGGAGTAGCAGGTTCAAAAATCGGAGTGTACGATAATCTGGCAATATGTCTGTTGTCCTGTTCATTCTGTGAGGAATTTGCTCCAGGATCATCCCCGATAACAACAACCATTCCACCGGGTAGCTCCATTAAACTGAGCTGCACAAAGGAATCTGCAGCAACATTTAAACCAACACTTTTGAAGAACACTGTTGAAAGGTGTCCATTTACTGATGCACCAAAAGCTACTTCTGTCGCTACCTTCTCGTTGGTAGAGAATTCAAAATAAAACAGTCTTTTATCTGCTGGAATAGAACCTATTGCTGCTGCTATTTCAGGTGTTGGCGATCCGGGGTAAGAAGTAACAACCTTAACACCTGATTCAATTATAGCTCTAACTAAGGCTGTATTCCCAATCACAATCTCAGAAAAGCTTTCTTCCCTGAGAAGCATATCACCCATACTCTTCACAATCCCACCTCCTACCTTTCACTGAATTATATTTGTCACTTATAGCCTGTCCAATTACTCTAAGGAACTATAACGATTTTCTCGTGTTTTAATTCTTAATAAATTCCTTCCTCGAGGAAGGTCCCTGCGAAGCAGGGGGAAGGTGTGCATTTGACCCTGACTTTTCTTTGTACTTACCAAACCCCAT
>CAYTVB010000080.1:0-6489 GCA_964441735.1 uncultured Thermotogaceae bacterium
AAGGGATTCACTTTTTCACGGAAGTTCTCTATAACCTCTTTGAGTTCATTATTTGCTGCTCTAATACCTTCAAGTAAGATCTCATCAAGCATTTTATAATTGCCCGTTTTGAAAAAATCCCAATTTTCAAGTTTTTCTTTCCAGCCAGGATAATCAAGAGCTGTCTTTAGGTCAAGAAGAAACTTAACAGGTTCAATGGTTCTGGCTACATTCACAAATGTATATCGAGAATTCCTTGCCTGATTTAGTGTAATATCTTCCAGTGATTCAATACTTTTGAGATCTTTAATAATATCGTTTATATTGCTTTCAATGGCGTTTACAAACATATTGTTTTTAGCTTTTTCACTCAGTTCGTTAAGCAGGTTGTCGAGGTCGTAACCCACAATAGAATTTCCACATCTCAGGTGATGGGATAGGAATGACAAAGGCACACCCGGGACAGCTGTTTCCAGCCAGAGAGATAATTTGGCCAACTCTGTTGCCATGGGATTAATGTCAACACCGAATAAACAGTTTTTAGCAATGAGTCTTTTCAAAAGAGAAGCATCATCGGGATCTGATTTTATTGTGGTGTGTTCCTTGAGCATCTGTCTGATTTCTTCAAGTTTTTTGTAAATTCCATTTTCAGGAAAGCGCCCACCGAGAGAGATTAACTTTTCAGTGAGATATCTCAATGCGCTAACAAGAAAATGACCGCTTCCCATTGCAGCGTCAAGTATCTTTAAATCAAGTAGCTGTCCAGCTTCTTTACGTAGAGTATCATCGAAAAGCTCTTTATCCAGTTGTTCCTGGAGCTCTTCCATTTCTTCATGTTGCTTAATGAATTCCTTTTCTTTCTTTTCAAATATTTGATCTATCGCATCACTCACCATGAAATCTACAAACTCATCAGGAGTATAGTATGAACCGCTGGATTTTCTAAGATTGTTGTGCTTTACAAGATATAGTTCTCCTTTTTCTATTTTTCTAAGGATATCGAGATCATCTGTATGGTCTTCAGGATCTATGTACCATTCTTCTTTTGTTTTTTTGTCTTTTACGAGAAACTTTGGCTCATTTGCTATTTTGAAGTTATATTCCATCAAGCCTTCGTAGATTGTTCCCAGCCTTTTTACATCAAGTGATGAGTAGTCTCTGATGTGTTTTTTTCCATCTGTTGTGTAGAGCATTAGATTTTCAAGTATTTTGATAAAGGCTCGATCGTTAATCCTGGTTTGTTTAAGAAATTCTTTTGCTATTTTAAAGCTGTCATACTCATTTGTTTCTTCTGAAAAAAGTCCTCCATCGTAGGGCGGGATGCCTATTTGTTCGGATCCTTTGTTGATTAAACCAAAAAGTGTATTCAGGTGATTGTATATAATAAAAGTATTTTCTAAGGGAGCATAACTTTCTGAAATTAAATTATCCAAAACCTTTCTCAAGCTGTAATTGTAATACATATTACCTTCCTGAAGGGGGAGCAAATTTTTTGCTTCTGCATAAGCAATAAAGAGTAATCTATAAAGAAGAAGTAATGTTGTACGGAAAATAGTTTTTGGAGAATAATCAACATTGTTTTCCAATGCTGAACTATATAAAGCTTTTCCAATATCTTCAATACATCTGTCATAAATTATTGCTTTAAGATCTTCTTCAAGCTCTCTTGAAAATTCCTGGCTTTGAGTAAGGACTCTATCGATGAAGGTTTTTCCATGTGTTAATGAGCAAAAGGAATCCTTAGCAAAGAAATGATAGAAATACTTAAAAGCATCCTGATCTTCAAGAAGTTCTGGAAGTTTAACTTCATAGAAAGTCCTTTCCCCGGCGTTTTCTCCTTTGATATACAATCTCCAGATTCTTCCATTTGTGAGTATTCCGTAACGGGGTTTCAGCCATGTGAGATAGTTTATCATCTGAAAATGAGGCGTATCTTCTTTTCCTTTTTTATCTAAATCGACATTCCATTCTTTAGATTCTTCGATTGCATGTGAGTGAAAGAAAGCACCAATTGGTGAATCTTTTTGTTCCTTTATTCCTTTTACTTTTAGATTGTTATTAATAAAAAGCGCATGATCGGGTATTCTTCTACCACCCTGAATTTTCGTTGTTCCCTGTGAAAGATATTCCCAACCAAGGATTTTTAGAACTTCCCTTATAAATTCCTCTTCTAATTGATTTTCGTTTAAAGCAGGAAGATAGTCTTCCATTTCCAGATAAATGGATTTTATTTTCTTAAAAGGTTTTGAGATATCTTCTTGCCACTCGTTTAGTTCGTTGACTTTGTGCTCAAGAAAGTGATTTGAAAAGAGCTTTTCGTTTCTGAAAGGTAACGTAATTACCCCAAAACCAATTCCCTCCCAACCTGATCAATATTAGTTTAGCATTTTATTAACCGTTTACAAAACTAAATATTAGAAGCAAATAATCACTGAAGATATTGCCTTTACGGTCATACTTAGCAAAGGGTTTTTTGTGAAGAAAGCTCTATAAATGTGATATCTATTATATAAGTTTATTTTCAGTAATTTGACTCATTATTAGGTTTAAAAATGTTTGCTTTATAAAAACTTATGTTTCTCTTTTTCAAGGATTTCTCTTGCCTTTGAAATTACTTCTTCTTCGGATATGAGTGTTGTTTTTCTGTTTCTTACCACTATTTCACCGCCAATAACTACATCTTTAACAATTTCTTTCCCTGTGCTGGCGTAGATAAGGTTGTTCAGATATGATTCTTCAACCAAAAATCTTGAATCGCTGGAATCGAGAACGAGGAAATCGGCGGGGTCTCCTTCGTTTAGCTCTCCGGGGTTTTTAAAGCCTGAATCACCGGCTCCTTTGCAAAGCATTTTGAAAACGGAATGTGCATCAAAACTTGATGAATCCATTGAAGCAACCTTTTGAAGCATTGCACCCGTTTTCGCTTCGAGGAGCAGGTCATGGTTACTGCTGCTCGCTGCACCATCAGTACCAAATGCTATGTTTATTCCAGCTTTCTTAAGATCATACATTGGTGCAAGCCCGTCTGCCAGTTTACAGTTGGTAAGTGGACAGTGAACCACCGTTGTTCCGGTTTTTTCAAGAATATCGATTTCTTCTAAACCAATCCATATCACATGAGCAAGCTGGGCTGTTTCTACAAGAACGCCAAATGACTCTAAAGCCTGGATTTCTTTCATTCCAAATCGTTCTTTAACTTTCATTGTGGCTGTCTTTCCTTCAGCTGCGTGAGTGTGAATTCCTGTTCCATATTTTCTGCTAAGTTCTCCTATACCCATAACCAGTTCTTTTGTGGCAGCAGGTAAACCCATAAAAGTGAATTTGGTGGTTATTTTCCCGTCATTTTTCCCATGCCATTTGTGATAGAAGTCTTCAGCTTCCTGCAGTGATTTTTCTGTTGATTTTGCAGGTGTGTTTGTTCCTTCCATATAATCATTCGCCATTTTCCCGAAAATCAGTCTAAGCCCGGTTGATGTTATTGCTTCTGCCACGGCATCCTCAGCTATACCCGGAATTATGATTTCGGCAACGGAAACAGAGCCTGATTTTAATGCTTCTATTGCTCCTATGAGAGTAGAATAATATATGGCTTCATCAGAAAATAATTCAGGAAACTTCCATATTATCTCCAGCCATTTCGCTAACTCGATGTCGTCCATTAATCCACGCCCAAAGCACTGGAATAAATGGGTGTGACAGTTCATGAATCCAGGGACGACGAAATCGCCTTTACAATTCAGCACTTGAAGCCTTTTATTAATATTAATATCATCTGAAATATTATAGATTTTCTTTATTTTTCCATTTTCTATCAAAATGTTTTTATTCCTGGACAATTTTCCATCAGAATGTAAAATCGTTGCATTTTCTACAAGTAAATTCATTACATGTCTCCTTCTTTTAACAGAGCTTCAAATGACAGTTCTGCCATTTTTGTATAGAGTTTTTCAATATCCGGATCTTCACTTAAATGAACACCTATGTGAGCGTTTGTGGTTACACTTAGGAGAGCGCCAACTTTTACTTTCCTTAGGTAAGCGATGACAAATAAAGTGGAAACGACCCCATCGATCCCCAAAACACTTGTTTCTCTCCATACCCCACGACTAAGAGTATTTGCGAGTTTTGCATTTAACTTTAATGCATCATGGGTACATATTATCCCTGAGTGAAACTTATTGTTTGAGTTTCCTGCAACTTTTACCAGACTTTCATGCATTGTTCTTGATGAAATCGCAGGGAATTCTTCTGGGACATATTCCAGTGTGGTACCGTCACCCCTTATGGCTGACGTTGGTATCACAAGTTCACCACAATTAATATTTTCTTTCACGGATTCGATGGTTCCAATGTAAATGAATCTTTTTGCTCCCGCCATTATTAGTTCTTCAAGGGCTATCGAGGTTGCAGGACCTCCAATTCCTGTTGAGGTCACACTCATCTTTTTGTCCTTATATTCACCATTGTAGGTTACATATTCTCTTTTGGAGGCAAGCAATTTTGGGTTTTCAAGTTTATCTGCGACCATTTTGCATTGCTTTGGACTTTCTGTGAGTATAACGCTTTCACTAATTTCTCCGGGTTCTATGTCAATGTGGTATAACTTCATTATTCCACCTCCTGAAGCTTTACGAGGGCATCACAGGATATTTCGATAGCTTTGTTTATGCTCTCCTTTACCTTTCCAGTGTCTGTTTTTGTTGATGTTGCAAGATTTCCTGCTACCACAAGGATAGTACCTACTCTGACATGCTTAAGTGCGCCCACAACGAACAGTGTTGCTGACTCGTTTTCTATTGCTAAGACGCCTGCTTCGCTCCAGGGTTTTATTCTTTCTTTGTAATTACCGTGAGCCATGGGGGATTCTATGTAAAACGCATCGTGTGTCCTGATTATTCCTTCATTGAAGAGGACATTTCTTTGCTTTGCAGCTCTGGCAAGGGCTCCGGTAACCGAAAAGTCTGCCACTGCGGGAAATCTAACATCTATATATTCCTTTGATGTGCCTTCTCCTCTTACAGCACCCGTTGCAATGACAATATCACCGGGTTTTAAATTCTTTGTTAGAGCGCCACATGACCCTACCCTAATAAAATGCTTTGCACCTATTTCGATAAGTTCTTCCAAAATTACAGCACTGCTAACTGCTCCTATGCCCGTTGGGCATACTGCAAGAGGTTTTTCCGAATATTCTCCGTTGTAAATACGGTATTCTTTATTTTCAGAAATAATTCTCGCGTTTTGAAAGAAGTCTTTCGCTATGTAATCAGCCCTATCCAGATCGCCGGGAAGAAGAACTGAAGTGTTAACCTGACCTTTTCTGCATTTAATATGAGGCTGAAGCTTTTCCAAGACAAACACCACCTTTTGTATTGTGTAGATCCCTACAACTGTCATCAGAAAATTTTTCAGTGTAGTCTGATACGACACCCACTTTTTGACGTTATAACCATTATATTTTAATATAAGCTCTCAATGCAAAGTGGCTTCTTCTCCTTTATTAAAAATTAGAGGAAGTCTCTTCGGTGAGTGGTCATTTTTTCGTTATCACGGGTAGTTTATGATTGTCATTCATATATCATGTTTTAATTACCGGTAATAGATAAAATAGTGCTATTCTTCTTATGTAGGTAAATTTCTTAAATCAAATGGGGGTAAAAATATGAAATCAAAGATTATGTTGTATTTTTTTATATTTCTCGCTTCTTGTTTTGTTATGGGAGCACAGGTTGTTGATTTAACGTTGCAGTTTGATTCTATTGTTAGTGGAATGATCAAAGTTCCTCAGTTTTTTGGAATGAAGAACTTAGCAACAGAAAGATATATTAACGAAGAACAGTACAGGGAAGCCAATTACTTTGCAGAAATGTTGCTTAAGCAGGCCAATGATGATAAGAAAGAGTTTGAAAAACAGGGATGGGAATTTAGACCCTATGAGATGGCTACGGATTTCAAAATTGGATTAAACAATGATAACTGTTTGAGTTTCTATGTTGATTACTACAGATTTACCGGCGGTGCTCATGGCATGACCGAGAGAAAGTCATTCACTTATGATTTGCAGATAGGAATAGAACTAAGTTTATCTGATATTTTTTCAAAGAATGTAGACTATGAAAAAATAATTCTTGAAGAAATAAACTTGGCTATAGAGCAAGAACTTGAAGAAGACCCTCATATATATTTTCAAGATCATCTTGACTCCCTTAATTACAATAAGGGTTTCTATATGAATGAAGACGAATTGGTTATCTATTTTCAGCTCTACGAGATCGCCCCATATTATAAAGGTATTATCGAATTTCCCATTGACAGAAGCCTATTTGGTGATGATTTAATTTACTAAAGTTTTTCATTATAAGATAGTAATGTACTTTCTCTGCAGAGATAAACACATTCCATATTATTTTGGAGATGATTAGTATGGAAGAAAGCAAGAAGCAAGATCAGGAAAGAGGTTGTGTCAAGTTACTGCTGTAAAAATAACCTGAATCCTAAAATAGGTTATAT
>CAYTVB010000081.1:0-5845 GCA_964441735.1 uncultured Thermotogaceae bacterium
TTTTTCTTGTGCTTTTCCTATGAATTGAGGAAGAACCATTTCTAGATTGCGAAAATAGCAGGAAATAGTTATAGAAGAAAAAACAATACCCAGGGGAGGTAGAGGATCAATTGCTTATGGCTTTGGAGGCCAACTACCTATTGATTCTGTGCATCATGTATAATCGCTCGTAAAACTAATGGTATCTATACTGTGATTAACATGAATGAAGAATAAAATACTTCAAGGAAATATCCAACCATGTATAACCTATTTTAGGATTCAGTTATTTTTACAGCAGATACTTGATATAAACGGAAAAAGTATAAACTAAACCATCATAAATAAATCATATTAAAAAAGCGGATTCATCAGAATCCGCTTTATCTATTAATTCAATGCGCATTACAAGCACTATAAACTGCCACAATGAATTTTGGTTCATCGAAATATAAATCAAGGGTTATTATGGAAGGAGTTTTACTTACATAAAAATCTTCTCCGTTAATCTCCCACATATGAAATTCAACAGGCGTCTGATCTTCATCATCGATATAAGAATCTCTGGGAACAGCAAGTGTTTCAGTTGCTCCATGGCTGTACCATCCGTATTCAGGAAAATGAATATCGGTTGCTTCTTTGTCAATATAAACCTTATTGAAATTAGATGTTGTGCTTTTCATTAAATATTCCACTTTATATTCAATAGAATATAAACCAGAATCATTATTACTAAACGATCTTGAAGTAATTTCTTTACCGTCAGTCCACTCAATAAATGTCAAACTGGCATCGTCATCATCATTGAAATGAGCGAATTCAATTTCACTTTCATTGAAGAGATTAAGCATTAGGGCTGAGTGAGCTGAAACATCAATGGTTCGGTCAGAATTCAATGAAGTAGAATATGGTGTTGTTTTTTCTTCTCCATTAACCAAAATCGGGATTCCACTAATTGGAGTACTGTCAATTGTTAACAATATGCTTTTAAAATGAGCAACAAAATCTCTATCTTCTGTGGCACTGAATGTAAAAGTTGTATTTGAGCTAACAATACTGCTGTCTTCATACCAGCCGGCAAAGCCCCAGTTTTCATTGGGTGTTGCTTCTACGGTAACATCGGCATTTAATTCATATGTTCCTCCACCAGTTACCGTTCCACCTTCTGTTGGTGTTGCTGATACGGAGATGCTGTATTCAGGGAGCTTGAAAAGAGCTGTGGCTGTTATGGTTTCCTCATCCACATCAATTTTAGTTGTGGTAGCTTCGATAGTTTTACCAGTACTCAGTTTCCAGCCCCTGAATTCATAGTCACCTGTAGGAGTAGCTATAAGGGTTTCTTTCCATGGATCTTTTTTAGGATAGGAATCAACTTCTGGATATGTTATACCTTCACCTATTTTGGCAACATTTAAAGTGTATGTTTTCTCTTCAAACTCAGCTGTTAAGCTTCTGTCACTCTCAGCGGAAAATGTGTAAGAAGTGTTTGTGCTGACAATATCTTCATCCTCTATCCAGCCAAAGAATTTATATCTGTTGTCAGGAGTGGCAATGGCAGTAACTTCTTCACCATATTTATAGATTCCTCCTCCTGTTACTTCGCCACCTTCTGCTGGAGAAGCTTCTACCGTTATATTATAACTGTTAAGCTGGAAAGTTGCTGTAGCATATAGATCGCGCTCATTTACATATATTTCAATTTCAGTATTACTATCATCTATTTGAGATTCATACTCCTTGTTAACAATCCACTTTAAAAAGCGAGACTTATTTGAATTAAAAATAGCTGTAAGAGTTATTGTTGAAGGTTTTGTGTCTATATTAGTAGCATCTTCAGTTTCGCCTATTGTTTCACCATTAATCTGCACTTTTACTTTTTCACCATAGTTATCATCGCCTTCTCTGTCAACAATTACATTTACTTGTAACAAAGATGAGGTTCCATATTCAAATTCCCAGATATCACTTTCAACTTCGCTGTTCCTATCTTTCGCAATTACTTGCCAGTAATAAGTGGTACCATCAACAAGATCTTCTTCAACTTGAGTTGATGTTGCTTCTATATCTTCAGCGATTTTGTGTAGATTTTCCTGATTGTCCCCGAAATAAACATCAAACTTTAGGTAGTCGTCTAAACCATCTTCTACGTCTTCGTCTTCAGATTCCCATTTTAGAATAATGAGATTCTCAGTAACAAAATCGTTATTTTTTGGTGAAATGTTTTCAGGTTTGGTGGGTTTTCTATTTACTGTTATCGTAAAGTCGGTTTCCTTTTCAACTCCACGATCATTTACCGCTTTTATGGTAACTTTTGTCCCGTTTTTATCAAATGTTGGATTATCCCAGATAAATTCCTGCCCAGAAATTCTGCCAACACTATCACCAACAATTTTATAGTTTACTTCACTGATGTTTACAGCATTTGTATAATCAGTCAGATCAAGTTTAAACTGCTCTCCTTCATTTGCTATTTGATCGGGTATTTCAATTGGATTGAATATGACCGGACAACCAGAAAGTATAAAAAGAGTAACAACTATAAGAACATATAGTATCGATTTTTTCACCTTTTGCACCTCCAGAAATTTTGGGTACGCAATTTTGTCTTTAAATAAAGAATGCTGCGAATATCACAGCTTCAATAATTATACACTTTTTTTGTATTTGGTTAAAGTATCTCAGAACAACTTTCGGTCTGTAAGAATTATATCATTGATCACAAAAGCTTTATTCCTTTAGTATGTTGATCATGATATAATCAACAAAGAATACTAAACCAGTCTATTTTAGTATGGTTTATTTGGAGGGACATAATGAAGAAAATACCATTGTTATTAATAACTTTTGTTCTTATTAGTTTACTTTCTTCGTGTACCAAATATTCTTTTATAGTTCCTGATCAAGAAATTGAAGAAGGTTCAACGCTGGTTGTTAACCTTCAGGAATATGTTTCGGAATCACTTAAGGAACCACTTACTTTCGCTCGTGTAACAGGAAATGGATACGTTAAAGAGGGTAAATATTATTACACACCCGATTATGAAGAAGCGGGCGAGCATGAAGTAACTCTTTTGGTAAGAGATTCAAATAAGAAGGAACTCAAAAGCACCTTCAAAGTAATGGTTATTGATGTCAACCACGCACCAATTGGTGAGATAAGAAATATGAGGTATATGGAAGGTGATGAAATAGAGCTAAATCTTGACGAATTTTTTGAAGATCCAGATGGTGATGAAATAAGTTATGAACTAGTAGAGGGTACTGGAATAATAAAAGACGGTATCTATAAAGGATTTGAAGGGCCAGCACTACCAGGAATTCATACTGTAGAAATATTAGTGAAAGATGATCGTGGCAACAAATTAAATGAGACCTTTGTTATTATAGTCGAAGAGAAAACAGCTTCTCCTGTTTTTGATGATTTGAGAACAATTTTCAAGATAAATAAATATGATGTGCTAAAAGTTGATCTAAATGAACAATTTGAAAATTCTGAGAAAGGTAGATTTGAATTGATTGATGGACCTGGTGTTCTATCCTATGAAGGAAATTATTATTATCTACCCTCGATTAACGATAAAGAGGAACAGGAAGTTGTTTTTAGGATAAACAGAAATGGTGAATATGGCGAACTAAAGAGATTTCAAATAATGGTTACTGATAGGATTGAAGACAATATTATTGAAGTTGGTACAGAGGAAGGTATGTATGAAACAATTCAAAGTGCTATCAACGCTGCTAAGGCTGGTGATGTTGTACTTGTTTATCCAGGGACATATGAAGAATCTTTGAGTATTACCAAGAGAGTTATCTTAAAGGGTGTAGATAGAGATTCTGTTGTTATTAAGTCAGATAAATCAAGCAATGCAAGAATATACATAAGACAGGCAAATGGATTTAGCATAGAGAATCTTACCATAGTTGATGGAGAACGCGCGATAATGGTTTCACGTTCCACAGGACAAATAATTAACTGTAAAATAATTGGTGGTAAAACAGCTATTACATATAGTTCGAGTAAGAACGATTTACTTATAAAGGATTCCTACATTTCCGTACTTGAAGATGAAAATGTTGAAGACCTCCCTGGGGATAGATATTATGGCATTTATGCCTATGGAGAAGGAAGATTGTTGTTGGATTCAAGTACTATAAAGAATTGTGGAACAGGAATTATGATGACAAATGATTTACTTTTTAAAGTAAATGATAATAAGTTTGATAGAAATCGTGTGGGGGTATCACTGGCAGGGGATTCTACGGGATATCTTGTTAAAAATGAAGTAACACGCAATGAAGAAAACGGTATTCTAATTAATTCAGATTCTATAGTAACTCTAAATAATAATAAATTCTATTCTAACGTGCTTCATGGACTTGATCTATATCTTAGAATGTGTACGGACTGTGGATGTGGCGGTAGCAATTTTGAAGGCACGATTCTTGGTGAAGGTAATGTTTTTGACGATACGAAAGGGATATGTCCTGTTGATCGTGATTGGCCTGAAAACTTCTATGCGGTTGATGAATCCATAGGCTCGTAGAATAGAAAGAGGTTGATATGAAGAAATTACTTTGTCTATTTATAATAGTATTTTCAGTTTCGATATTTAGTAATGAGGTTATTATTGATTACTTCGGCGTTACTACATGTCAGGAATGTCTTGAAGCTGAAATGACAATTGAAAATGCACGTTTTGAGGTAAATCGTGAGATAGTGGTTAATAAATTTTATTTGTCTGAAGCCAAAAATCAGGAGCTTAAGCTTAAGTACGCAAAGGTTTATGATATCCCGGAAGAATACTATGATCATTATCCTATTATTTTTGTGGGTGACAAAGCCTTTTTACATGATGATATAAGGGTTAGTAATCTTGTCAGGGCGATAGAAGAATATTCAGAAGAAGCCCGACAGCAAAAGCTTCAAGAAACCGAAGAGCTGGAAGAAGACGTTACGCAGCGCATAAAGAGCCGTTATGAAGAATTCAGTTTCTTCATTGTGCTCGGCGCAGGGTTGATCGATGGTATCAATCCCTGCGCTTTTGTTGTTTTGATCTTTCTTGTATCATATCTTTTCTATGTTGGACGCAGTAAAAACGAAATATTAATAGCTGGTTTGTATTTTGCACTTGGGTTATTTGCTGCTTATATAGCTATGGGCACAGGATTACTTGGTGCAGTGGGCTATCTTCAGAATATTTCTCGAATGTTTCAATTGATATTTTATCCCGCAATGGCTGTATTTACAGGTCTTCTCGCTATACTGTCTATCAATGATTTCTTTAGAATGAAATACAAAGGTAAAAAGGGTGTTCTCGAACTAACCCCCGGACTTAAAAGAAAAACACACGAGATAATCAGAAAAAACGCACGCGCAAAAACCATCTGGATTGCTTCACTGGTAACAGGACTTCTTATATCGTTCGTTGAATTCATGTGTACCGGACAGGTTTATCTTCCAACAATAGTCTATGTGATTAACAGTGTGGGTGTTTCCCCGGAAGCCTTAGGGTTTTTAATAATTTATAATCTCGGCTTTGTGGTGCCAGTAATTGGTATAACGCTGGTTGCTTACTACACTTCATCTACAAAAAAGATACAGGAATTCATGAAATCAACAGAAGCTGCCGCCAAAATAAAACTTGTTCTCGGCGGTTTATTCGCTGTATTTTGCATAATAATGGTGAATATTTCTATAAATGTTTTTAGATGAGGAAAAGGAGAAATTGAGAAAGTTATTAAAACCACTGATATGCGCCTTGAGGAACAGGCGGATATGCGTGTTGGGGAGCACACGGATTTGCGAATCTGTCGATTCGGATTTGCGCCTACGGCGGTATTTGAACAAAATTCGCTTATAGGGTGT
>CAYTVB010000082.1:0-5633 GCA_964441735.1 uncultured Thermotogaceae bacterium
AATTTCTAAATTTTCTTTTGAACATTTCAACCCCTCCTAAACATTTCGTTGTTTTATATTTATAATATACACTTTTATTTTAATAATGTCAAGTATAAAGTGAAGAAATTTATAAAAAAGTTGATATATTTCAAGGTACAACAAGAGGCATGTTTCAAAATAATGGCTGTATAGACCAACAATAAAAGCACACAGAAGAAAAAAGAATTACAAAATAAATAAAAAAATTAAAGTTTATTTATAAAAATAAATTATTTTAAGTAATATTTTATGAATTATGATAGAAAATGGAGGCTGACATATGAAAAAGTGAATTATTTACCCATAGTATTCTGATAGTTAAATGTCTTTTTTTATTTGCTTCTTTGGTCGGACAAATAATGGTTGATATACTAATTATGTATTTACTTTGGTTTATTAGATATTAAAAAATGGGATGTGAGATTCATAATACTATGCTTTAAAATAAATGCTTAAACAATTAAAGAGCCTATAGATTATCGTTTATTATATGGGGGGAATTTCTTATGGGAAAAAGAACCATCTTAATTGTTGTTTGTATTGGGATATTAATATTTATTACAGGTTGCCCATCTACATTTAAAGAACCTGTTGAACTCACAGGTGATGATTTTGAAACAGGAGATTTCTCAAAAAATCCCTGGGAACTTGGTGGAGATGCTAAACCAGAAATAGAAACTGAAGAGGTCTATCAGGGAGATTATGCCGTTAGGTTTGGTGATGTTGGTAATAGTGGAAAAAGTACCCTCGAGATTTACGTGGAAATAGAACAGGATTCAAAAATCAGTTTTTATAGAAAAACAAGTTCGCAGTTAGGCCATGATCATCTGCAGTTTTATATAGGGGATAAATTTGCTGGTGAATGGTCTGGAGATATTGACTGGCATAAAGTAATCAGGGAATTGCCTTCTGGTAAGCATACACTGAAATGGGTTTATGAAAAAAATGCTTCGGTCGATGAACATCAGGACACTGCATGGATAGACGATATTGTAATTTCAAACAATATCTACCTGGGTGAAGAAATAAATGTTCCAGATTCTGATTTTAAAGCATCTATACTTGCTTATTTAGGGAAGAATTCAGAAGCAACAGAACAGTTTATGAGAAAACAAAAAGGCGTTGAAAATGAGGAAAATCAATACAAGATGAAACCTTTAAGTTACAGTGATGGAAAAGTATATAGGAATGAACTCCTTGATTTTGTAGAGTTTGAAACTGTTAGTTCAGGAATAAATAGTATTGATGGAATAGAGAATATTGAAAATCTAAGATTTCTCAATTTGAATAGTAACAATATAACTGATCTTTCTCCTCTGGAAGATTTAAATGATTTGAAAAAACTTTATCTTCGTTATAACAATATTGATGACATTGGTTCACTTGAGTCATTAAACAATTTAATTGACCTTGATGCTGGCCATAATTCGATAAATGATTTAACACCATTAAGTAATTTAACGAAACTAAAATATCTCTATCTGGCTTACAATTCGATAAATGACATCAATCCATTACAAACGCTCAACGAACTAGAAGAAATTTATTTAGTTGAGAATAACATTTCTAATATATCTGCTTTAGAGAATTTAAAGAAATTAACCTGGGTAAATATCTGCAATAATGAAGTTGCAGACATATCTCCATTAGCATCAGCAACAAAACTGGAGGGATTGGATGTTGGTAGTAATGGAATGTCTGATATATCAATAGTTCAAAATTTTCCAGAACTCTGGTACCTTTCTGTTCAGGGAAATCAAATAGAGGATCTGGAACCTATTCACGATTTAACGGGAATAATAACTCTTTATGTAGGAAATAATCCTTTACCAGAAAATGAGCTCAATTTCTTACAAGATTGGACCTGGTTAAGAAACTTGGGGCTTGAGTCTTTAAGCCTGGAAAGTTATGATATTAGTTTTATTGAAGAATACACAAATATAGTAAATCTTTATCTTGGCGATAATCAATTAACTGATATAGGATTTCTGCAGGAATTAGATTATTTGAAGAACCTTAGTTTGAACGATAATCAGATCGATGATATTCAACCACTTGTTGATAATTCAGGAATTGAGAGCGGGGATTGGATAGATTTGTCATATAACAAACTAAACATTAAACCGGGTTCTCAAGATATGAATAATATTAATGCTTTAATCAATAGGGGTGTGGATGTAGATTACGAACCTCAGGTTGTCACTTTAGTTCTTGAAATTGAAGGTAGCGGTAATGTATACATTAATGACACACTTTATCCAGAAGGAATTCATAAATTCAATATGGGTGATTACTTAGAAGGTCATGCAGTACCTTCAGCTGGATGGGAGTTTTCTCACTGGTTACTTAACGATTCATTGACCGTTTACGAAAATCCAGTAGGCCAGCAATTTTGGGAAGGCCTAAAAGTAAAAGTGGTTTTTGTTGAGCAATGATTGCTATTTTTGATAATAATAAGAGGCTTTGCGTAACCTTTAATAGTTACAAGTAAAATATCAAAATTTGATTAACGCATGAATTTACTATAAACTTAAAACATACTAAAAAACAGGAAGTGTTTATATGTTTGGTGATTATCCTGAAAAATCCTGGTCGTTATCAAAGCAAAGCGTTTTTGATGAATGTAAAAGAAAGTATTATTTCAAAACGTATGCTCACTGGAAGGGCTGGGAATCAGGAGCCTCTGAATTTACAAGAAAAGCTTATCTGTTAAGCAAGTTACAGAATATCTATGCGCTTTTGGGTCAGGCGGTACATGACGAAGTAAAAAAAGCAATATTGGATAAAAGAATAAATGTTGCCTTATCCATTAAAGAGATTAGAGAAAAGCTTAATGAAGCCTGGAAAGATTCGATTAATAATAGAGCTGAATGGGAACGTTGGCCCAAGGAATTTAATATGCTTCAGGAAATATATTACGGTAATAGAAGCTTTCTAAGGCAGAATTCTTCGAAAATAACAAAGCGAGCTGAGATTTGCATCACAAATTTCTCAAAATCAGAAGTTTTTAAAAGAATAAAGAATGATGAGTTCCAGATTATGGAGGTCGATGAAGAATTTCCATCGTTTAAATATAATGGGGTCAGGGTTTTTTCAATAATTGATTTTCTCTACAAAACAGATACAAACACAGTTTATATAGTTGACTGGAAAACGGGTAGACCAAATGAAGAAAAAGACAAAAAACAATTGAAGTTATATACAATATATGTACTGGAAAAGTATAAGAAAGTAGATCTTAATAACATAAAATGTGTTAACGAATATCTTTTAAGTGGAGAGAGAGCGGTTCATGAATTTAGTGAAAGAGAAATCGAAAATATTAAGAAATATATTGAGAAAAGTATTAATGTACTTGATAAATACTGCGAAGACCCTCAATTAAACAGACCAAAAGAAATTACTTTCTTCGAAAAAAATCCCGGAAGACGCTGCAACTACTGTGAATACCTCGAACTCTGTAAAGAAACGGAGTAATCTTAAGAAAACGAGAATCCGAAAACAAAACAAGTGAACAGTTTTCCGTTAACCGAATTAAAGCCTTTCTGACTCCCGTTCACGATTCACTTGTATTAGTATTTCAAATGTTTTTACCGCCATAGGTGCAAATCCGCCTGTTCCCAAAGGCGCACATCAAATGTTTTAAGAACTTTCTCGGCTTCTCGTCACCTAGGTTTTTCTCGTGTTTTGAGGAATGCTCTGTCAGAGCCTCTTGAACGAGCGTAGCGAATGGCTGCAAGCGTCTTGTACCACCTGACCAAGCCTCGCTTTTCGAGTATCAGTTTTTTATGGTTTTACCCAACACCTAACACCCAACGTCTAATAGCGATTTTATCTTGTAACAACGATGGACGAAGCGTTAGCGTTGGACGTGTATTTTAAAAAGCGCATATCAGTGGTTTTCAGTATAGTCGATGTCCCCTGAACGTGGTTTAAAAACAACACACCTCCGCCTTCGGCTCGCCCTCACCCACTATGTCAAGTCAAGGAGACAGACTACCTGAAACTGTCCTCAGTTGGCAGTTAGAATGAGCAACAGTATCAGGCAGGGATAACCTGTTATTATCATCCTCCTCCTTATTTTTATTTACTGAAACATCCTTGTTTATTGTATAATTTAGATGAGGTTTTTTATTTCCACGGAAACGATTCTCATCGTAAGGTTTAAGGTCTCTGAGTACAGCGAAAGCTATTTTAGTAATGATGTTTGCTAGAGCACGGAGGGCATGGCCATTTTTCTTGCCCTCCTTGTTCTTTTTCTTGTTGTAATAACCATTCATCCATGAACTTTTACTAACAGCTGCTAAAGCCATCATATGAAGAAGCTTCCTTAGATACTTGTTGCATTTCTTTCTCATTCTACATGCATTGTAATTACCACTTTGGAATACTATTGGAGTAGTTCCACAATACCTCTGGAATTCTCTGTAATTTCTAAAGTTATGAGTAAGAAAAGCAACTATAAAAGCAACTCCTATCACTTTTCCTACTCCAGGTACAGTACATACAACATTGTACTTTGAGTTTTCTAGCTCTTTCTCCATTTCTCTTTCTATCTCGTTCTTTTTCCTCATAGCTTGAAGTAATTCTTTAGCAATGTAAGAAATCATATCTTTGGTATACTTTTTCATCTTCCAGTCAGTTGCATGTTCTCTCAGTCTTTTCAGTTTTCTTCTCATCGATTTGGTAAATGGTAATCCATTTTCGTTGAGTAACGCTTTTATCTCTTTGTCTGTTTTGTTTCTTAGTTCATTGATGCTTGGACATATTGTGAGTATGAATATGTATCCAAGAACATCTGTCCAGTCCTTTCCCATCGTTCTAGGGTATTCAGGATAAAAGTTGTGTAATTCGCTCTGTAGTTTGTTCTTTAACCTGGAAGATAAGTCTGCGTAGAATCTGTGGCTCCTTAGCATTTCCCTCAATAGTATTGCCCATTCATTATAGACTGCTTCTGTGCAATAATTAGGATGTTCTTTGTAGGTAAGGGCTATACTTATTGCGTCTGTTTTGTCTGTTTTCAATCCATTGGAGTGATATTCTCTTGCTTCTTTTGATCTCTTTGGTGCCAACAGATAAACCTTTCTCTCTCTTTGCAATAAATAATCGCTGATCCTGTTGAAACTTTCCTCAATTACAAAAACAGCATCTTCTGACACTGTTTCCAGTAATTTCTCAAAACCTTCTACATCGTCTGTAATCTTAAATGATTCTTCTTTCTCCATAGAATAGCAAGCATGATAGTTCTTTGACCAATCAATACCTACCACTTCCATGTTCTTCCCCTCCTAAAATACAATGTGCAGTCAATGAGTACAGTTCAATTGATGTAGCGTTCCTGGGTTTCCCCGGATATCCCACTATCGGTCCTTTTGTACTCCCAGAAAGGAAGAGGGATAATGAGGGCTAGTCACTCATCGGTGAATCTCAAGAGAGTTCCTCTCTTCCTTCTGACTGCCTCCTCTATTGTACCCCTACATCTCAAGAGGGCATTTGAGCCAATCGGAAAACGGTAAACGTTCACGGTTCACTTATATTAGTATTTATGGTATTTCTCGGCCTCTCATCTCTTTGATCCTTCTCGTCTTTTTAATTTTCTTGTTTTACCTATA
>CAYTVB010000083.1:0-5555 GCA_964441735.1 uncultured Thermotogaceae bacterium
AAGTAAATGTACATTTTATTTATTATTTGAAGCATTATTTATTATATAAATCAGTCGAATAATTCTTTATTTCTACTACGTAATAATAATTATTCTTTACTTACTCTTAATAAAGGAAAGAATGTTAGCATTAAAATAATGAATATCCAGGATTAGGGGTGTTAAGAAGATGAAAATATTCAAAAACGGTAATTTAATGGTTGTTGCAGATGATAAGGGTGTTATTGATGAAGAAAATGATGTGGCAACCGGGATATACCTTGAGGATACGAAATATATTTCGAGGGTGCAACTTGACGTTGGAAAGGTTTTGCGAAAACTGCATAGCGATTTTTATTGGAATGGTATGGATAATGTTTATCTTTCAAAATCTGCTCCCGATGCCTTGCATTATGATATTGAAATTGTAGAAAAGTTTCGTGCTTGCGGTAATACGATAAATATTGAGCTAGAAATATACAATTTTTCAATGCAAAGCATTGATATCGAAGTGGGTTATGAGTTAATCAGAAGTTATGAAGACATTTTCTCAATTCGCGCCCGGAATGAAGCACATCTTGGTCTTGTAGAATATAACCATAATGTAGATTTGACAGATAAAGGTGATAAACATAACGATGAAACGACAATCTATGAAATAGAAAATTCCTTACCAGAGTGTTCTTTCAACATAAAACCTAAAGAAAATAATTATGTAAAAGGTTATATCCATCTCACCAAAAAACTTAAAAAGCCATTATTATTTAAAAATATCTTAGAGGATAGACCTATACAGTTTGAACATGAACCTGAATCTTTCTATAACTCCATAATAAAACAGGGCTTGAGGGATTTAAAATCTATGATGGTTACAACTGAGTTTGGTGACTTCCCGGCGGCTGGACTTCCCTGGTATGCGACTATTTTTGGACGGGACAGTATAATATTTGCTCTACAAATTTTAAGGTATTTTCCAGAAATCCCAAAAACAATATTAAGGGTTCATAATGCCTTTCAGGCTAAAAGTGTGAACGATTTTACAGATGCTGTTCCGGGAAAGATAGTACATGAAGTAAGGCTGAATCCAATGTCAATTGGAGAAGAGATGCCCTTTTCATCCTATTATGGTACGGTAGATGCAACACTTCTGTACCTTGTTCTGGCAGGAGAATACCTTGAAGTAACAGGAGATCTTTCTACGATTGGTGAACTCAGGTCGAGTATAGAAGCTGCTGAAAAGTGGATTGAAGATTATGCAGATATAGATAAAGATGGATATATAGAGTATCAAAGTACTTCAAGAATGGGTTTAACGTCCCAGGGCTGGAAAGACTCCAGTGATTCAGTTGCATTTAACAATGGGGAAATTGCTGAACCGCCTGTTGCCTTAGTCGAAGTGCAGGGATATTTGTATTCTGCATATAGATCACTTGCTTATATTTACAAAAATTTTGGAAACGAAGAAAAAAGACGAAAATACGAATCCCTGGCCTTAGAACTTAAAAAAAGATTTAATAAAGATTTCTGGATGGATAAGGAAAAGTATTACTCGCTTGCACTTGATGGAAAAAACAAGCAGGTTGATTCTATAAGTTCAAATCCGGGGCATTGCCTTTTTTGCAGGTTAATAGATGAAACCAAGTCCGGATATTTAGTTGAGCGTATGCTTTCGCCAGAATTGTTCTCTGGATGGGGAATAAGGACGCTTTCAAGTAAAATGAAAAGATACAATCCTTTTTCATATCACAACGGAAGTGTGTGGCCTCATGATAATGCTTTGATAATGGTAGGTATGTTAAGGTATGGTTATGAATCAGAAGCAAAAAAAATTGGAAGGGCGCTGTTGGATGCCCTTGAAAAAACCCCTGGCTTAAGATTACCCGAGCTTTTCAGCGGACTTGATAGAAAAACAACCGGAGAAAGAGCAGTTGAATATCCAACGAGCTGTTCACCACAGTTATGGTCTATTGGAACGCTGTTTTCAATTTACGAAATACTTGAAAGTTAGTAGGTTTAGTCTATTTTGATAACACTTTGAATCTATACAAATATGTTATAATTAAACTGTTTCAAACAGGTGATGAACACTAAACCGGACAAAGGAGTGCCGGTTATGAAAAGAAAAAGAGGTTTTTCTTTAACAGAAATACTGATAGTACTGGCAGTATCATCTATAGTACTCGCAATTGTTGCTGTTGTTTCTTCAATGACTTTCAAAACCTCCAGCCAGCTAAACGCTACCATGACTCTTGACGAAGAGATCACAAAACTGCATACAAATATGAGATATATCATCTCACAAAGCTGGACAGCTTTGAAGTACATTGGAGTTGAAGATGATATCGAAGGACAAAACTATTATATTGAAATGAATCTAAGTAATCCATTTAGACTTGATGAGGAAGAAGAGCTTCCTACTATTAGGATCGAATATTTACCAGATGAAAGAAAAGTTGTTCATTACTATCAAGCAGATAAAGCTGGAAATATGGCCAGTCAAACTATTGCAAATCATGTTGATGAATTCTCTTTTAGTCCTATTGAAGGGGAAAATTACGTCACATACGAAGCTACTTTTACTTATTATAGCGATGTTGAAAGAACTAAGCCTATAACAAGCAAAAGGACCTCAGGGGCGGTGAGGTTTTATTAAATTAAGGAAAAAAGGATTCACATTAATTGAAACCTTAATAGTTCTCGGGATATTAGCGATTTTTGTAACATTTGGAGTATCAATGATATTACAATATAAACGTATGTCTTTATCAGCAGCCCGTGCTTCTGAAATAATCGCTGTTAAAAATCTAGTGTCTGATTATGTAAGAAATGATGATAATTTAGTTGATAGTATAAATACTAATAGTTTTTTCGAATATATTGAAAATGATTTAGTATCAACATTAGAAAATAGAATAGATGAAGCTGGTTATCTAGATGTTGTGATAGACGGAGTACCAAGTGGAAATATAAGTGGAAATGATTTGAATTTAGTGTCAGTTCATATGACACTTAAAGACACGGTATCAGGAAAAAAGGAGGATGTATATGTGGTCATCTTCACGAAGTAATCATTTGAAGAAGGGTTTTGTTTTACCTTTAACACTAATACTATTAACGTTTGGTTCTATTATGGTTTTTGTTGCAGGATTACATGTTACAAGAACGGTGGATAAAATTCACTCATATAGTATTGTTGCAGATCAACAGAATATTTCATCTAATGTTGTAAGTGCTTCGACTTTTATTTATCTGCAGGACCCAACAGATTTATTTGAAGATACCTGGAGTGGAATTAATGAATTCAGAAATTTTGTAACAACTCGTGGTGGTGTTGAAGGCGATTATTGGAAAGATTTATTTGAAGAAGAAGATTTGGAAAATAAAAACTGCCTTGATTTAAGCGGGGAATTAGAAGAAGACTATAAAGCTTTGCCAGGTTTTGGTGAAGGCAAATATGATTTGGGTGCATTTGTTTATCCTGTAGATAATAAAAAAGTTATTATAGGTGTTTCAAATAGAAATGGAAGAAAGAGATATTCTGTTGGATTAGTCTCAAATATTGCAAGACCATCGTTAGTATTACCAGCTATAAGAACAGCTTTTTTAGATAGAATACTTAAAAATAAGCAAAATAGCAATCCGGGGCAAGGACAAGGTAATAATTCAGTTGATTTTGATTTTATATATGGAAATGCTGTCATATTAGATGATGTGAATCTAAATGTTACTGCTCCGGGTACAGCTGGATCTATTATTTATCCAAGTTTAGAAGCTTTTAGTGCAAATGTTAATGGTTCTCCTGTTGGGGATGAATCGGATTGGTTTTCAGCAACGAGTACTGAAAATGTATCAACCGTTGTAGATGGGTGGAAAGAAGAATACCTTTCAACATTACCTGATGCTTCTACTACAGCTTATATGAACAATAAAAATACATGGCCAACTACCTTTGATAGCGATACTCTATATATTATTGATGCAACAAATACAACCGAACCGAGTTATTATATCGATTTTGACGAAAATGGAATGCATATTACGCAAACAGACGATGATGGAGACTTAATTGGACATACACTTACAATTCCATCTGAAACAGCTTTATCTTCAAAAATTAACCTCCAGATAAATGGGGATGTGACCATAGGAGATGATAATCACAAAATAAGTAAAGTAACTGGTGAATACTCTTTAACGGTTTATGGGGATATTGAAGTTAATACCAACCTTGTATACAACGATATATATCAATATGTGAATAATGGAAATGGAGAATCAAAGGTTTCAAATCATCCTCTTGATATAACTAAAGAACTTATAACTGATATGATGGATGATAATATAAATGATAGTTTAGACCTAGTTTCAATTGGTGGAAATGCAGCTATGAAATATGTACAAGGGGGAGCTGGAAAACCAACTCATGGAGTAAAATATTTAACAGGCAATCTTATGGCTTTTAAGGATGATATAAACGATGATGGTACAGAAACAGGAGGAAACATTTCATTTCCAGACTTAGACGATGTCATAAGAGGAAATAATGTTTCGCAATTTTTTACATTCGGATCAGTTACCGCAAACACATTCGATTTTGATGGTGATGCTAAGGATCTGCTTAATTCACTAATACTTGTATCAAATAATAAAGAAAGCAATTCATCAGCGACAACAGCAACCGAACTTCAATTAGTAGGTATGAGAACCTGGTAATCTGACTTGTAAAAAGCCGAGAATCCGAGAAAAACCAGGAAGACGAGAGACCGAGAGAGAAAACATAAACCACGTGAACCGTGAACCGATTGGAGAAAAAACATGATTTGCGCTTTGGTGAACAATCGGATATACATCCAAAAAACATACGGAATGCGAACCTGCGAAAAGCTTCGGATTTACCATTTTTCAACAGATAACACACCTCCCCGCTAACACGGGACTCCTTTTTAAAGCACATAGACGCTCGAAGATAGAGGCTTGATCTGATAGTACAAGACGCTTGCAGCAACTCACTGCGTTCGTTTAAGAGGCTCTGACAGAGCAGATTCTTAAGAACATGAGAAGGTCCAAAAAGACAAGAGGTCGAGAATCCTTTTAAATAATGAGAAGGCGCGAGAAACCAAGGAACTAAGAAGCGAGAAAGTAAATACCTTTTCTAACTTCCCGTCATCCTTGAGCATAAATTTTAAGGGGGCAGAACGGTTTTTTTATTGTTTGCCTAACACCCAACAGCGATTTCAGTTTTTTCATTACCTAAAACCCATCATCCAGCATCTAGCACCCAAAATCACTTTTCAATTTTTTATCATATGTCCTTCTTCGATTGTCAATTATTTTTTATATTTCATCCAATACATAATACCCAACATCCAACATCGATCTTTACATTAAGTTTTGTTCTTAGTGTTCACGCAGCGCCTAAAACCCAACATCCAACAGCAATTTTGTGTTGCATCGTCGATGGACGAAGCGTTGGACGATATACCCTGAACGTGGTTTAAAAACAACACACTTCCGCCTCCGACTCGCCCTCACCCACTATGTCAAGTCAAGGAGACAGACTACCTGAAACTGTCCTC
>CAYTVB010000084.1:0-5402 GCA_964441735.1 uncultured Thermotogaceae bacterium
GTAAAGTACAACGCGGATTTGCGCTTCGCGGATGAAAATCAAATGCACACACCTCGTCACTTCGTGACACTCCTCTGTAGAGGAGAATTAAAAAACGAGAAGACGAGAAGGACCAAAGTGACGAGAATCCGAGATAGAAACGGTTTCTAGTATTGAATGCCCTCTTGAGAGGGCGAGCCGTAGGCGGAGGTGTGTGCATTTTGCGCAAAGCGACGTTGTAGGTTGTGCGTTGTACGTATAAAACCACTGACTCTCGGAGAGTGAGGCTTGGTCCAATAGTACAAGACGCTTGAAGCCGCTTGGTGATACTTTCGCTCAAGAGGCTCTGACAGTGTTTTAAAAAAACGATAACAGAGATCCGAGATCAGAAATCGGGGGAGCTTCCGTTCCGGCAAATACCATATCCAATGTTCCACTTGATCTATCGAAGGTTTTTGCCGGATTGCTGTTATCTTATCTTGAATTAAAGGTTAGGAGGATTGTAATGAAGTTGGTTGAAAGAAGCGGGAAGCTTATTGTTTTTGAAAACGATAATGAGATCTTTAGGTTTTCACAGTGGCAAAGGGGCAAGAAGAAAGTAATTGGAAAATTGGAGAAATTCTCGGGTAATGAAGGAACTATGCTTACGTTAATGAAAGACTTAAAGGAATTAATAGAAGAAGTATATTCGGTTGAGAAACTTGAGTTGAATTTGGGTAAATATCATTTTGACGATAAAAGGTACGAAGATATTTTTATTTGCAATAGGGGAACGATGCAATTAAATCTACACAAATATGAGCCTGATACAAAGGTTTCAGAAACTTTAGGTGATTACAAAACATTTGAACTTGTAACCCTCAAAAAGCATATTAATGAGATTTATAATGGAACACCAGAATTTGACAGAACCTACATGGGTGTAAAGAATCCAGAAGAGCTTTATGATGTATATGAAAGAGCTATTTTAGAAGAAGAATTCGGATCCACAAATACTGAGCTCTCCTTTGAATTAATAAATCCTTTCAGAGGTTTTGCTGTTTCAATTGATCTCATGAATAATAATAACAATTTCTTGATTGGTGATCTTTTGGTTCTGCCGGAGCACAGAAATAAAGGTCTTGGAACGGCACTGATAAAAAGGGTACTCAACGGAGGTAAAAAAGAAGGTTATTCTAAGGCGCTTTTAGCTGTAACCCTTGAAAATCCTGCTTTAAAGATATATAAAAGGTTAGGTTTTAGGTTTATAGCAAGAACCACCTTACTGCTTGTAAATAATTAGTATTTTTATTCGAATATTTATTGCTTTCTGGCTAATGATTAGCAGCAAACAGTGTAAAATCTTAATATGAACTTTTTAAAAAAATAAAATGTCATTATTTTGAATGTATATTTGATTTATCAATTTTGATTAATCAGTATTATAAGCTGCATGGATGTATTACGCTAAATAGCCATAAGCTATTTTTTACAAAAATATTGGTTATGTTTGGCTTTAAAAGTGAGGTGTTGACTTGAATCAAATAATCAAAGTTAAAGACTTAAAGAAATATTATGGACACTTTCAAGCACTTAAGGGGATAGATATACAGGTGCAGAGTGGTGAGATATTTGGTTTTCTTGGCCCAAATGGAGCAGGGAAAACCACTACTTTAGAAATACTGGAAGGTTTAAGAAAACATTCAGGTGGTGAGTTTTGGCTTTTTAACCAAAAGATAGAAAACAAATTACCTCGAACAATAAAGGAAAAAATGGGAGTGATTCTTCAAGAAAGTTCATTTATTGATCATCTTAAAGTCAGGGAGATCCTGGAACTATTTGCTTCCTTTTTTGAATATTCAGTTGCAGTTGAGGATATATTAGAATTGTCACAGCTCAAAGAGAAATCAGAAACATTTGTAGAAAATCTTTCCGGGGGACAGAGAAAGCGGTTGACAATTGGCGTTTCAATGATTAATGATCCTGAATTGATCTTTCTTGATGAACCAACTACAGGACTTGATCCCCAATCAAGAGAATCAATATGGGATCTGATTGAGAATTTAAGAAAAGAAGGGAAGACGATTTTTCTTACAACTCATTATATGGAAGAAGCTCAAAGACTTTGCGATAGAGTAGCCATTATAGATAGAGGAAAAATTATTGAAGAAGGTTCGCCAAGAGAGCTTATAAGCAAGTACGGAGGGAACAGTCAGATCGACTTTGAATGTGCCACAGAAATGGAAGATAAGATTATTGATCTGCTGGATGAAACAGTTTCTAAAGTAGATGATCATTACAGGATCGAGACCTCTGATCTTACGAAAACACTGGAAAAGCTTGTTAAATGGTCAGAGAAATATGAAATCAAACTTGCAAGTATCTTTCTTGTTGAACCTGACCTTGAGGATGTATTTTTGACCCTTACTGGAAGAGAACTTAGAGAATGAAATCTTTCTGGAATTTTTTTAAATTCCATCTTTTTGCAGACCTTAGAAACAGAAGGTCGATTTTCTGGGTGATTTTGTTTCCCATGTTGCTTTTTTCTATACTGGTTCTTACTTTTACCAATATGGGTCTTAGAGAATCAATAGAATTCAAGGCTTTATTGATTGATGAAACACCTAGAAATGCCACCGTAAATTATTCTGGAAGAGTCATCAAAGCATTGGAAAAACTATCTTACCCAAATGAGGAAGCTTTGTTCACAATAGAAAAATTAGACATTGAGGAAAAAGAATATGCGCTCAAGCTTTTGAGATATGCTAGAGCAGATATATTAATTGTTATACCGGAGGACTTCAATACAAAATTTGCGGGACTGGCTTTTTCAAGCAGTTTGGGATTACCTTTTTCGCAGACCGAACTTAAGATATATTTTGTACCCAGTAGAGCTTCTTCGAATCTTGCCAGAGGTGCCATTGAAGCTGTTATGAGTAGTATTAATTCTCAGCTGGCCAAGGACTTCAACTACGAAGTTGATCAGGTAAAGGTTAACAGCGAAACTATAGGGGCAATAATGGTTTCTCCATCTTACACGAATTTTGTGGCTCCGGGCATAATTGTTATTGCTGTTTTCATGTCGGGGACCTTTCTTGTTGGCCCAAAGATAGCGATAATGAGGAGATTTAATATACTAAAAAAATATGCAACAACACCAGTTCCATTGTCTTCTTTCTATTTTGGATTTACTTTTTCACGAATTTTCATAATGATCGTTCAGTATATAGGATTGGGCTTATTCGGTATATATGTCTTAAAAGCCACTGTTTCATTGTTTGCTCCCGATGCGTTGATTTATTATCTTTACTTATGTGCGGTGTACACAGCTATCGGATTTGCGCTTGGTTTTATTTCAACAAGTCCCGCAGCTCAGGGAGCAATATCAGGCTTTTTAACCTTGCCCCTTCAGTTCCTTTCAGGAATCTATTTTCCCTTATTCAATTTGCCGTGGTATATCAATGTTTTTGTTTATTCCAATCCTCTTTATTATTCAGCTAATGCTATGAGGGAGTTCATGGGCGTGGCGCATTCAGTTACACCAATGTGGTTGAATTATCTGGTGCCAGGAATATGGTTCGCGATTTCCGTTGCATTTTCTCTTACAAGACGTTTAAGTGAGAGGGGTTAGTAATGAAAATAATTAGTTTTCGAAGGTTGAATGAATTAATAAAAAAGAATTTCTTTGTGTTACTTCGAGATATACAGTCGCTGGTTTCGATAATGACCTTACCAATAGTCATAGTAATCATTTTAGGTTTTGTAATTGCAGGTTTATCCGGTGGTACCGGCACAGTAAGAGTGAAAATGGGTATATACATTCCTGAAAATCTTTCAAGCAAATATGGGAATGTAATTGAAAGAGCTGCAAAAAACTCTGGAGTAAATCCAATTCTGGTAAATAGTCCTGAAGAGGTAAGAGAAATGATCATAAATGGAGAAACACAGATTGGAGTTTCAGCTACTGCATCTGATATAACCTTTTACTATGATCAATCCTTTGGACAATATAACAATTACCTTATGATTTTACAATCATTTATGGCGGATGATATAAATGAAAGACTTTCGGGCATTCCAAGATTCATTGGCATTGACCCTGTTAAAGTAGAGACAGGTACTTCACTGACAATAATCAGTTTTATTGTACCGGGTGTTGTTGCAGTCGCAATAATAATGGTTGGTGTATATGGAATGGCAATAACACTGTCCACACATAAAGAAAGTGAAGTTATTAAGAGGTTTTTAGTTACCCCGGTCAAAGGTAGCGAATATGTTATTTCTATTGCTGCTAATAGATATTGGCCCTCACTAATTTCAACATTTCTTACATTATATGTTTCTGGATGGATTTTCTCAACAACGTATGACGTAAAATGGATCCCCTTCATAACCATAATAACAACCGGATTAATTCTTTCTTTCGGCATAGGTACGATATTATCTCTGGCTTTTAAAGATCTGTGGACAACCATGAGTTTCTCTACAGTTATTTTAATAATCATGATGCTCTTCTCAAATGTGTACTATCCGTTTTCAATAATGCCTGAATATATGCGTGTGATAAGCCATTTATTTCCAATTACTTATTTTGCAGCAGGTTTTAGATACTCTTTGGGAATCGAAGGTATGTTTATTTCGAGATTTGTGACCATTAATTTGGTTTTTGCCCTATGTGGATTACTGCTTCTTATTATCGGGGGGAAGTTGCTCTTCCGTCTTGAGAAAAGATAATTGCTTCGAGAACATCTTCCTCTTTCTTGAAAATCATTTTTTAGAATAAACTTCAGAATTTGAAAAATTATGGTTTCATATTTGTACAATTATGTAATAATTAATATTATTTTATTGAGAACACTTCAGGAGGATTAATATGGAAAAATTGGTAAAAATCTTCAAATCCTTAAGCTGTAAATGGCGAATAGAAATTGTTAAGAAGCTTTCAAAAGGTGATTATTGCCTTTGTGAATTAGAAAAAGAGATCCCCATAGATAAAACAACACTTTCCAGACATATTAAAGTTTTAGTCGATGCCGGGTTGATAATTCAAAAAAGAAATGGTCAGAGAAAAGATTTATTACTAAGCGATAGTAAAGTTATTGATCTAATAAACCTGGCGAAAAAAATAACCGGTTGATTATAAAAAGTATGAAGGTTATTAGATGGAGGAAACATTAAAAAAGGAATTATGGAAAGTTGCTTTACTGACCACGGGATTTTTGGTTTTCCACTTTGTCCCCTTTAGTGCTAAAAGCTATTGAAGATGCCATTCTAAAAGGGTTCAGAATGTTTGGTTCTACGCAAAAGAGCATGTTTTGCTTTGTCTGGTACCGGCATTTTTCATTGTCTATTCAATTGCAGCATCCTCAGGAGGTATTCTGGCTGTTTGTTCGGAAGCTCCCCCAATTGCTGGGAGGTAAAAGCCGGGATCATCGTTTAACGTA
>CAYTVB010000085.1:0-5192 GCA_964441735.1 uncultured Thermotogaceae bacterium
AGGTTGGGACTGGCATAAAGTAAATGAAAAAATCTGGTTATCCCCTTCTGAAGATGTCTATTATTTACTTCACAGATGGAGGGGAAAGGGATTTCGAAGGATTCTTGATCTTGGTTGTGGAATGGGTCGTCATTCTATTTTCTTTGTAGAAAATGGATTTAAGGTAACGGGTTATGATCTCTCTGAAAGCGGGCTAAAAATCCTTAAAGAGTCATCAGAAAAGAAAAAACTTGATATTGATACCGTAAAAGGTGACATTACCTCTCTTCCCTTTGAGAATGATAGTTTCGATGCGATCCTGTCATACCACTCTATTTATCATGTAGATTCTGAGGGTATTAGTAAGGTTATTAAAGAAGTAAGGAGAGTTTTAAAAAGAGGTGGAGAAATCTATCTTACTCTGTTATCAAAAAATACATATTCTTACACCTCGCCCGAAAACACAATTGTAAATGAAAACGTTAGATTAAAAAAAGAAGAGGAAGGTATTACCTTACCCCATTATTATGTTGATTATGAAGATATTAGAAACCTTTTTAAAGATTTCGAAATTATTTCTGTTAGACAGATTGAAGATTTTCTCGACGAAAAATCAAGCTGGCGTTATTTTATGCTTTTAAGAAAATAAATTTACTGGAGAACTCCATGTTCAAAAGGGTATCGGTTGGCTACTAAAATACACATACCTTTCTTATCCGTATAGGACTTTGGACTATTTGAAGAAAAACGTGAAAAAAATAAGTAGAACGACTTTTCGCTATGCACTTGAGAAAATGGATAATGAACTAAGAACTGAGTTGATGAAACTTTAAAGCATTAAGATTACAGCATTAATAATCATTGGGTCGTATCAGTGAATTATTAGACCCATTTAAGCTTATTAATAAACATTTTTTCTCCACCGGTTTTTGTTGTAATGGTTTTATGTTCAAGATCATGGTAAGCAGTAATTTTCCTTATTGTTCTTGTGCTTGATCTCATAACAATGGAGTCTGTCATTGCCTGATAATGGCTGTATCTAATTCCTCTAAGAAATGAAGCATCTGTTATGGCTGTCGCAGAGAAAATAACATCATCTCCTGAAATGAGATCATTTGTATAATACGTCTTTCTTAGTTTGAAATCCGCTTCTTTCACTTTACTGATTTCTTCATCATTCCTGGGCCAGCACTTAACCTGAATTTCTCCGCCCATACATTGAAGCGCGGCTGCTGCGAGTACAGCTTCTGGAGAACCACCTATTCCCATATAGATATTGGTGCCGCTTTCAGTTAATGCTGTGGAAATTGCACCAGCTACATCACCATCTTCGATGAATCTTATTCGAGCTCCTTCAGCTCTTATTTGCTCTACAATATAGGCATTTCTTTCTCGATTCAATAAAGTAATGGTAAGCTCTGAGAGCTTAATATCAAGAATTTTAGAAGCTATTAATAGATTTTCCTTTACTGAGTTGTTTATATCCAGTTTGCCGGCAAGTTCTTTTCCCACTGCGAGTTTTTCCACATAATGTGTTGGGAGAGGTGCAACTTTACCATTTTCAGCAGCTGCAATAATTGACAGGGCATTGGGTTGTCCATTTGCAACCACCCTTGTTCCATCAACTGGATCAACCGCTATTTGAATGAAAGGGTCATCTTCATGCCATCTGCCCACTTTTTCTCCGGGATATAACATGGGAGCATTGTCTTTCTCACCTTCTCCAATAACGATTGTTCCTTTAACATCTATGAGGTCAAGTATCCCCCTCATAGCATCAACGGCGCTTTGATCAACCATTTCTTTATCCCCTCTACCGAGGTAAAGACTGGACATCAAAGCGGCAGCCTCAGTAACCCTTACCATAT
The DNA here is from genome assembly GCA_964441735.1 of uncultured Thermotogaceae bacterium. Lineage (GTDB taxonomy): Bacteria > Thermotogota > Thermotogae > Petrotogales > Kosmotogaceae > JASMTM01. The sequence goes on from CAYTVB010000085.1 coordinate 1,848, forward strand.
CCAGAGTAATTTCAGGAACCAAAACATCCACCCCCACATTAAAATTGTTGGACGAAATGATTCTAGCATTCATTAATCTTAATAACATTATTTCGAAGTGCAAATTTTTAGGTTTAGTCTAAAATTGTTAAAACCAATAACAAAACCACCCCGAAGATTTATCAGAGTGGTTTTTTACGTTACTAAACTGTCGTTTGTTATAACTTATGTATATTAAGATTTCGCTGAAAAATCCTTCGCAAACTTTTCGATATTTTCCTCTTTTATCTTTGGCTCTGGCTTTCCCTCAGACATTTTTTTAATTATTTTTCTGATCATAAAATTCATTCTGTCAAAATGAAACTCTCCGCCAAAATGTCCTTTTACATCACAATTTTTCAGAAATTCCTCATCAAAATTTTTAGCAAGATATTCATCAAGTTTCTCGCTGACATCTGCAAAACAAAGAAAAATCCCCAGTTTTTTCTTTGAAAGTTCGGGATGTTTCTGAACGAATTTCTTTAGATTTGAAGGTGCCTTTCCAGCCCTGATATTACCTCCGAGTATCACGGAATCATAATTCGCCAAATTCTCGCTTTTTGCGTTATTTAGATTTATTAGTTTTGCATCGTTTTCAAGTAATTTGGACAGTTGCTTCGCACATTTTTCTGTTGTTCCCGTTTTACTTGAATAAATAATAAGTGTACTCATTAATTCACATCCTTTGTGAAATGGGAGTTATCACATGGTTAGAATACTACATATTTGTTCATACAACCTTTAATTTTGGTTGAACATTTTGTTTGCGTTTGATTATGACTCATTATGAAAAATTTTTTGACAACGATAATTACAATATGGTATTCTAATAATATTCTATTAATATTCCATTTGGATGGTATATGGAGGTTATATTATGGGCGAACAGGAAAAAATTACTTTAAATTTGAGTTCGGTTGATCTTGCGAAAATTGATTTTCTTGTTGAGCAGGGTTTTTACAGTAGCAGATCTGACTTTATTAGAACAGCCATAAGAAATCAGTTTCGCTCTCATGAGGCTGTAGTTTCCGATGAAAGTCTCAAGGAAGTTGTTGCAAGAAAAAAGGAAGCAGATAAAAAAACTATGGGTGGTGTTGGAGTTTTAAAACTCAGTAAAGAACAATTGGAGAAGTATTCACTAATGAATTTTAGAGTAAAAATATTTGTCATAGGTTCATTAATAGTCGATGATGATGTACCTGTAGAACTAGCCAAAAAGGTTATAAAAGAAGCCAAGGTTTATGGAAAAATAACAGCATTACCGGAAATAAAGTACTACATTAAGCGTCTAACGGCATAACATTTTTAATTTCTTTGAATCCTATGTGGAGATAACTTATAAAAAGAACTTGAAGTGTTGTTTGTGCAAGAAGATCCGAAGTTAAAGGCTCTACCGTATAGAAACGGTTCACTGCTTTATTTCCTTGCTGAGAAATGAACATAACTTTACTTAATTTTTTCGTTCACTGTTTTTTCAACGTGCAAGCTGATAAACTACAATTCCAGTTATCATCAGTACCAAACCTATTCCCTTGGCAGGCGTTAAAGAAAGCTGTTGCTCTCCAAACCAGCCATTGACATTAATTATAAGGGCTAAAATTATCTGAGTTATTACAATAATTAAAACCCCGCGGCTGGCACCAAGTTTGGAAACACCCTGAGCTATGCTAAAAATTATCACCACTCCTATAAACCCTGCTGTGGCATATAAGGGGTTGAGCCCTTTTAAAGAATTAAGACTCAATTCTCCCTTTCCAAATAGGAATAGAAGTAACATAGCAAGCAGGAAGCCAGTTCCATGAATCAAAAAATTCGCTCCATAGAAGCCAACTTTTTCGCCCAGTCTCGCGCTGAAAACACTTTGTGCAGCTATAACAATTCCTGCAAGTATTGAAAAGAACAGTCCTGTAATCATATTTACCTCACTCGTAGAGATCTGAAGCAAAGTTCTTCAGTTTCTCATAATCTTCTATCTTAATCTGGGATCTATTTACGGTAATAACGCCATCATCGCTTAGCTCTTTCATAACCCTGTTAACATGACGATAGCTACTTCCTAGCAATTCGGATATCTCAATCTGACTTTCAGTTTCCAGTTCGTCCAGCATTCGTTCATTTCTTTCGTCTGAAGTCATCAACAAAAGATAGGTGGCAACTCTCTTTTTAAGTGGAGCTGAAGAAGTCAGTGTTCTAACAACGTCGTTATGGTATAGCTTGAAAGCTAATTCTCGTATCACCATTCTCAAAAAAGCCGGTTTCTCCATCAAATATTTCCTTGCAACAGAAATGTCCACAGCAAGAAACTCCGATTTGCAGACAGCTGAAACGGATGTTTTTACGGTATAATCATTCAACAATTCCAGGTCTCCAAGCATAGAAAAGGGTATGGAAAATCTCATCAGCATTCTGCTTCCGTTCTTTAGAAGCATGGAGATTTTAACTTTTCCACTGACAAGAAAATAAAGATAATCGGGTTTTTCATCTATAGAGTAAATGTCCTCATCTCTTTCAAAAAAATGCAACTCAACATATTCCATAAGATCTTTACCAATGGCTTTCTGAAGATCGAAATTGCTAATGTAATCCTCAATTATCTGTTTATTCTTGCTTCTCTTCATCTCGTTTCCCCCCGAATAAAGTATATTATGAGAATTTTATAACGAAATAGGACATATGTCCTATCTTGAAATTATTCACTTCAGAAAATATGCATAAATTCTAAGCTTATTCAAAGTTAAATTTAAGCTTGTTCTAAGTATCACCCTATACTATATATTTGAAATCCAATAAAAGGAGTGGTTTAAATGAAAAAGTTAATTGCGATCTTGATGCTAACTTTCCTGGTAATAGGTGGTTTTGCTGCAACATTAAGTGATGAAGAAGTTAGCGGAATTCTTTTGATGAGAGAAGAAGAAAAACTTGCCAGAGATGTTTATCTTGAACTTTACGAACTATGGGGCTTAAGAACTTTCAACAATATAGTACAAGCTGAGCAAACACATATGGATAGAGTGGCATATCTTTTAGAACAATACAATCTCGAAGATCCTGTTCTTGGAGAACGAGGAGAATTTACAAACGGTGATTTGCAGGTGCTATACGATGAGCTTATTGCCGTGGGAAGTAAATCGTTAGTGGATGCTATAAAGGTTGGAATGCTGATAGAAGAGCTGGATATAAAAGATCTGCTTGAGCTCATGGAAGAAACAGAGAATGAAGAACTGCTTTTTGTTTACAGCAATCTCGAAAAAGGTTCAGAAAACCATCTTAGGGCATTCAACAGACAGCTTGAAAAGTACGATGCAGATTATGAATATCAATACATAA
>CAYTVB010000086.1:0-5181 GCA_964441735.1 uncultured Thermotogaceae bacterium
TTTGTCATGATTTCAGCGTTGTTGCGGAAGAACCAAGTTTATTAGACCATATACAAAGGTATTAGCATTTAATGTATTTTGTTAATTTGATGTCTTTTCATAATATGTTTTTCAACAAATAAATGTAATGATATCCATTTCTTTCATTTGCTGACCATTTTCCCTTTAATTACTTCTTAGACAACGTAATCAAACCTGAATGAGTTAGATAGCCTTTAGCTATATTTACAAAATTACTTAAATTGTAGTATTTTTAAAATGAGAGGTGATTCATTTATCATTAATGAGATATGAATCATCTTTTACTCGATAATCAATAGGAGCTGATTTATTTGAAAGAGCAGAATGTTGGAATTGCTGGAACTGGCATTTATTTACCGGATAAATATATGCCAGCAAAAAAGATTGCTAAAAAAACAGGAATACCTGAAAATATTATTATAGAGAAATTTGGTATAAAAAAGAAATATATTCCCGGACCGGATGACACCACAAGTTATATGGGACTGAAAGCATCGAAAGAGGCTTTGAAAGAAGCTGGAACAGATCCTAAGGATATTGATCTCATTATCTGGAATGGAGCTCAGCATAAAGATTACCCATGCTGGCTTGCAGGTTTAAAGATAGCTGACGAAATCGGAGCGACCAATGCATGGTCCTTTGATATGGAAGCCATGTGCGGATCCATGATGGCAGGAATGGACACTGCAAAGAGTTTCATGCTTACCCACGATGATATTAATACCGTGTTGCTCGTAAGCGGATACAGAAATGTTGATTTAATTAATCTCGAAAACCCTGCAACAACATTTATGGCTGATATAGGCGCCGGGGGAGCAGCTGCTGTACTAAAAAAGAACTTAAACAAAAATGTTATTTTGAGTTCCTCTTTTAGGGGAGATGGCTCTTTTTCTGAAGATTGTGTCGTACCTGTGGGAGGAACGAAAAAGTGGCCAATGAAACCAGAAGATACGAAGAAATACTGGTTTGATATAGAAGGAGATATGGACGATTTCAAAAAACGTTTGGGCGAAAAAACAATGCCTAATTTTTATGCTGTTATTCGTGAATCATTAAAAAAGAGTGGGTTTGAAAGCGATAAAGATATAGACTACCTTGCCATTCTCCACTTTAAACGATCAGCACATTACGCAGTTCTTGAAGAGCTTGGACTGAAAGAAGATCAATCTACATATCTTGATGATTATGGCCATATGGGACAGAATGATCAGATTCTTTCACTAAAGCTGGGTCTTGAAAGCGGGAAGATCAAAGATGGATCGGTAATCGTTATGGTTGGTGCTGGTCTCGGTTTTGTTTGGGCAGCTTCAACTATCAAATGGGGCAATTATTAATAATATAAGGAGGTTTTAGAGATGAGACTGGAAGGAAAAGTAACCATTATTACAGGTGCAGCCAGTGGTATAGGTAGAACAGCTGCGAAAGTATTTTGCAAAGAAGGAGCAACTGTCGTTGCCTGTGATCTTGATGAAGAAAGCTTAAGAAAACTTAAAGACGAATGTTCAAATGAAAATGGTGAGCTGGTACCCTGGAAGCTTAATGTAACTGATAGAAGCGCAATAGAAGAAATGGTTAGTGAAATTAAGGAAAAATACGGAAAAATAGATGGACTTATTAATAATGCGGGAATAACCAAAGACTCATTGTTGAAACGTATGAAAGAAGAAGATTGGGATGCAGTTATAGATGTAAATCTAAAAGGCGTATTCAATATGACGCAGTTCGTGGCTCCTGTAATGATCAATCAGAGAAGCGGAAGTATTGTTAATACGTCATCAATAGTCGGTGTTTATGGAAATATAGGTCAAACCAATTACGCTGCTACAAAAGGTGGAGTTATTGCAATGACAAAGACCTGGGCAAAGGAATTTACCAGAAAAGGAGCAGCAATAAGAGTAAATGCAGTGGCACCGGGTTTTATTAATACACCCATGACAGAAAAGGTTCCTGAAAAAATAATAAAATCTCTTGAAGAAAAAATACCGCTAAAACGATTTGGAGAACCTGAAGAGATTGCGTACATGTATTTATTCCTGGTTTCTGATGAATCTTCATATCTAACAGGCCAATGTATCGGAGTAAACGGAGGATTAACTATTTGAATCTGACAAAGTCTGAAAGGACACGGAAAGTCTTAAAAAAGGCAGCTGAAGAACTATTTAGCAAACATGGCCTTGAAAAAACTTCGGTTGCCGCGATTTGCAGAGAATCGGGACTATCTAACGGGACATTCTACAGACATTTTGACAACAAAAATGAAATATTTAAAGAAATAACATATGACATGATGAAAGAATTTAAGGCTTCTTTAAACAGAGTAACAGGTGAAGATCAAGGGGAGATACTGAGAAGCTTTTTTGACAACGCATTTAGCGCATTGTGGAAATATAAAAAAAGATTTATGGCATTTCATGAAGCAGAATATCGCTTTGAAGAAATTGAAAAAGAAGTGGATAGTGCATATATGGAAGCACTTAAAAGAATTCTAAATCTAAAGAACGATGCAAAACCCTGGTTGAAGTGGTTTGTTGTAGGAAGTGCAAGATTTGTAGCTATTTGGTGGATTATATTCAGGAATTCGCCAGTTCCAGAAAAAACAATTGAAAGCCTGGTAAAGTTCGTGACAGGAGGACTTCAATGTGAGACAAAATTCATCCCGGAGGTTATTAAATACAGTCTGGATGTCATTAACAGACCTAAAGAGAATACAAGAGAACGATTGCTTGCCTCAGCAGAAGAACTAATTGGCAAGAAAGGTTATTTCAATACATCTATCTATGATATAACAAATCATGCAGGTTATGCTCAGGGAACTTTTTATGTGTATTTTGAAAGCAAATCACAGTTATTGAAAGAACTTGTTTTATGGGCGAATCATAATTTAAGAAATGTATTGAAAGACGCATCAAAGAATATTGATGGCAGGTTAAATCAGGAAATGAAAAACTACAAGGCGTTCCTGTTATTTATGAAAGTACATAGAAACCTGTATGAAATAGTGCGAGAATCCGAGTTCATAGTTGACGGAGCAGGTAAGCATTATTATGAAAAGATACTGGATTCCTACACGAGAGCCCTGGAAAAACCTATAAAAGAAGGTGAAATATCTCATTTTGATAAAGAAGATTTGGGGACATTTTTGATGGGCATAGGACATTTTATGGGACTTGATCTAATAATCTATCCAAAAGAAAAGGAAAAAGACTGGAATCATTGCTTACTTGAACTTTCGAAACTTTTGAATAGAGGTTTGGAGGTATTTTGATGAATAAATGGAAGCAAATGTATAAGGACAAAAAAACGACCATTGAAGACGCTCTTGGCATTATAAAGAGTGGAATGAAAATAGTTACCAGCATGGTTTCTATGGAGGCCAAAGGATTGCTGGAAAATCTTCACAAAATCGACAAAGATATCAAAGATGTGCATGTAGCAACATGTCTAAATATGAGAGATTATGAGTTCTTCCAAAAAAAAGAATATGAAGGAAGATTTCTTAATGAATCATGGTTTTACTCTCCACCTGTAAGGAAAGCAGCAAAGGAAAACCTGAAGACAGTTACCTTTATCCCCAATAATCTTCATGCTGCATCACTGGATAGGCTGGCAACAAATTCACCAGATATTTTTTGGGGAGTAGCTTCACCCATGGATGAAAATGGATTCATGACTCTTTCGTTATCGAATGTTTATGAAAGAGATATGGTCGAAGGAGCAGATATTGTCATTCTTGAAGTAAATGAAGATGCTCCAAAAACTCATGGAGACACACATGTTCACATATCAGAAGTTGACCAAGTGATAGAAAATAACTTCCATATTCCGGAGCTACCTGTGGTGGAGCCTTCCGAGACAGAGAAGGAAATTGCCGGTCACATTTCAGAGATTATCGATGATGGATCAACAATTCAGATAGGTATTGGTGGAATTCCTAACGCGGTGGCAAGATTTCTTGAAACAAAAAAAGATCTTGGGATACACACTGAAATGTTTACGGAGTCCATGATCGATCTTTTTGAAAAGGGAGTAATCACGAATAGAAAGAAAACGCTTTGGCCCGGTAAGTTTATTTGCGCCTTCGCTCTTGGTACTGAAAAGATGTACCGTTTTATAGAAGATAATCCTGGAGTGTTTATTCTTCGTGGTAGATACGTGAATGACCCTTATGTAATTTCTAAAAATGAAAAAATGGTTTCTATAAACACAGCTATTTCGGTTGATCTTACCGGTCAGGTGTGTTCGGAAGCGATTGGTACCAAACATTACAGTGGTACCGGTGGACAACTTGATACACATAGAGGAGCTACTATGTCTAAAGGCGGTAAGGGGATAATTGCATTGAGGGCATCAGCCAAAAAAGGAAAAATATCTACCATAGTTCCTAAACTACCTGAAGGTTCTCCTGTAACAGTACCGAGACAGGATGTGGATCATGTAGTCACAGAATTTGGAGTAGCACATTTAAGAGGATTAAATGTTTTCCAGAGAGTGAAAGCATTGATTTCCATAGCTCATCCAGATTTTAGGGAGCAGTTAAAAAAACAGGCGCAGGAAATTGGATATTTATAAAGAAAATAAGGAGGTAATCTAATGAAGAAAATTTTCATTGTTGGTGCTAAACGAACGGCCATAGGAACATTTGGAGGTACCCTAAAAAATGTATCAGCTGTTCAATTGGGTGTAAATGCTTCCAGAGCAGCTCTTGAAGATGCCTCATTATCCGCTGAAAACGTTGATGAAACCATAATGGGAAATATTCTTTCAGCTGGATTGGGTATGGGTCCTGGCAGGCAGGTATCAATAAATACCGGAGTTCCCGAAGAAAAGCCTGGATATTCAGTTAACATGTTATGTGGTTCCGGTATGAAAGCTGTAATGATTGGTTCCACAGATATTCTTTTAAATGAAGTGGATGTTGTACTCGCAGGCGGAGTTGAAAATATGTCAATGGCACCTTATGTGTTACCCAAAGGACGTTTCGGTTATCGATTGGGTAATGGTGAAGTCGTTGACCATATGGTATATGATGGTCTAACTGACATATTTAACAATTACCATATGGGAGTTACTGCTGAAAATTTAGCCAGGAAATATAACATAAGCCGTGAAGAACAGGATGAATTTGCAATTGAAAGCCAAAAAAGAGCAAAAAAAGCAATT
>CAYTVB010000087.1:0-4557 GCA_964441735.1 uncultured Thermotogaceae bacterium
ATAAAGATCAAATGAACACACCTCGTCGCTTCGCGCCACTCCTCTCTAGAGGAGATTAAAGCACTTTATGAAAGCGGGTTTTGAAGTTTTTGAATGCCCTCTTGAGATGTAAATGTAATTGTCACTTATAAGTTTGATGGTTATTTAGTTTCTTGTCTTCTTTTTTTGGCTAGCTCAACTGCTTCTCTGGAAAATTCACTCATTTCTTTGAATTTTTCTGTATTTATATGGGTTTTGATAACAAATTGTTTTAGTTGGCCAGCTTCAAGGGAGAAGAGCTTTTCTCCGTGTTCAGCTATAAAGTGTCTATCATGACTTATGAATAACATTCCTCCAGGATACTCGTTCAGCAGGTCATCGAGTACTTCAAGGGATTCTATGTCCAGATGGTTTGTAGGTTCATCGAGAAATAAAAACTCTGCTTTATCCAGTATAGCTTTCAATATTGCTGCCCGCATTAGTTCGCCGTAACTCAGTGTGAAAATATCTTGATGTACTTTCTCTTTTCTTAATTTGGTTCCACCTAAAGCTTTCCTTATATAGGTTTCATCATAGTCGACGATTCGCATGTTATCCAGCAAAGAACCTTTTTTAAAAAGTTTCCTTATATTTTGTGGTATGTATCTGTACCTGACACCTCTATTTTTATGAACATTTCCTTTATCCGGTTCTAATTCTCCGATCAGACATCTCATTAGAGTAGTTTTTCCTGAGCCGTTTTTCCCGATAATACCTATCCTATCCTTTGTTGTAAAACTAAGATTCACCTTTTTAAATACTTCTTTATCAGAAAAACTGAAGCTAATTTCTTTTGCATCTGTGACACCTTTGTTGTCAACAATATATTCTGGTACTTCTATAGATAGGGCTTTTTCAACAAAGGGTTTTGTTTCTTTTAGTTCTTTCAGCATTTCATTCGCACGTTTTTCTACCGCTTTCGCTCTTTTGGCGAGTTTTGCAGATTTATGTCCTATAAAACCTTTGTTTTGAACTTTGTCAGCCAACCTTTTTTCGGATTCTTTTTGTCCTGCCCAGTTTTTTCTTTGTGTTATTTCATTTTCGAGTTGGTTTATCTTTTTCTGAATTTCTTTTGCCTTTTTTTGTCTGGCTTTGAAATTCTGGTTAAGGTGCTCCAGAATTCGAGAATAGCCACCAGTAACACTTATCGTTTTTCCTCTTTTTAAAAAGTATGTCCTATCTACTATTCTGTCCAACAGCACTCTGTCATGGCTGACGACCAAGACTGATTTTCCTTCAGATTTTGAATATTCTATAATTTCTTCTAATTTAAGACACATTTCAATATCAAGATGATTGGTGGGTTCATCTAGTAGCAATAGATTTGATTCTTTTAGCAATGCTCTGAGTATAGTCCATAGCCTTTTTTGTCCTTCAGAAAAGATATTATAAGACCTGTATAGATCATCAGGATCGAAGTTAAATCTATTAATCATCTTTTTTAATCTATCTTCTAATTCGTATCCACCTATTTCGTAGTATTTATTTACATTGTTTGCATAATCTACAGGATTGTTCCTGCTTTTTTCTAATTCTTTATAAATCTTATAAATCTCTGGATGAGATTTTATTAGATATTCTTTTACAGGAGAGTCATTTTTGGGATTTTCTTGTGGTACAAAGGATATGGATATGTTGTTTTCTAAAACGATATTTCCTTTTGTTGGTTTTTGTTCTCCTCTTATTAGGTTTAATACAGTGGTTTTACCACTCCCGTTTGGTCCTACAAGGGCGACAACTTCTTCCGATACTACATCAAGATTGATATTTTCTAAGATGTCTTTAGAACCAAATGATTTACATATATTTTTTAAATGAAGCAATTAAGCCACCTCCAAAAAAAGAAGTAATACAAAAAAATCGGAATAATCCGCTTTGTATGAAGCATATTAATTTTTTGAAGATAATTTTACTTGCGCATTTCGACACCTTTTGGAAGTGGAATGTTTTATTTATAGCATAAATTACCTCGATATTCAAAACATTGAATGATTTGGAAAAAAATCAGTGGCTATTTCCTATTTTGCAGGTAAAATGATAATGTAAAGGTAGTAAGAAAAAAATGATAATTAAAAAGGAGAGGATAGAATGAAGCTTCATACTTTTAAAATCGCTTTGATGGGTATTGAACCTCCAATCTGGAGAAGATTTAAGGTCAGTTCAACAATGACTTTTCACCAGTTACATGAGGTTATACAAAGAGTTATGGGATGGGAGAATTACCATATGTATTCCTTTACTGTGGGGAATATGAGAATAGAATACATGGATTCTGAAAGTGAATTCATGAACTTTAATAACATGAAACTCGAGCACTCTGAGGAAACGATTTTGGAGGATGTTTTTAAGAAGAAAGGTGATAAAGCAATATATACTTATGATTTTGGTGATAACTGGGAGCATGAAATTGTTCTTGAAAAGAAAGAAAATGTTTCTTCAGACGAAATTGAAGCTGTCTGTCTTGATGGTGCAAGAGCCTGTCCCAAAGAAGATTGTGGAAGTACCACCGGTTATTATGACTGTATTATTGCTTATTATCAAAATCAGAAATGGAAAGATAGTCCAGGTCACAAACCTTTTGAGGAAGGTGATACGGATGAGGAAGAATTTAATGAACTTATTGAATGGATGGAAGATTGGCAACCTGAATATTTCAATATCGAGAAGGTAAACAAAGAACTCAGAAAATATATTAATAGGTTAAACAAATGAACTATTACAAAAATCATTATGAAAAGGACTGATTTTTATGTTTTTTGAATACTTACGTATGGCCATTGTTGCACAATTAGTTGAAACCAGAAAAGACTATAAATTTTCAGATTCGCCTTTTAAAGTGCTCAGACCAGAAGATAAGGGCAAGTACATAAAAACAATAAAAAAGACATTTAATTTCGATAATGAAATTGATCTGGGTAGCAAGGATATCTTCAACACATACTTCACGGCTAACCAGCTTTGGAATGATGATATCCCGATTTCTGAAAGAATAGAAGTAGCAAAAGATATTGCTAATGTGGGGCTTAGTTATATCAAAGGTAAATCGCCTAAACTTCAAAATATGGATAAAAATATTATTGATAAATTAAATGATGCAGTAAATCAAAAAGACATAACAAAATATATCGAATCATTAAGTAAAGAACACTCTGAGATAGGTGAATTGTTTGATCTGATGGATAAAAGTACCTTTATTTATTTCACTGTCGTTGCACTTACGGATGCCACGTGTTTTTTAATTGAAAATACAGAACTTGATGATGATCTCATGAAGTTAGCTAATGGTGTTAAATCTGTTTACTCAGTTAGTGAAAAAAAGCATAAACAGAAAGTCCAGTTAAGCGAAATCAGTGGACATCCAGAATTGTACCCGTATTATGCAGCTATAGAGGGGGATCATGAGGTAGAAGATTTACTACCATTATTTGAACAATATAGTGAATATAAAGAGGGCGAAGTTCCATATTTAAGCGAAATGGATTTATTGCTAAGTTATTATTTGGATGACCATCCAGATGAGGATATCAAAAAGAAAGTTACCGAACTAACCGCTAAACTCCTTACTGAAGATAAATTTCTAACGCGCCTGGGAATTTTCAGTCACGATTTCTATTTCATGCACCGAACCGCTTATTTCTTTTATTGCCTTGGAAAACATTTTGAACCAGAAATATTGCTGAAAATATTCAAACACCTATTTTCTGGGGATGTTAAATTCCTGATGAGACGAGCCCTGTATTTTGCTATTGCTGGTGTTAGACTTGGACTTAAAGAAAAACCAAATATGAAAGAAAATGATATTAACAAATTCTTTGAATCACTTGATGAAAGCGGTATTGATACAACTAGAATTATAAAGGTACTGAAAAGTAAAAGAGAAATAGAAAAAGTTGAAGATTTTTCTGCAAGAGAAAAGGAACATTTCGAAATGTTGGCTGATGATTTAATGAGCTCAGAGTATAAAGATTTATTCGAATTAACAAAAGAAGAAGCCGGACTTTCGTATTATTTTTATAACATGCTAAAACAGAAGGAAGAATTTACTAAAAACGAATTATCTGTGTTTATTGAACCAGGTTTTGTAAACCACTTTTCTCAACTTGAGACCGAGCATCCTACACTGGGTATTATCCTGGATTACATAGACTCACTTAAAAACACCAATAAACGCTTAAAGGAATATGAGAAATACATAAATAAGTACCCGTACAACTTTGACCTTTATATGCGATATATCGAAGAACTGATTAAGTCCAGAAATAGAAGTAAAGTACCAGAAGTTCTGGAAAAAGGATATAAAAAGCTTACGGAGATCCTGCCTGAAGAACCTTTGCCTATACATGTTGAAGAAGAAAATATGGGTATGTATGTTTTGCTGTTACTAAATTGGTATAGCGGGATATTAGTTGAAAAAAACCAGCTTTCTAAAGCAAAAAAAGTTCTTGAACTAAGTCAACAACTAGATCCTGAAGATATTTTCAGTATTAAAGATCAACAAATGAAAATATGTTTGGAAAATGGAAATTATGAAGAGTTAAA
>CAYTVB010000088.1:0-4440 GCA_964441735.1 uncultured Thermotogaceae bacterium
ATGGTTGAACAGCTTGGTGGAGCACTTCTCAATGAAGATGGTACAGAAGCGATAATAAATGATGAAGCATGGTTGAGAGTGCTCGAATACATGAAAGAATGGAGTCCTCAGGGACGTAATCTGGGTTCACCAACCTACACGAATGCAAGAAAACTCTTCAACTTCGATAATAATGATATTGCAATGTGTCTAACTGGTCTTTACCAGTTAGATAGAGTTAGAGCAGATAATCCAGAATTTTACAACAGTGGAGAAGTTATAGTAGTTCCTTTCCCGAGATTCGAAGATGCAGTTAACGATCTTGGCAGTGCATATTACGGACATTATTATCTGGTAAATGCACAGAGTTCAGAAGAAAATCAGTACTGGGCATGGAAATTTATTGGATACATGCTTAGCCATTCAACAGAGTACCTTGAAAAAGTGGGGTTGATACAACCAAGATTAGATTTAATTGAATCCGATATTTTTGCTGAAATACCTTTTTCAGATGTATTCCTGGATGATATGGAAAAATCCAATATTATTACCATTCATGAAAAAGCTCCACGAATGCAAGATCTTCTTAGAGAAGCAGTTGAATCTGTAATGCTTTCTGGGACAACACCAGCTTTTGCTTTACAAAGACTTAAGAGAAGAATGAACGAATTACTTGAAGAGTGGTAATATTTATAACCATGCAGACCCCGAAACGGGGTCTGCTTGTTTCTACTTAAGGAGGTTTAGCATTGCCAGGAAAAAGCAAATTACATTTTAAAAGTATTGAAAAGAAAAAGGCTTTTTGGGGTTGGATATTTGTGCTTCCTGCTCTGGCTTTTTTTTCATTGTTTAGTTTTTATCCGATATTTAATGCGTTTTATACGAGTCTTTTCAGAGTTAATTTGCTTTCGCTTGGACCACCGACTTTTGTAGGTTTTAAGCAATATACCCGTTTATTATCTTCCTCTACTTTTTGGAATTCTGTTGAAGCAACAGCTGTATTTACAATAAGCACATTTATTCCAATGGTAGTATTTAGTTTAATATTTGCCGCTTTTATTAGCTCAAGAAGACGTTTTCAGAAATTTATGCAAATGGCTTACTATTCACCTGCTGTACTGTCTTCTGTTGTAGCTGCAGCGATCTGGCTACTGATGTTTGATCCCAGGGGATTGGCAAATCAGTTTATGAATTTCATATTAGATTCACAGGGAATAGATTATAAGTGGCTGGCAAGCTCAGGAATGGTAAGATTTTCAACGGTATTAGTTTATTTTTGGAAATATGTAGGATATTTCACCATTATTTTTATTGCGGGTATAGCAAGTATTCCAAAAACACTTCATGAAGCTGCCAGAATAGATGGAGCGAATTCGTGGCAAAACTTCTGGCACATTACATTTCCTTTGATAAAACCAACTACTTTATTGGTTTCGGTTGTTGCAATGATACAGTGTCTGAAAACCTTTAGTACGCAGTATCTTTTCGTACAAGCAGGAGCTCCAAGAGGACCAATAGATGTTATAACGATGAATATATATTTTACAGGAATTAGAGATCATTCGATGGGAACAGCCAGTGCTATGAGTATAATCCTATTTCTAATAATGCTCTTCTTTACATGGTTCCAGTTGAGAGTTTCAAAAACAGAAGAAGTTACTTATTCGTGAGGTGTTTTGATGAATTCAAGACCTAAACCATTAAAATTGAAGCCACAAAGTGTATTAGCTGATATTTTTATCTGGGCTTTTTTGATAGGGTTTGCAATTATCATTTTAGCCCCTTTGGTATTCATGTTTACAGCATCATTAATGCCTTCGAGTGATGTCATGAAATTACCATATCCTTGGATTCCAAAAGGAATACACTGGCAAAATTTCTGGCAGGCTATCCGGGGTAATGATGGCTCATTTATATATGCAAGAAATATTTTGAACTCAGTTATTGTGGCTACTACGGTTACATTCACTACCGTAATAATTTCAGCTATGACAGGCTATGGATTGGCAAAATTCCCCTTCAAAGGGAGAAATGTAGTTTTCTTGCTGATAATGACAACCATGATGATTCCCTTCGAAGCAATAATGATACCTTTGTATCTTATTATCACAGGATTTGGCATGCAGGATTCCTATGCTGGGCTTATTATGCCGTTTTTGACTAATGCATTTGGTGTGTTTCTTATGAGACAGTATCTTTTGACATTTCCTGATGAAGTTATTGATGCTGCAAGAATTGATGGTGCAAGTGAATTCAAGATTTTTTGGCGAGTTATCATGCCAAACAGTTTACCCGCTGTTGCAACGTTAGCCATTTTAACTTTCAGGATGCAGTGGGATAATCTACTTTGGCCATTATTAGTTGTTCAAAGCGAAGAAATGAAAACAATACCACTTTATATAGTTAAATTTTCAACAGAAAAATATTCCAATGAAGGCGCTATGATGGCAGTTGCTGTTATTGCAAGCCTTCCTATGTTCATACTATTCTTTGTGTTTTCCAAGTATTTCCTTAGTGGTTCTTCTGTGTACGCTTCAAGAAAAGGGTGACTTTAGCATGATTTATAAATCATCAGGTATATTATACATTTTATAAAAATCACTAACCGTTGTTTTAAATTCTTCTGGAAGTCTTTTAATGACTTCCTTTTTTATTTTGTAGGGTATATATTTATAGTAAGCTTGTGATATACCTCCTGTAATGCAGGCCAATGTATCACTATCACCGCCCAACGATATTGCCTTTCTTATAGCATCTTCGAAATTTTCTGATTCAATGAAGCTCCTTATGGCGTAAGGTACCGTTCTCTGACATGATACATCGAATCGATACCATTTTCTCACTGAATCAATATTTTCACTCAAATCATAACTGAATTCACTCTCAATAAAATCAATTATTTGATTTTTAGTCGCTCCATTTCGTGCCATGAAAACAGCAGTAGCTGTTGCTTGAGCACCCTTTATTCCCTCTGGATGATTGTGAGTTACTTCAGCACTTTTTTCTGCTTCTTTAAGAACGTTTTCAGTGGATTGAAAAGCAAATCCAATTGGACTTACACGCATAGCGGAGCCATTTCCCCAGCTGTTGTAAGGTTTTGAATGTTTATTCATAGCCCATTTTGAAAACATCCCACCAAATCCACGATATGGGTATTTCTTGAAATATTCCTTTAGTTTTTCCTCATACTTCGTACCAGATAAAATACTATCAGCTACAGCTATTGTAAGTATAGTGTCATCTGTGAAGGTCGAAGAATTTTGAAAGAGAGGAAAATAAGTTGTCTTAATAGGCGTACCTTCATAAACAGAGCCAATAATATCTCCTGTGATAGCTCCAAGCATAATTACCATTCACTCCAGTTGTTTTCTGTTAAAAATCAAGCTGTTCTCAACTATCAAACCTTGCAAAGGCAATTAATTTGCCATTATCACACGATGTAAAACCAAGAGATTCATAAAATTTTCTGTTTTCTGGTTTATCATCTGTGAGTAAAACCTTTTGCCTGACATCTGGAAATTCGTTAATTAATTGCTTTAATAAATTTGTTCCAATACCTTTTCTCCTGTAAGAACTTAGAACAACTATATCTTGAATATAAACGATAGTTTTGCCATCACCTACAGCCCTGACAAGTCCGATCAGGCTGTCATTTTCCCAGGCTGTGATGATAAAAATAGAATTTTCTAAGGCTTTCATAAGACAGTCCAAATTTTTTGTGTAGGAAGTGAAACCTGCATCATCATACAGAAAATTGATTTCTTTTGAATCTGGTATGATGCCTTTTTTGTAAGTTATGGACATAGTTTTTACTCCACCTTTATAGTTTTTTAAAGGTTTTACCCAGCACCCAACATCCAAGATCGATCTTTGCATTTAGGTTTTGCTTCAAATGTTTTACCTAAAACCCAACACCAAATATCTAATACCGGTTTTGTGCTGTAAGCCAATGGGCGGGCACTCTGAACATGGTTTAAAAAAACACACCTCCGCCTTTGGCTCGCCCTCTCAAGAGGGCATTCGAAAACCATAAAACTCGCTTTCATAAAGCGTTTCAAAATCTCCACTTGAGGGGAGTGGCGCAGCAGCGAGGGGTGTTTGTTTTTACTATACCTATACCCCAAACCCTAGACCCTAAACTCGATTTTTTTATTATTAGCCGCAAAGCGCAAATCCGAATCGATAGATTCGCAAATCCGTGTGCTCCCCAACACGCATATCCGCCTGTTCCCCAAGGCGCATATCAGTGATTTAATAACTTTCTCGGTTTCTCTTCTTCTAGGTCCTTCTAGGACTCTCGTTATTTATGTTGTTTGTCTGATCTTCAATCTCTGATCTCTATGTATTGATCGGTTCACGTGTTTTCTCTCGGACTCTCGTCTTTTAGGTCCTTCTCGTCTCCTGGATTTTTCTCGTGTTTTAAGGAAAGCTCTGTCAGAGCCTCTTGAGCGAAAGTATCAT
>CAYTVB010000089.1:0-4301 GCA_964441735.1 uncultured Thermotogaceae bacterium
ATTTCATCAATGGCGCTTTTATCCGGTCCAATGCTTTGAAAGTTAGTCGATCTAAGAAAAAAGTCAGATTTCACCACTTCTCTAGTAACCCTTTCTGTGTCAAAATTACTTGCAAAATAAGAGAAAGCAATAAACAATGTTGCCGCTATCGTCATAGAAATGATTGATACAACTGTTGAACCTTTATTTCTTCTCATATTCCTTACAGCAAGCTTAAAAGGAACCTTCTTAACCTTTATTAAACTCTCTCTTGATAAATTCCTGGCTTTCTTGATTTCTATCTGCTCACCGTAATAACGTATTGCTTCGACAGGAGAGATTTTACTTGCCCTAATTGCAGGTATAAACGATGATATTACAACAGAAATAAATCCCAGTGCTGAAGCAATGATAAATCCTATTGGTGACAATACAGCAGTCATTTCTTCAAGTCCAGAAATTTCAACCCCTGCGTAACTTATTACTGCATATGACAGCAAAATTCCGATAATTAGACCTACAGGAATGCTAAGCAAACTTACTATAATTGATTCTCTAAACACTATCCGTCTAATCTGGGCAGGAGTGGCACCGGCTGCTCTAATCAAACCAAATTGTCTGATTCTTTCCAGAACGGAAATATTCATAGTATTGTATATTGATACTGCAGAAGCTAACGCTACAAAAACACTCAATATCATCGCTGGCCAGTTAATCGCCGATTGATTCTTTAAATAATAAATGAGTGTACCGTTGTATGAAGATTTATCAGATAACTCAAGATCTTCGGTAACCTTTTTAGTGGCTTCTAAAAGTTCTCTATCAAGCGCATCAACTGTGAAATATACTGCCATGTGAGAGCCTGACTTATTTGCTATTGCTTCAGCTTCTACGGAAGAGATAAATGCAACGGCTGTCGACATATTTTTTTCTTGCAATGTTACAGAGGAGATTCCAACAACCGTGTACTGTCTTTCATGTTCCTTAACATTCAATGTTATTGATTGTCCCGGTTCTCTCTCTAAACCCAGTAAATCAAGTGCAAAAAGATCGAGAACAATTTCTCCGGGTTGTTCGGGTAATCTTCCGTCGAGTAAGCTTTTTGCTCTTAGTCTCATAGTTGTAGGATCTGCCTTTTCCAGTAAAATGCTTGCCTGCTCATCGGGAAATTCAATTGTATCCACAATCATTTGAACGCCATAGGTTTTTACCATGCTATGAACACCGAGTTTGGTGACATCCTCTTTGCTAACAGATTCTATCCTTCCATGGTATGCTCCAGCTACCTTTTCAAGAGTTCTCCTTTGAGATTCATCTATACTTTCAAAAAGCAAAAAGATTGCTGTGATAAATGCAACAGCAACTGCTATTCCAATAAACATGTAAAGAGTTCTTCTAAATCTTCGCGTCAGATACTTTCTACTCATTTCGGTAAAGCGTTTCATTATTCGTTCCTCCCAACTTCATCTGAGAGAAAGCTTCCTACTTCAGAATAGGTTACATCATTTGTTATTTCTCCGTCTTCAAGTGTAATAATTCGATCTGCTCTTTCAGCGATGGTTTGATCATGAGTAACAACGACCAGTGTTTGATAATACTTCTTTGCACTAAATTTCAAAAGGTCCATTACCTCTTTACTGGTATTACTGTCAAGGTTACCGGTAGGTTCATCTGCGAAAACAATGGCTGGTTTTGTTGAGAGAGCCCTTGCTATTGCAACACGCTGTTGCTGACCTCCCGATAATGCAGAAGGTAAATGCTCCTTCCTGTCTTCAATCTTCATCATCCTTAAAAGTTCCTCAATGTACGGGTGGTCAATTTTTCTTTCATCAAGAACAAGTGGAAGCTCAATGTTTTCCTCAGCTGTCAGTACGGGGACCAGGTTAAAAAACTGGAAAACAAAACCAATTCTTCTTCTTCGAAATATTGATAATTGTGCATCGGATAACTCATACAGGTTTTTTCCATCAATGGAAACACTTCCCGCAGTAGGTCTATCCAGTCCAGCAAGTAAATGAAGCAGTGTACTTTTCCCGGAACCACTGGGACCAAGGATAGCAATAAATTCACCTTCATTTATTGTCAGATCTGCATTTTTAAGTGCAGTTACCGCATTGTTGCCCGGTCCATATACTTTTCTAAGCCCTGATGCTTTCAATACCTCCATAAATAATCCTCCTTTTGATTGTTCTTCAATAGCATTTTAGCGGGAGTTCCTTATGAAACGATGGAGGTAATTCTTAAGATATCTTAAGATACTCAAATGTTTGCTTTTACGGGAAGTTCAATTACAAAAGTTGAACCTTCGTTAATAGACGATTTTACCTTAATATCTCCGCCATGTTCTTTGACAACTGCTCTCGCAAGAGCAAGTCCAAGACCCGTTCCTCTTTTTTTCTTGCCTGTTTTTTCACTGCGATAAAACCCATTAAATATTTTTGAAGTTTCTTCAGGAAGTATTCCTGGTCCCTCATCACTTATTTCAAGTCGTACAAATGTATCACTTGATTTTATTACAAGGTTCACGGTTCCATCCTCTGGTGAGTATTCGATAGCATTTTTCAAAAGATTGTCCATAGCCTGTGAAATCCATCTTTCATCACAAAAAACTATCGCTTCTTCATCAAAATCAGTATTTAGAGATATATTTCTCTTACGAGCAATTTCCCTGTATCTATTAATCACGTTTCTTACAATATTACTCAAATTATTATTTCGATAATTCAATCGAACAGAACCCGCTTCAATTCTTGCAATATTCAAGACATCATTGATTAACCATTCCATTCGCTCAACATCGGTCTTCGTTCGTTTTAGAAAATCTTCTCTTTTGTCTTCGCTCATTTGCTCATCCTGAAGCATCAGCTCATTAATCATTTTTATTGAAGATAGAGGTGTTTTCAATTCATGAGAAATAAAGGAAATCAATGCCTTCATCTTTTTTCTTTCTGATTTGAGTTCATGCTGATTTCTCCTATACCTATTTGATAAACTATCCAGTTGTGAAGAAAAAATCGCTTTTTCCCCTTCATCGTGCATCAAAGAAATACTGGTAGTTCCACCAGACATTAAAGTATCCAGTTCCTTTGTGGTTTCTCTTAAAAATAGCGATTGCGTCCTGGCCATGAGTGCCATAAGAGTGAGCCAAAGGATAATAAAAGATATTCCTACTGCAATTAGCAAATAAATTAAAGAGTTGTATAAAGTCTTTAGTTTCGCGAAGTCACCAGAAAAAAATGTTTTGCCATAACCATAACTCTTTAGAACTTCCAGCCCCCTATTAAAATCCTCGCTGTTAGTTTCATCAAGCAATGCTGGAATGTCCTCTGATGTTATCAAACCAAGTGAGATCATTTTGCCAATTTTCTCGATTTCAGCTTCATATATTATCTGCTCTTCATGATAGAAAACCTGATTCAACATGAACAGTATGATTGCAATTATGCTGATAGAAACAATCAACCCTATTACTGCAAATATCGCATTTGTTTTTTCTCTGAAAAGAAATCTTATCATTTAATTCTCTTCACCATTCCATCTGTAACCCAAACCTCTAACAGTTTCAATAAGAGCCGGTTTTGAAGGATCGTCTTCGATCTTCTCCCTGAGTTTTCTTATGTGAACGGAAAGTGTATTATCATCTATATAATTACCATCAATATCCCATATTTTTTCCAGCAATTTCTCTCTTGTGAATACTACTCCCGAATTTCTCATAAGCAGATGCAAAATCCTGAACTCGGTTGGTGTTAATGACACTTCTTTGTTATTTTTAAAAACACGCGTTTCATTGATATTTAGTATAATGCCTTTAGACCTTATAATCTTTTTATCATCGTTGGTTTTCTTACCACGTTTTCTGAGATTAGCTCTGATTCTCGAGATCAATTCCCTAAGTCTAAAAGGTTTCGTGACATAATCATCTCCGCCACTTTCAAGACCCATTACTACATTCACTTCTTCATCCCTTGCAGTCAGGAAAATAATTGGAATATCAGTATCACGTCTGATTCTCTTGCAAAAATCAAAACCACTACCATCAGGCAACATAACATCTAACAAAATAAGTTGATAATCATCATTTTCAAAAGCATTATACGCTTCAGTCAGTGAACTGCTAGCTGTTACATTCCAGCCTTCCTGTTCCAGTGCGTATTTTATTCCATAAGCAAGATTCTCATCATCCTCAACAACAAGTATATTGATCAAAAAAATACCTCCATATCATCTATTAACAGCATTCATGGCTTCAAACAATAAAATTATACATGAAAAAAAGATTCATGATTCTCAAAGAATGACACCGTTTAAAGCAAAACAAA
>CAYTVB010000090.1:0-4207 GCA_964441735.1 uncultured Thermotogaceae bacterium
CTTTTTCACTGATCTTTTTTGCTATGAACATATGATCACATAGTTTTAGCTCATCGTGAATAACTTTAAAAATTTCTCTGCCAAAATCTTCAAATCCCGTTAAACCGGAAGCAATAAGCTCGGATAATCGCATTACAAGATTACTGCTGGATGAGAGATTTTGTAATAGTTCAATATATTTCTTCTCTTCTGTTATATCTCGAAGCACAACCGCTGTTTCTGAAGTTTGTTCATTATTCTTTACCGGTATACATCTTAACTGATAAACAGGATTATTAGATTTTCCATTGAAATTCTCTGTGTATTCTTCTCCTGTGTCCAGAACACATTCAGATTTACTGCATTTAACAGGACATACATGAGCGGATTCTTTTACAGGTATTCTTTTTTCTGAAACAATTTCAGAAAAAATGTTATTGCTAAATTCTGTTCCGTTTTTTCGGTTAATTATAGCAATTCCAACAGGTAATGCATTGAAAATTCTTTTTTCTATATTGATCAGTTCTTTAATCTGATTTCCCGATGAAATAAGGTCTGTGTGATCAATTACACTGGTTATGTAGCAATTATCCATTCCATCAATTGGCTCTGTTCTTAATGAGCACCAGCGTTTTCCTTTTAACGTTTTAATCCTGCAAACACGCGACACTGAGCTTTCATCGTCATCTTTTCTATGAGATCTACAATTTTTCATATTACGTATCTCGAAAGATTCATTTAATATATTTTTTGAACCAAAAAGCTTTTTGTATTCATTATTCGAGAATATTATGTCTTCCCGGTCATGTATCGCAATAACAAAGGGTACTTTTTCCAGTACTTTCGAATATTTCTGTAATCTCTCCTTTGTTTTTCTGTGTAGATGCATTACTTTATCTGTAATATGCACCATCCACAGAAGAGAAAAAAACAGCGTTGAAAAATATATGATTATACTCCATATCGCAAACTCAGCATCTTTTATAAACATATGTACTACAAAGGTACTCAAAGCAAAAACCTGAACGGGTATGAGATATTTTCTGATATCTCTTTTAAATAGAAAGGGTGCACCTACAAAAGCAGAAGAAATTAATATAATTATTAACAAACCTACGTCATAAGTAATTATTAAGAAAATAAATATTGATAGAATAAACAGCAACAGAAACAAATAATAAATTATCGAGCTCGCACTTCCCTTAATCATTCAAATCACCATGTCTTTTGTTTTATTACAATTATACACCGTTATGCTTGCTATGATGTTAATGACGATATTATTTCTACTTAAATCACAGTAAGTTAATAAGGTGCTTCTTGAATATCCGTCTGATAAGCAGCAAAATTACTATCCCTGATATTGTTATTAACGCAGTCATGTAATCAAAACCGTCAAGACATATTCCAAGTGCAAAACCAGCAGCAGGTGGATGTTCTGTATTAAAGATTACCATCAAAAACATGGCCAGTCCAACTGTTAATGCGCCTAATATCGTGCGATAGTAATCATTGCTTGTTGTTATAATCCCGGTATTCACAATTAATATTGCTATTATATTAACCAGAAACGCTGCAAAAATACCGGTGCAGTTTCCACCCAGTACAAATCTTATGCTGGATGTATTGGATTGTGGCATAGAAAAAACAATGAAAGAACTGGCTCCAAAGGATGCTATTACCACAGCATCAGTTACGGTATCTAAAAGCAAAAGAACAATCAATACCGAAAGTGTAGCCAGCAGAGTCTGAATTATATACTTCTTTTTGTTGCCCTTGAATCGTGAATCCAGTAAACTCATAAATAACTTCTAAGCTTTCTCCTCCAGCTTTGATGTACAATTTGGACATCTATTTGCCTGTACTGGTATACTTGTATAACAATAGGGACACGTTTTTGTAGATGGTGGCTTTGGCTGTTCTTCTTTCGGTTTTTCCAGAACTTTTGTCAGCTGTCTAACAATTATGAAGATCACAAATGCGATTATTAAAAAATTTACTATTGTATTGATAAAAACTCCGTAATTGATCGTTGGTGCTCCTGCTGCTTGAGCTTCTGCTAACGTATTATACTTTACATCTGTTAAGCTGATAAAAAGATTTGAAAAACTTACTTTTCCTAACAATAAACCAATTGGTGGCATTATAATATCCCTAACAAGCGATGAAACTATTTGCCCAAAAGCACTTCCAATAATGAATGCGATGGCAATTTCAACAATGTTCCCCCTCATGATAAATTTCTTGAAGTCTTTCCACATCATTATCCCCCCTATTTTACAGTATATTTAGTTGATGCTATTCTATCACCAGGTCATTATTATTGATCCTTTTGTATATAGTATGAATCATTATTGGTCATTATTTTAGAAAAGTTTGAAGTTATTAAAGCAGAATCACTTTTTATTCTGAAAAGTTAAATCCTTTGTCGAAGGCTGTAACACAAGCATTTACGACTTCCGGGTCATAAAGTTTTGAAGAATTGTCCTGAATTTCTTTTAGAGCAACCTTTAAGCCCAATGCTGGTCTGTATGGTCTATGGGAAGACATGGCTTCAACTACATCAGCTACCGCCAGAACTTTGGCTTCATAGTAGATATCGTCACTCTTTAAACCCTGAGGATAACCACTACCATCAAGTCTTTCGTGATGCTGTAAAACGACATTTGCCATGTATGTATTGAGTTTGGCTTCCATTATTAAGTCATAGCTGTGTTGTGAATGTTCCTTTATCATTTTCATCTCGAAATAGGTTAATTTGCCAGGTTTGTTCAAGATTTCAGAAGGTATAAATATTTTTCCGATATCATGAAGAAGTGAAGCCTTATCAAGCATTTCAATTTTCTCGTCTTTTAGATTTAGTTCTTTTGCAATCCCAAGAGAAAGTTTTCTTACCTTTCTCTGATGCGAAGCTGTATATGGATCTCTTCTTTCCACGATATTGTTTATTAGCCTAATACTACTCTCATAAGCCTTTTTGAGTTCAATTAATGTTCTATTCAACTTTTTTTCAGTGCTTTTTCTGCTGGTTATATCCAGCACAACACCTCGAACTGCCTGAGATTCTTTATAGATGGTGCTTGAAGCAGTTACTAATAACCAGCATTTTTCTGACTTATCTAATTTAACTTCAATATATCCACTTAATGACTCCTCAGGTTCTCTGAAGACATAGT
The DNA here is from genome assembly GCA_964441735.1 of uncultured Thermotogaceae bacterium. Classification (GTDB taxonomy): domain Bacteria; phylum Thermotogota; class Thermotogae; order Petrotogales; family Kosmotogaceae; genus JASMTM01. Next base: position 3,156 of record CAYTVB010000090.1, read on the forward strand.
TTAGATACTCCTTAAATTGTTCTTTAAACTCAGGCAGAACAGTTTCCTCAATAAATGAATATTCTTTAATGTCCGGAATAAGTTTTTTTATTTTTTCATTAATAAATATTAGGCCATTTTCGTTTTGAATAAAGATACCAAGTTGATGTTTAGCTGATAAAGATTCATACTTATGATGAACATCCTGAAAAGCTTCTTTAGTATCAAACGATTTTTCTATGGTTGCCAGAATTTTTTCTTTACTTACAGGGATTTCAAGAGTATGGTCAGCTTTTTCAATAATAGTTTTATCAAGCGGTTTTGGGCTTTTAGAACTAACCAGAATTATTAAAGAAACATAAACTTCTGAACTTTTCTTTACTGTCAAAATCTTCTCTATATTTTTGTAAAACATCTCAACGTCACATATGATAATATCAATGTCAGTTCTTTCGTTAAGCTTATTTCCGGTTACTTGATATTTTTGAGAAAGAAAATCTTCAATAAGTTGCTGGTTCTTTTTATTACTCAGGATTACAGAAATCACATTTTCACCTTCTCTCAGGTTATACCTTTCAGTAATTATCCTTGATCCTCTGTAAATTCAGGAATGCCATAAAGCAATCCTCTGAGATCACTTAAAGGTTTTCCAACTTTTATTCCTTCTTCTGTTAAATTAAATAATCTAAGCGTTTTTTCAAAATCTCCCAGTCGTTTCTTAAGTATACCTATTACTTTCTTCAACTCACCTTTGTATTCAATATATCTTAAGAAAAAAATGTTATCACAAAGAAAACTCATTCCGCCACCGGGTATAAAATTTCCAATTATTTCTTGAATTTCATTTATGAGAAGGCATGTAATCCCCTTACTACTCAAAAATCTTACCAGTGAAACTAGTGGTTGCTCAACTTCAGCTTGCTTAAGCCCCATTTTGTATAAATTGATACTGTCAATCATAACCAAGCTTGCATTGTATTTTTCAACATCATTCATAACAATATAAGCAAATTCATCATTATTGTATCTTAATGATTCTATGTTTTTTATTACAAGCTTATCTGAATTTATCA
>CAYTVB010000091.1:0-2970 GCA_964441735.1 uncultured Thermotogaceae bacterium
GTATTTACTCTCTAAGAGCGTCGTTGAACGAGCGCAGCGAGTGGCTGCAAGCGTCATGAGTGGCCAAAGGCCACGTCTTCAAGCGTCACTCTTAGATCGTCAGAAGTTTTTTCCGTATAACACACAACCTACAACGCACAACGTGTTTTGCTTTGTTGAAGCCTCACTTTTTGAGCATCTTATTGTTTACCGTTCGAATGTTGTTTTTCTGAAGCACAAGTATTTTTGATTACAATGTTATAATCATTATAATTTAATACTCATTTCAGTTTGTTGGCTTACCTGGGTGGATAAGGAGCAAACTTTGTGAATCATTCTGATGAGAAAATTAAGAGTTTATTCAAAGAAAAGGGTGTAAGGCTTTCATTTCATAAGATTTTGATTTATAAGTATATGATTAAAAAACAAAATCATCCCACCGCTACCCAAATATTCAATGATCTTAGTGCAAAAATTCCAACGCTTTCCAAAACTACAGTTTATAATGTACTTTCTTCATTTATTCAACATGGTTTGGTAAAAAAGCTCATTATTGAAGAAAACGAAACAAGATATGACATTATTACAAAATCGCATGGTCATTTCAAGTGCGAGGTATGTGACGAAATCACAAACTTTGATATTAATATGGATGGGTTTTTTGAAAAAATTCTTGAAAGTTATGAAGTCAAAGATAAAGAAATTAATCTTAAGGGAATATGTCCAAAATGCCTTTTGAATGTGGGTAAAAAATAAGGAGGTTTTAGTATGGGAAAAAAGAACGAAAAAGAAAAAGATATGAAAAAGAAAAAAGATATGGAAAAAAAGAAAGAGAAAAAATTAACAACAGCTTTCGGAGCGCCTGTAGTAGATAACCAAAATTCTATGACTGCTGGACCAAGGGGTCCTATGCTTCTTCAGGATGTTTGGTATCTGGAAAAGTTGGCTCATTTTGATCGTGAAGTTATTCCTGAAAGAAGGATGCACGCGAAAGGATCTGGTGCTTACGGGACATTTACCGTAACGCATGATATTACGAAATACACGAAAGCGAAGTTATTCTCAAAGGTTGGTAAGAAAACAGAGATGTTTGTACGTTTTTCAACAGTAGCTGGTGAACGCGGTGCTGCTGATGCAGAACGTGATATTCGTGGATTTGCAATGAAATACTATACAGAAGAAGGAAACTGGGATCTTGTTGGAAATAATACTCCGGTTTTCTTTCTACGTGATCCTCTTAAATTTCCAGATCTAAATCATGCTATTAAAAGGGATCCCAAAACGCATATGAGAAGTCCAACTAACAACTGGGATTTCTGGTCATCATTGCCCGAAGCACTTCATCAGGTGACAATAACCATGAGTGATAGAGGTATTCCTTACTCTTATAGACATATGCATGGATATGGAAGTCATACGTTCAGCATGATCAATGAGGACAATGAACGAATATGGGTTAAATTTCATTTTGTTACCCAGCAAGGTATCAAAAATCTTACGGATGCTGAAGCTGAAGAGATTGTCGCAAAAGATCGAGAAAGTCACCAGAGAGATCTTTTTGAAAGTATTAAACAAGATGATTATCCTCGATGGAAAATGTATATTCAGGTGATGACACTCGAAGAGGCAGAGAAAATGCCTTACAATCCCTTTGATTTAACGAAAGTTTGGTATAAAAAGGAATTTCCACTTATTGAAGTCGGTTATTTTGAACTTAACAGAAATCCAGAAAACTATTTTGCCGAAGTTGAACAGGCAGCTTTTAATCCTGCAAATATTGTTCCCGGTATTGGTTTTTCGCCTGACAAGATGCTTCAAGGAAGATTATTCTCTTATGGAGATGCACAGCGTTACAGACTTGGTGTTAACCATAATCAAATTCCTGTCAATGCTCCCCGTTATCCATCCAATAGCTATCATCGTGATGGAAAAATGAGAGTTGATGATAATGCAGGAAGTACATTGGGATATGAGCCAAATAGCTATGGTGAATGGCAGGAACAACCGGATTACAAAGAGCCACCTCTTGAAATAAAGGGTGCAGCAGATCACTGGAACTTCCGGGAAGATGATGATGATTATTACACTCAACCTGGAAAACTATTCAGGTTAATGAATAAGCAACAACAAGAGGCATTATTTGGTAACACAGCAAGGCATATGGGAGATGCACCAAAGAAAATAAAAATCAGGCATATTAAAAACTGCATGAAAGCAGATCCAGATTATGGAGAGGGTCTGGCAAAAGCTCTTGATATTCCCATGAGTGAAGTTGAAGAATGAGTATTTAATGCATGAAAGTATTGGACGTGAGGCTATGTTAGCTAAAAAAATAAAGAGAAAATTATTGTTGATAGCTGGTTCGGTTTCTTTGGGTCTGGGTATTGTTGGAATTGTAATGCCTATATTGCCAACAACCCCCTTCTTGCTACTGACTGCCTATTGTTATTTGCGAAGTTCTAGAAGACTTTATGTATGGTTAATAAGTCATGGTGTTTTTGGTGCTTACATATACAGTTATATGAAATATAAAGCAATAAAGAAGAGCGCGAGAATAGGCGCTCTATGCTTTTTGTGGGGAACACTTGCTTTGTCGATGATAATTATCTGGAATCCATATATAACATTGATACTTTTAGGAGTTGGTACGGGAGTAACAATACATCTTTTCAAATTAAATACACTAAGTGATGAAAAGATAACTCAGGCCCAAACTGATATAAGAAAAATATGTGATAGAGCTTGAAAAATCAAAGGCGCTTTAGATTTTAATAATAGGTTTTAGGCAAGAACAAAAAATAAACTGATAATAAAAGTAAATATATTAGACGCAAGAGTCTATAGATATAAAATTGTCTGATGATCAATTTTGAAGCTTACAGGTTATAAAGCTGTTGTTAATTTGCTATCATAAATATAGTGGGTACTGAGTTTATATAATTCCAGTCATATAGGGTCAAAAAATCTATATATGAATGGATTTGAAGTTGT
>CAYTVB010000092.1:0-2791 GCA_964441735.1 uncultured Thermotogaceae bacterium
AACCTATTTTAGGATTCAGGTTATTTTTACAGCAGTAACTTGACACAACCTATTATTGCTCCTGGCTCATAGAAAATTGACCCCTTTATTCTTTCTAAAAATACTTTTGTTTAATTTTAAGCCGTTTTTGAATGATTAACACCTATTTTTTTATAATCTACGATATTAGTTTTATATTTAAGATATAAAAGGATGATATGTATGAAAAAGCGAGCAGGATCAATAGGTTTTATACTTGTGTTTTCTGTGGTTTTAATTGTTCTGGGAAACACAACTGATTTTAGTGAACCCTGTGATACTGAAGCATATTATGCAGCACAAAGCATCATTGAAAAAGCAATGAAAATCTCTGGAACAACAAGATTTCCATTTTTAGGAGAAGAAGAAGTTAAAGTTGACAATATTTCAAAAAATGAATGGAAAATAAAAGGATATATTGAATGCAAATCTTCAGATGATATAGTGCAACAGTATCAATTTAACTGCAGAATAATATTTGAACCAGATGATGGTAGGTGGAAACTGTTAAATATCGAACTTGGACAATGAAACAGTAAATAATCTCAACTTTTTACCGAGCTTTGTATCTGATAAAAAATGAAAAGGAAAAATAACTATGCTTTCAGTAGATTTCTATGATGATTATCATTTCTTAGAAGAAAAAATTATATACGCTCTTATTCTAGCGTATTATGGACAAAAGTTGATTGTGTTAAAAACAAGATCATGATACCTGGGAAATCCCGGATGGACACAGAGAGAAATATGAAACTGCTGATGAGGCTGCGAGAAAAGAATTATTTGAAGAAACTGGAGCAAAAGCTTTTAATATTGAATTTTTGTGTACGTATTCAGTGAACAGAGATGGCATCACTTATAAAACCACGTTTAACCTCCATCGTCCAGTCGTCTATCGAAAAATCAAAAGACGTGAACCGTCTTACCTATCTATTTGTTCAGCCCTATCTATATCAAAAGGCTAAAGAATACATTCGAAGTAAAAGAGATTAATTGTAGAATCTACAATTACATATTATCTTCAATAGCAATTTCAATAATCTTCCCGGGTTTCGGGGTTCAAGTACCCGTCCCCTGACCAAAATCTTACGTAATATTCTCGGCTTTTTTCTATTTGAATAACATTTTGTTGTGTAGATGTTTCGGAGATACAGTATTGATAGTATGTATTAATACCCGATAATTATAGTCGTGTTATTCTAATAATCGAAGCATCATTCTTATAAAAGGAGGGTAACTATGAAAAAGTTATTGATTTTTAGCACGGTTATTGTTGTAGTTATGGCGCTTATTTCATGTACTTCTACCATGAATTTCTCACCCCAAAGTATTCTTATAGACGATTCACACAACAATCAGTTTGGCTATGTTGACGAAAACTTCTTTGGAACAATGATAAACACTCTCGAAGCAGAGAATTATCAGGTTGATTTTACTTCAGATGTAGGTTTTGCACCTGATCAGTATGATATTATGATTATTCCCACACCTGTATCGCTTTACAGTAATACAGAAATTAGTCAGGTAAAAAATTTCGTACAAAACGGAAAGAAGATTATTATTTTGGGTGAATTTTATAGCTATTATGATAACAGTGAACTAAACTACATTTTGAATCAAGTAGGAGCTGATATACAGTTTGATAATTCCTTAATTACAGATTCAGCCAATAACTATGATAATAATGATGAATGGCCCGAAATTAATTTATTTACACCTCATCCAACAACAGATTCTCTCAACTCTATAATTCTTTTTGCAGCTTCAAGCTTGAATGTATTTGGTGACGCAATAAAGATTGCTGAATCAAGCTCAATTAATTTAGTAGAAAGCTTCGATTCCAGTACATTTAATGAGAAAGGTATAGAAGCAGGATTGATGGAAAATCAGGATTACGATTCACAAACGACTGCATATGTTTCAGTAGCAGCTGCTGACAAAATTGGAAATGGTAAGGTAGTTGCTGTAACTGATGTCAATCTTTTCTCAGATGATGTAGATGACTTCTTTCCTTCATTAGATTCTATGCTTAATGTAGGTGATAATAAAGATTTCCTTCTCAACATCGTAAACTGGTGATATTTGTCGATTATAAGTAAAGCCAGGGATAATTCCCTGGCTTTTTTATATTATTGATCCCACCCACGAGGGTGAATAGCTGCATTTTTCTAGGGGTGTATAGCAAAAAAGATTAAAAGATTTATTGTTTAAAAGATTTAGTTTCTCTCAGTTACCTGTCTATGTTGCTCTCCCTGTAAACCTTTTTCTGTCTTTTTTACACAGTTTAATAGCGATATTGCGACCATCAAGGGCAGCAGGCGGAATACCTCCTCCTGGAGTTGTCCATTGCCCGATCATATAACAGTTCTTCAAACCCGGTACTTCTTTCGGAAGTTTAGACATTAATGCTTTAGGAGTAACACCAAATCCTTCATAACTACCATGCCAATTGTTTGTGTATCTCTTTACTGTGTGAGGTGTAGACACATCAACAACTTCAATTGAGTCTTTGATGTCCGGGAAATGACTGGTGACCTGTTCAAGAACAAGCTCTCTTATTTCTTCTTTTGTATTGTTATATTTGCTTCGATTATTTTTAGCAAGATCACTCCAGTATTGATCATTCCAGGTATTAAGAATTACAGTTAAAATAGTCTTACCTTCAGGTGCCAGAGTTGGATCAAAGTTATAAACTGTGGTACTTAGATGGGTATGGGTTGAACCGTCTGGAAGAACAAGCGGTTTGTCAGTAAGAATGCAAGAATTGGGTGGA
>CAYTVB010000093.1:0-2171 GCA_964441735.1 uncultured Thermotogaceae bacterium
GAACTACTCAGTGTGAAGGTTATGATGCTCTAGTCAGATACTTTGCGGAAGAACCTAAAAAATGTCCACCGCAGGTTTTAAACAAATCATGCTGCTTTTTATTTAATCTTAGTACAATAAATGAGTAATGTTTTGTATATAAACGATTGATTATTGTATAATTGGTGAAAGTAATTTTAAGGTGGTGCGAATGATGAAAAGCAGTGGAGATGTTTTGAAGATAGCAGAAAAGGAAAATGTGAGATTTGTAAGACTTCAGATTACAGATATAAATGGCTTTCTCAAGAATGTAGAGATACCTATCAAAATGCTAAACAAAGCTCTTTCTAAAGGTATTTTATTTGATGGGTCTTCAATAGATGGTTTTGTCAGGATCGATGAATCTGATATGAAGCTAATTCCAGATTTTGACACTGCTGTTCTTGTTCCTTGGATGTCAAACCACGATAAAACAATGCGTTTGATATGTGATGTTCATCTGCCAGATGGAAACAGATTTGAAGGTGATCCAAGATATCGTTTGCTAAAAATTATTGGAAAAGCTAAGTCTATGGGCTTTCAGGCATTCGCCGGTCCTGAACCGGAATTCTTTTTGCTGTCAAAATCAAAGGAGAATAACGCTCCTGTTATGGACCTTTTGGATAAAGGTAGCTATTTTGATCTTCTTCCCATAGACAGCGCTGAAGAGACAAGAAAGAGTATTGTATTAAATCTTGAAAATATTGGGTTTGAGGTAGAAACTGCATATCACGAGGTTGCACCATCACAACATGAGATTGATTTTGAATATACAGACATACTCAAAACAGCAGACAATATCCAGACATTCAAATGGGTTGTAAAAACGGTAGCCCTTATGAACGGATTGCATGCCACCTTTATGCCCAAACCTTTTGAAGGTATAAATGGGTCGGGTATGCATATCCATATTAGTTTAAGAAAAGATGGGAAGAATGCTTTTTATGACGAAAAAGAACCCCATCAACTAAGTAAAGATGCCCTATATTTCATATCTGGAATAATTAAGTATACTCCGGAGTTTGCTGCAATAACCAATCCTACGGTAAATAGTTATAAAAGGCTGGTACCTGGATTTGAAGCACCAATAAATATTTCCTGGGCTCTTGGAAACAGAAGTGCAATGATTCGCATTCCTGAAACAAGAAAAGAGGAAACAAGGCTGGAAATAAGAAATCCCGATCCAACATGCAACCCGTATTTAGCTCTCGCAGTAATTTTAGGAGCTGGCCTTAAGGGCATAGAAGATAAAATCCCTCCTGTTCAGCCAGTTGATGGCAATATATTTGAGTTCGATCATCAAAAAAGGAAAACTATGAAAATCAAAACATTACCCAATAATCTCTACGATGCATTACAGTTGCTTAAAAAAAGCGAGTTAATGCAAAGCATACTTGGAGAGCATATATTTAGTAAATTCCTGGAGATGAAGAATAAAGAATGGTTTGAGTATTCTAAAAGTGTTTCTGACTGGGAGATCAATAAATACTTAGAACTTTATTGAAGACTTTACTATTGTTTATACAGTTTAATCTACTGCATTTAAGCGCTATTATAAGAACGATTTTTACCGGTATTACACCACCTTCACTGGTGAGGATTAGAATTCGGTTGTAAAAAACTTTATAAGCTTCGTCTAAATTTCTGCTATGTCGCTAGATGATAGTACATTACAAGAATGCCATTTTCAGTTTTGTCCTTCGATTGTACTTATTCAACCATATTGGTTTGTTATTATTTAGTTGACAGTAAACAATGAAAAAGAGGGATAAAATGGATGAAAAGGCGAAAATTATTTTCAATGAAGTATATAAGAAACAACAGGGTACGGAAGCTATCACGCTATCAGAATGTTATTTCAAAAATATCCATGGGCAATTATTATATACAGATTATTACGACTTGAACAATGGCCTGTATGTTGAAATGAGTCAGGGAGAAGATGAGAATTACAGGGATGCTTATTGTGTTTTTGTAGTTCAAGAAAACAATGGAAAATTCTCCAAGTGCAAAAATTTACAGAAGTCGTTCAGAACAATAGAACATGCTAAAACTTATATGAAAGAATTATCAGCAAAATATTAAAAGAAGTTAGACAAGTTTGCAGTAATACACTTTCAAACAGATTCTTTTATTATGTTTTTCCCTTAAAT
>CAYTVB010000094.1:0-2169 GCA_964441735.1 uncultured Thermotogaceae bacterium
AAGAGAAGAAGCTGACTCATATTATACGCTGAAAAAAGGCTACATAGGTGGACTTGAAACATATGAAACCTATTTGACCAACAGCGTTATTTTCAATAGGGTTTTCGAAACCCTGGTTTCGGTAGTAACAAAAAATGCGACCGTCACTGAAGATGAAATGCATGAGTATTACAGTTCCAACAAATCCCAGTTTACAAAGTCGGAAGAGCATATAGTAGCCACAGTAGAATTATTTGACACCTTTTCAAAGGCATATAGCTTTCTTACAAAGGCGCAGAACAGTGATAATCCGCTCAGTTCATTTACCAGAGAAAAGGATGAACTTACGCGGAAAGACCTATCTTCAGTAGAGGATAAAAAGAGACAGGAAATTTTCGATAGTTTTGAGGAAGGTTTATTTGGCAGCGTAGTCAACATAAATGGAATCTTTGCAGTTTTATATTTACATGACTACGATGCTGGAAGTTATAAAAGCTTTGAAGAAGCCAGGGAAGAAATAAGAAATATTATTCTTGAAGAAAAACAGCAGATGGACTGGGAAAATTGGCTGGAAAATGAATTTGTACCGTTTAGAGAAGATGCTGTGATTGAAATATCGGATGAATTCAGCGATTAGGAGTGATTTTTTATGGCTGATGTTACAAAGGAACAGGTAATGGAGGCACTTGAACAGGTTTATGATATGGAAATAGGTTTTGATATAGTGAGTCTTGGATTAATCTACGGTGTCGATATCGATGAAGAAAACAATGTAAAGGTAACCATGACTCTAACAACCCCTATGTGCCCGCTGGCTGGTTTTATGGTTGAGGAAGCTAAGTCAAAGGTTCAGGAGGTTGAAGGTGTTAACAACGTAGATGTTGATTTAACCTTTGATCCACCCTGGTCACCTGAAAAAGCCTCAGAAGAAATAAGAAATATGATGGGATTGTGAAAACAAGAGAGTTTTACTTACAATCTGTAAAGAAAATAGAGAGTGCGGGGATAAAAAATCCCCGCATTGTTGTGTATAACCTGATGGAGAAATTTTTGAATATTCAGAGGCATAAAATTCATCTGGACGAAGAAGTACAACCAGAAAAAAGCAAACTGGAAAATTTCAAAAATGCTTTAAATAGAATTATATCCGGTGAACCATTTGATTATGTTATTGGGAAAGTGAATTTTCTGGGGAAAGAGCTGAAGGTTGATCAGCGTGCATTAATTCCCAGACCTGAAACAGAGGCTCTTGTAGAAATGGTAATTGAAAATGAGCTAAGCTTTAGAGAAAATTTTGCTGATATAGGAACAGGTACTGGTGCAATAGCAATTGCACTCGCAAAGAAATTTCCAAAAAGCCTGATTTTTGCTACCGATATTTCCAGAGGAGCTCTGGATCTCGCAAAAGAAAACGCTTTCAAGAACGGTGTAGAAAATATCATTTTTCTGGAAGGAGATTGTTTGACACCGTTGATGCTCTATCTTGATGACATTGAAGTGATCGTATCTAATCCGCCATATATAAAATCAGATTATATCGGGAAATTGGATGAACACATTAAGAAATACGAGCCCCTGTTGGCACTAAACGGTGGAAAAGATGGTCTTGCTTTCTATAATAAGTTATTTGAGGGGTTGGCAAATAGAAGAAAAAAGATCTATCTTGAAATCGCCGATTATTCTGCCGGTTATGTAGCCTGTATGGCCAGAAAAGCAGGTTATTTCTGTGAAATATTAAGAGATATTAATGATTTCAGGAGATATGCTTTCCTCACTCCAACAAGTCAATGACATTTTGCGAAAACTCTTCAAGATCACCATCAATTTTGTAATCAGCGATGCTGTCGAGCCCGGTTTCACCTCTGTTTACAATTACCAGTCTGCTACCGTATCTTTTTGCTATTAGTGGAAATTGAGCCGCGGGATAAACAACCAATGACGAACCAAGGGCAACAAAAAGATCCGCTTCCAGGCTCATTCCTTCCGATTGATTCAGCGCTTCCTCAGGTAACATTTCCCCGAAAAATACAACATCTGGCTTAATCAAACCACCGCAATTGCATTCGGGTGGATTTTGTTTTTTCAGAATTTTTATCAGCTGTTCTTTATTGTAGGTTTTTCCACATTTCATGCATACAAACCTTGAAGTATTTCCATGTAATTCAACAACATTACTGGACCCAGCTTTTT